>JAFEFH010000014.1 GCA_018240695.1 Pseudomonadota bacterium | reverse complement strand
CCGACATAGTCGTTCACGGTGAGCGCGGAGTTCTTGCGCGCGCGCTGGATGTTGTCGGACTCGAACTCGTCGGCCCACACCACGTCGGTCTCCTTCGACAAGAGGCTGGCGAAGCGCGACTGCGAGTCGGGCAGCGGGCGGATCACGATGCGGTCGAGATAGGGCTTGCCGGCGTCCCAGTAGTTCGGGTTGCGCTCGAGCACCATGCGATCGCCCGCCGTCCACGACTTGATGATGAACGGGCCGGTGCCGACCGGATTGCGGTTGTAGTCGTCGCCCTTGGCCTGGATCGCGGCCGGCGACTGCATGACGTTGTTCGAGGACGGCACGGTGAGCGTGCCCGGGAGATCGACCGCCGGATCGCGGAGCGTGAAGACGACGGTGAGATCGTCCTTGGCCTCGATGCTGATGTAGGACGAGATGTAGAAGGCGCAGCGGCAGTTGTTCTTCGGGTCCTTCTGGCGGTTGTAGTTCCACGCCACGGCCTGGGCGTTGAACGGCGTGCCGTCGGAGAATTTCACGTTCGGGCGCAGCTTGAAGGTCCACACCTTGAAGTCGGGGCTCGACGACCACGACTCGGCGAGCCGCGGCAGCACCTTGGCGCCGGGACCCATGCGGGTCAGCGTGTCGAAGATCAGGTCCGCGGCGATGTTGGCCGAGGTGTCGTAGACGCCGACCTTCAGCGGATCGAAGCCGGGAATGTCGAGCTCGACACCCACGGTGAGCGTACCGCCCTTCTTTTGCGCGACTGCGGGACCGGCCACCGCAACGCACACGGCCAAGCCTGCCAGCACCGAACGAATCATCGACTTCATCATCGTCCCTCCCGAGAACAACAGACGGCTTTTGCCGTTCAGCTGGCGTGCACTCTAAGCAGAAATCGCGGCCGAATCGATGGGGTCCGCATAAAGACGCGCAACCTCGGCGGCGCGGCGCTCGAGCACCCGCCGCGGGTTGAGCGAACGCTTGTCGGTCACTTCGCCGTCGGCGACCGAGGGCGGCGCGTCGAGCGGCAGCAGCCGCAGGATGCAATTACTCGATCCGCCCGCGCTCTGGTTGAACCCCGCGAGCTGCCCGGCCAGCGCGCCCCGCCAATCCCCGGTGCAGGCGGCGGGATCGAGCCAGACCAGCGCGCCCAGCCACGGCCGGTCGGGCCCGGCGATCACAAGATCGCGAACATAGGGTTGCAGCGCGTCGAGCAGGCGGGTGCGCAGGGTCGTGGCGCGCACCCAGGTGCCCGAGGCCAGCTTGAATTCCTCGGCGACCCGGCCGGCGAAGGCGAGCCCCGCCTCGGGCCGCGCCGGATCGACCCAGCGCGCGGAGTCGCCGGTGCGGAAGAAGCCTTCCTCGTCGAAGGCGGCCGCGGTGGCGGCGGGGTCGCGCCAATAGCCCGGCGTCACGTTGGGGCCCTTCACCCGCAGCTCGTAGCGGTCGCCGCCATCGGACTGGCCGGCCGGCACGAGCTTGGCCCGCAGGCCGGGCTGCGGCAGGCCGAGCAGCCCCGCGCGGTCGACGTTCCAGTGCACCATGAGACCGGTGCTGGTCGTCTCGGTCATGCCCCAGCCGCAGCCGAACGGCAGGCGCTCGCCCAGTTGCGCCGTCGCGGTGCCCTGTAGCCGCTCGAAACTCTCCTGCGGCAGCAGCGCGCCGCCATAGCCCAGGCCGCGCATGTTCTTGAAGAACCTGGCGCGCAGGTCGGCGTCCTTCTCCAGCGCGTCGAGCAGCAGCGGATAGGCCGCCGGCACCGAGCCGAAGCTCGACGGCGACAGCTCGCGCAGGTTCTCGACCGTCTCCGCGAAGCGCCCGGCGACCGGCCGGCCGCCGTCTATATAAAGAGAGCCCGCGATCCGCAGCAGGCTGTTGAGGTTGGCGTTGCCGCCCCAGGTGTGGTGCCACGGCAGCCAGTCGAGCGCGACGGCGATGCGCTGCGGATCGAGCGGTTCGCCGACCATGCGGATCATCTCGACGCCCGAGGCGAGATTGCCGTGCGTGTTGAGCACGCCCTTGGGCAGGCCGGTCGAGCCCGAGGTGAACAGGATCTTGGCCGGCGTGTCGGCGGTGATGTGCATCCGCCGCTCGGCCACCGCCGCATCGACCGACGCCGATGCGAGCGCGCCGAACGGCAGGCCGCGTCTACCATCGACCGTGACGGTGCGTGCACCGCCCTTCTCCGCGCGATCCAGCGCCGCGCCGTAGGCGACGCTGTCCTGCGCGAAGACCAATGCCGGCGCGACGATCGACAGGACATGGTCGAGGCGGCTGAAGTCGCCCGACAGCGCATAGGCCGGCGACACCGGCGCCACCAGCGCGCCCGCGCGCAAGCCGCCCAGCAGGAACAGCGCGTTCTCGAGGCTGTTGTCGGACAGGATCGCGAGCGGCGGCGTGCCGGGCCCGTGCCCTTGCGCGATCAGCCACGACGCAACCGCGCCCGTCTTCGCCCAGGCCTCGGCATAGGTGATCTTCTGCCACGCGCGCGAAGGCCCGCGGCGCTCGGCCAGGAACGTGACGTCGGGCCGGGTCTCGGCGGCGCGGCCCAAGAGGTCGATCACCAGCGGCAGGTCGGCCGGCAGCGCGCGCGGCGAGGACAGGATCAAGGTGCCGTCGGCGCGGCGCTCGACCACGACCTCGGGCTTCGGGCGGTTGAGCGCCCGCATCGGCGCCAGAGTCGACACCGAGCCGGGCGCCGCCGCGCTCATTGCGCCTTCTTGTCCTTGAGCGTCGTCAGGGTCTCGATCAGCGCGTCGGTGACCAGCGCGTTCATCTTCGGCGTCGGATGGCCGTCGTGCGGGATGAAATATTGCTGCCAGTCGCGCACCGGTCCCAGCTTCTTGCGCACCGAGACGATGGGAATGCCGAGCGCGCGCAGGCCGTCGAACGCCGGCAGGTATTGCAGGTCCGGCTGGTCGGCGGGCTCCTTCTCCGGCCCGTTGCTGAGCAGGATCAGCGGCGCGTCGTAGCGCTCGCGCGCCAGCTCGGCGAGCCGCGCCATCAGCGCGATGTAGAGCTTCGTCTGCTCGCGCTCCATGTATTCCTCGGTGGCGCGGCGGATCCAGCCGACATTGGAACGCGCATAGTAGGAGGCGCCCGCCCACGGATGCGTCCAGCGATAGGTGCCGAACGAGCCCGACCAGTGCAGCTTGCCGTCGCTGCCGAAGTCGTAGCGCGGCGAGGTGTTCATCCAGCTCGCATCGCCGGTGACGCGGATCAGCAGCGGCGGCGTCGCCCAGGCGATCACCGCGGCGACCTTGCCGATCACCTGCTTGTCGTAGGTGCCGAGTTCGAAAGCGCGCACGATGTTGGTCGAGCCGTAGCCCGGCACGCCGGTGTTCACGACATGCGCCGGCGGATCGAGGCGGCGCGCGAACATCGACGGCAAGGTGTCGCGGTCCTCGACGCCCTCGGAGAACATGTAGGAGTCGCCGACGAACAGCCAGGTCGGGCCCTGGTCGACCGAGCCCGGCACGACACGGCCGCCCTTGTCGTCGATGTGATAAGTGACGTTGTAGAGCGGCTTGCCGTCATAGCTCGCGGTCGCCGCGATCGTGGTGTTGGGCCGCGGCTTGAATCCCAGGTCAGGGTCCTGCGGATACCAGTCGGGCGGCGTTTCCTGCTTGCTCGCGCCGACATTGGGCGCGTTGGGCGCCAGCATCCAGAAGGCGAGCTCGACCGCGGCCATGGCGAGCAGCAGCGAGGCCAGCGCCAGCGCGCCGTTGCGCAGCATGGGGCGGCGCAACCGCACCACGCCGACCAGCGCGAACAGGGCGCCCACCACCATGGCCCAGCCGGCGGGCAGCCAGATCAGGGCGGCGACGAAGGCCGCGCCGAGGACGAGGCCGGGCGCGGCGCGTTGAAGGTTTTCCTTGAGCGAAGCCATGGGAGTAGGCTGGTTAAGGGTTTGGAGAGGAAACATCAATGGCTGCACCGGCCGCACCCGCCAGCACCCTGCCGCTGCACGGCTTGCGCGTGCTCGACCTGGCGAGCTTCATCGCGGGGCCGGTCGCCAGCACGGTGATGGGCGACTACGGCGCGGAGGTCATCAAGATCGAGCCGCCGGGCGACGGCGACCCGCAGCGCAAGCTGGGGCAGGCACACTCGATCCCGCAGCACCCGGTCAATTTCTGCTGGCACCTGATCAACCGCAACAAGCGGGCCATCGTGCTCGACCTCAAGAACGCCGACGGCCGCGCCGCTTTCGACCGGCTGGTCAGGACCGCCGACGTGATGGTGGTGAACTTCCCGCTGAAGGTGCGCGAGCGCCTGCGGATGCGCTACGCCGACGTGGCGCCGCTCAACCCGCGGCTCATCTATGCGTCGATGACCGGCTATGGCGAGCAGGGCCCGGACGCCGAGCAGCCGGGCTTCGACTCGACGGCCTTCTTCGCGCGCTCCGGGCTCCTCGATGCGCTGACTTACGAAGGCGGCCCGCCCGCTTTCTCGCTGCCGGCGCAGGGCGACCAGATGGCCGGCATGAACCTGTTCGCCGCGATCTCGATGGCGCTGCTGCACCGCGAGCGCACCGGAGAGGGCAGCGAGGTCTCGACCTCGCTGCACGCCTCGGGCCTGTGGTCGAACGGCCTGCTGGCGCAGGGCGCCCTGCTCGGCGCCTTCGTCGCGCCGCGGCCGCCGCGCACCAAACCCAGAAGCGCGCTCGCCAACCAGTATCGCACACAGGATGGGCGCTGGATCCAGCTCACCATCGTGCGCGAGGACAAGCTGTGGCCGGAACTGTGCAAGGCGCTGGAGCGCACCGACCTGCTCGACGATCCACGCTTCCGCACCACCGAGATCCGCCGCGCCCATGCGACCGAGCTGGCCGCCATCCTCGATCCGGTGTTCGCCGCGCGCCCCTGGCCCGAGTGGAAGACGCGCCTGCGCCAGCACGAGATCACTTTCGGCCTGCTGGGCGTGCTGCGCGACGTACCCGACGACGAGCAGGCGACCGCCAACGGCGCCGTCGTGCAGACCGCCGTCGCCGAGATGCCGCGCTCGATCTCCGCGCCGATCCGCCTGTCCTTCGCCGCGGCGCCCGCGCCGCCCGGTCCCGGCCCGGCGCATGGTGCCGACACCGAGGCGATCCTGGCCGAGCTGGGCTACGAACCGGCCGAGATCGACCGCCTGCGCGCCTCGGGGGCGCTGGGTTAAAGCCGTTTTAATAAGGGACGCGGAAAACCAGCGGCCCCCGGACTGCAGCGAATCGCGTCTTTTGAGCGCCCTCCGGCGGCGCGCCAACGCCGCAAAAGCGAAAATAAGGGAGAGTTTCATTGGACCGCGCGCTTCCAGCGCGCTCATGAGGCGCGCTGGAAGCGCGCGGTCCACTGACGAAAAAGGCATCCCATATCATTGCATTTTCCGCATCTTTTGTCAAGAGAATATGCGGTATTCCCCGGACGGAACTGCCCGAAGCGCAACTTTGACGGTAAGGTGACGTTCCCCTCCGCGGGTCTGGATCGGGAGAATGAGAGGCGTGCCATGAGCAAAGTCGCTGGGGCAAGCTGGTCGATCGACGACATTCCCTATAGGGCGCTGGACCGCGAGAGCCTGCGCGACGAGCCGCTGCTGTTCGAGCTGGTGACCTCGGCCTCGTTCATCGAGATCACTTCGGACGTCTACACCAGGAACCTGGTCGACTACTTCCGCGACGACCCCGAGGTCGCCGGCTGGCTGGCCGATCGCTGGGAGCGCGAGGAGCTGCAACACGGCGCGGCGCTCAAGAAATACGTCCAGACCGCGTGGCCCGAGTTCGACTGGCAGGCTGCGTACCGCCTGTTCCATGCCGAGTACGGCCCGCTCTGCACGCCCGACCGGCTGGCGCCACAGCGCGCGCTCGAGATGGCGTCGCGCTGCGTCATCGAGACCGGCACCGCGAGCTTCTACCGTGCGCTGGCCGACGCCAGCCCCGAGCCGGTGCTGCGGAAACTCGCCGCCGCGATCAGCGCCGACGAGGTCCGCCACTACAAGCACTTCCACCGCTACTTCCTGCGCTACCGGAAGAGCGAGAAGCCCAGCCGCTTCGCCGTGCTGCGCACGCTCCTGAAGCGCGCCGCCGACGTCGAAACCGAGGACACCTACTGCGCCTACAAGGCGATCTTCCTCAGCCGCAACCCTGGCTTCGACTTCGAGCGCGCCGACTACGACGCCTATCGCGATCGCGTGCTCGCCCTGATGCGCGGCCACTTCCCGCACACCATGGCGGTGAAGATGCTGCTGAAGCCGCTCGACATGAACCCGCTGATCGGCCGCGCCATGCTGCCGGCGGCGGCCTCCGCGACAAGGTTGTTCCTCAGGCGGTACGACGGGCCGATCTGATCGGCTATTGTCATCGAGCATGGGTCAAGCGCCGCGAACTTTTCTATTCTTCCCCTTTCCAGACGGAAGGCAGCTGGTTCAGGTCCTGGACCTCCCGCTTCCAATACCGAGAGGCGACGGGAAGCACTATCGCGTAGCGCTGACGTTCGGCGCCGGAACGACCGGAACGGGGTTCTTGATCAATTCCAAGCCCCGGCTTTTCATTGATGGATCGGGCTACAACAACGTTCTGTACGTCCTGCTGGATCGAACCTGCCCTCCCATCACGGCGGTTGACGCAATTCGAGGCGTCGACGTGCTCGGCGAGCTGTCTCAAGCGGAAATCCAGACCATCGGCGACGAGATCAACGGCATGCTGCGACCGCAATAGGCACCGCCGTCTTGCCACGTGCCGATCCGCGCCCGACAATTCGAGCAGAAAAATCCGGAGGACGCGCATGAAGGTCGGCATGGCGATGAACATGCTCTACGAGCACGGCAAGCCCGACGTCGCCGTGGTGCAGGAGCATTTCCAGCTGGGCGACCTGGTCGAGCCGCTGGGCTTCGACTCGCTGTGGGCGCTGGAGCATCACTTCACCGGCTACGCCATGTCGCCCGCGCCGTTGCAGCTGCTGGCCTACTTCGCGGGCCGCACCAAACGCATCCAGCTGGGCACCTCGGTGGTCGTGCTGCCGTGGCACGACCCGATCCGGGTCGCCGAGCAGATCGCGCTGCTCGACATCATGTGCGGCGGGCGCTGCCTGTTCGGCTTCGGCCGCGGCGCCGCCTCGACCGAGTACGAGGGCTTCCGCATCCCGATGGGCGAGGCGCGGCCGCGTTTTGCCGAGGCGGCGGAAATCGTGGTCAAGGCACTGGCCAACGACTCGTTCGAGCATGACGGCCAGTTCTTCAAGATCCCGCGCCTGTCGATCCGGCCGCGGCCGATGTCCAATCCCGAGCGGCGTTTCTATGCCTCGTCGGTCAGCCCGGAGTCGGCGGAGGTCATCGCCAAGCTGGGCTTCGGCATGCTGATGATCATGCAGAACGAATGGGCCAAGTGCCGCGAGGACATCGAGACGTTCCAGACGATGAGCCGGGCGGCGGGCTTCACGCCCAAGGCGCCGATCATCCTGACCAACATCTCCTGCGCCGAGACGCGCGAGGAGGCGAACGAGCGCGCCATCAAGTATCTCGGCCGCAAGTGGCAGTCGATCGACGACCACTATCATTTCTCCGACGGCCATCTCGCCAACGTCAAGGGCTACGAAGCCTACGGCAAGACCGCGCGCACCTACGCCAAGCTGAAGGACCCGGCCAACCTCAAGAAGGCGACCGACTTCTACGTCTCGATCCAGATCGTCGGCACGCCCGACGATTGCCTGCAACAGTTGGGCGATCTCCAGAAGGTGACGGGGCACGAGCACTTGGTGGCCGAGTTCTCGTTCGGCAACCTGCCGCACCACGAGGCCGAGAAGAACGCGCGCCTGTTCGCCGACCGCTGCCTGCCGACGCTCCAGCGCGATCCCGCGTTCGCCGCCCCGCGCACGACAGCGGCGCCGGCCTTGAAGCGCGCCGCGGGCGACGGCATCTTCGCGCCCGCATGATCGGCCAAGCATGATCCGCCAGACTCTTCTTTCACTCGTCGCCCTACCGGCATTGTTGCTGGCGACGACGGCGCACGCGCAGCGCTACGGCGACGACGAGATCCGCAACATGATCATCCGCGATTCGATCGCGCAGTTCGGATCGAAGGACTGCCCCTGCCCGTACAGCTACGCCTGGAACGGCCAGCAATGCGCCGACAAGAGCCTCTACAACCAGCGCACGCGCCGGCAGGACCTCTACTGCTATCCCAACGACATCCCCTGGCGCGACGTCCAGGAATACCGTCGCTATCACGAGCTGCGGCGCTAGTCAGAGCAGGAAGCTCACGCCCGACACGATCAGCAGCAAGTTCACCGCGCGGCCGAACTGGCGGTCGTTCAGCCGGTTGAACAGGCTCATGCCGACCGCGGTGCCGAGCAGCATCGCGGGCAGGTAGAGCACGCCGTGCCAATCGAAGCCGCGGTGCTGGATGCCGGCGAATGCCTCGGCCGCCATGATGAACAGGCCCGCCACCTGCATGATCAGGATGAACGGCTGGTAGAGGCCGCGCTGGCGTTCCTTGTTCCAGCCCTTGAAGCCGCACCAGATGGTGACGGCGGCGCCCGGGAAGGCCGCGATGCCGCCGGTCAGGCCGCCGAGGAAGCCCGCGATCGCGTCGCGCCGAGCGCTCTGCCGGCGCGCCACTGTCGGGCGGCGCAGCAGCATGAAGCCCGCATAGGCGATCAGCAGCCAGCCGATGATCCCCATCGAGACATGCGGCGCACTGTGCAGCAGGATGTAGAGGCCGACCGGCAGGCCGAACGCGCCGCCCATCAGGAACGGCGACAGCGCGTACCAGTCGATGCTGCGGCGGAGCGACCACACCATGGTCGCCTGCCCGCCGACCGAGCAGATCATCATGATCTGCACGACGTGCACCGGATCGGGAATCAGGTGGAACAGGAGCGCGCCGCAGATCGCCGAGAAGGCGAAGCCCGCCACGCTCGACACCAGGGCGGCCGCGAACACCGCCATCATCGGCGCCACCGCGACCGGGCCGCCGTGCAGCTTGGAGAGGACGCCGGCATAGGTCGCCAGCACGATCACGCCCGCGCCATAGAGCGCGAAGCGCTGCGTCTGATCAGCGCCGATTTTCATGTTCGATTCGGGGGAAACGGAGAGGGGAAAATGGGGAGCCCTCTCCGTCCGATCCGGACCATGGGATTGGGAACCATGGCAGCGGGTGGAAACGGACGGAGAGGGCGGGGTCCACGCGCGGCGGCCGGGAAGGAAAGGCAACCGTCGCGCGCGGGGGAGCCGGTGTGGTGCTACTCGGGGATCGCCTCGCCCGAGCCGCCGAACTCCTTGGGGAAGTCCTTGAGCTTGGGCAGGCCGTCCTTCATGGGCAGCACGGTCTCGGCGTAGTTGACGTGGACGCCCGGCGCGAAGCGCAGGGTCGGCAGGGTCGCCGCGAACACGTCGACCAGGCCGAGCGGCGGATGGTTGGTCATCAGGTGACCGCCGCACTTGGCGCAGTACTTGCGCTCGCTGAGCGGCGTCTTGCTGAAGGTGGCGACGTGGCGCTCACCCGACGCGACCTTGACCGCCGCCGGCTTCCAGAGGCTGAAGGCGTTGACCGGACCGCCCGACCACGAGCGGCACGAACGGCAATGGCAGTAGCCCATCGCCTCCGGCTCGCCGGTCGCTTCCAACGTCACGGCGCCGCAAAAACAAGTTCCAATGTGCATCGTTCGACCTTTCTGCTGCGGTGCAGCGAAGAGCCCGGAACCTATGCACGCGGGCCCTGCCGCGCATCGGCAGGACCTCCCCAATTTAGCGGGACGGCCTCCCCATTTTGTGGACCGCGCGCATCCTGCGCGCTCATGAGCGGGCTGGAAGCCCGCGGTCCAACTGCTACGCGATCAGCTGCTTGGCCCGGCCGATGCGCGCGGCCTCGCCGCGCGACGCGGCGCCGAGCTTCGACAGGACCGACGACACGTGATGGTCGACGGTCTTGGGCGAGACATGGAGCTTCAGGCCGATGCCCGAGTTGGTGAGCCCGGTCGACAGGCAGCCCAGGATCTGCAGCTCGCGCGTCGTCAGCCCGAACGCGTTCTGCCGCGTCGACTGGCGCGGCCCGCGCGGGATGCGGCGCACGCCGGCATCGCGCATGCGCTGGCGCAGCGCCGCGGCGGCGGGCGCGGCACCCAGCTCGGTGAAGATCTCCAGCGCCTCGATTTGCGCGGCATGATCGCCCTCGGCCAGCGCGCGCGCCCGTTCGTAGACGCAGCCCAGCGCGCCCCACGCTTCGGCCGCGCGGCGCCAGCTTCCCTTGAGCTGCCACAGGAACGGCGCGGCCGCCCAGGTCGGCAGGTCGATGCCGTCGCCGCCAAGGGTCCGCCACAGCAGCAGCTCGCCGGTGAACCAGCGGTGGCTGTGGCGCGTGGCGAGATCGTAGGCGGCACGCGCCTCGGCCGCGGCGCGCGCGCCGTCGCCCGCCAGCCACGCCGCTTCCGCCCGCGCCGCGCGCACCGGCGCCAGCCGCTGCAAGGTGCCGGTCTGCGTCGCCAGTTCCAGCGCCTCGTCGAGCACCGGACCGGGATCGGCATCGCCGCGCCGCGCATGCACGCGGCCCAGCGCCACCAGCGCCATGATGCGGCTGATCACCGAGGCGTCGGGCCGGGCGATCACGCCGCGCGCGATCGTGGCGGCTTCCTCCCAGCGGCCCTGATAGAGGCGGATCAGCGCCAGCCAGGCGTGCATGTAGTGGTTGGCGTAGTCGAGGTCGCGCTCGGCGGTGTAGGCGATGCCCTCGGCCAGGCTCTGCTCGGCCTCGGCGAGGCGATAGAGCTCGCCCCACGAGCTGCCGATGTTCATCAGCCCGTTGCCGACCACGCTGTCGAAGCCGATCTCGCGGCCGAGCGCGATCGAGCGCTGGAGATGGGCCAGCCCTTCCTCGCCCTCGCCGCTGGTCATCAGCGCCGAGCCGATCACGTTCTCGACGGCGGCGATCGTCACCTTGTCGCCGAACCGCTCGGCCAGCGCGATCGCCTGGTGTCCCAGCCGCACGGCCACCGGGCAGTCGCGGTCGAGCATCGTGAGATGCGCCTGGATGCGATAGGCGTTGGCGAGATGGCGCGACGGCGGCAGCGCCTCGAGCACCACGATCGCCTGCCGGATGGTGGCCTCCGCGGCGGCGTTGCGGCCGCTGCGCACCAGCGGCCAGGCCAGCTCCGCGAGGTTCTCGCCCTCCTTGAGCCGGTTGCCGGTGGCGCGGCGCAGCTCGACCGCCAGCCGGCGCGCACGCTCGGCCTCGGGCAGCGCGTCGACGATGGCGCACTCCTCGGCATAGGCCTCGCAATAGCCCGCGCGTTCCTCGTCGGGGCGGTCGGCGGCATGTTCGATGACGCGCGCATAGTGCGCCACGGCCTGGCGGTGCGCGCCGGCCGAGGTCGCGGCCTGCGCCGCGGCGACGCCGTACTCGATCACCGCGTCGCTGTCGCCCGCGCCCGCCGCGTACTGGACCAGCAGCGCGAGATCCGAGCGGCGATGGCCCGCGTTCTTCAGCGCCTCGAACGCCAGCCGGTTGAGCTCGCGCCGCCGCGCCGGGTCCATGTCGCACAGCACGGCCTTGCGGCCGAGCTCGTGGCGGAAGGCGATGCCGCCGTCGTCGACCTCGAGCACGCCGATCTGGATGCAGTCGCCCAGCCCCTCGACCGCGCCGCCCAGCACCTTCTCGAGCATCGCGGGATCGATGCGGCTGCCGATCACCGCGGCGGCGTCGAGCACCGCGCGGCCGGCGGGCGCGAGACGCGCGGCGCGCGCCAGCACCGCGTCGCGCACCGTGGCCGGCACGCCGCGCGATCCGCTCGACAGCACTTCGGTGACATAGAACGGGTTGCCCGAGGTCTGGCGATGCAGCTCCGCCGGATCGACCGGGCGGTCGGCCACCAGCACGCGCACCGCCTCCATCGACAGGCGCGGCAGCTCGATGCGCAGGGTCGACTTGGACGCCGCGAGGTCGCCCAGCAGGCGGCGCAGCGAGGGCTGGCCCGCGACCTCGTCGTCACGATAGGTCAGCACCAGCAGGATGCGCGTCGAGGCGATGCGGCGGCCGAGATACTTCACCAGGTCGAGCGTCGCCTCGTCGGCCCAGTGGATGTCCTCGATGACCACGACATAGGCGCCCTCCGCCGTACCGACGAGGCCGAGCAGCGACGAGAACAACGCGGCGCGCGGCGCGCCGCTCTCGAGCAACTCGAGCAGGCGGCCGTTGCTCTGGCGGGCGATGTCGTAGAGCGGCCCCAGCGGCGTCGGCGTGAACAGCGGATCGCAGTGGCCCGACACCACGCAGGCGGGCTTGCGCACGGTTTCGGCGAAGTGCTCGACGAAGCTCGTCTTGCCGATGCCGGCCTCGCCGCTCACCAGGACGATGTGGCCATGGCCCGCCGACGCCTCCGCGAGCGCCGCCGACAGGCGCTGCATCTGATCTTCACGTTCGAGGATGGGCTGCGCACACATATTCGCCACCTTAATCAGCGCACACCCTGGAGGCTGATTAAGGACACACGGTCGGGAATCCAAGCGCGTTCACGCGCTCGCGTAACCAACGAAACACTTTCGCCTGGATTAGGGCGCGTCGGGCGTCGGTAGTCCGCTGTGCGCCGGCCTTCCGCCGATCGCCTTGCTCATGTGCACCTGGACGTGGCCGCCCGACGGCTCCTCGCGGTCGATGCGGTAGCCCAACCGCTGATAGAGCGCGATGTTCTCGGCCATCAGTTTGTTCGTGTAGAGCTTCATCGTTGTAAGGCCGGCAGCGCGCGCGATCGTTTCCGCCAGTGCGAGAAGCCGGCGGCCGCGGCCGCGCTTCTGCTGCGACGGCGCGACCGCCACGTTCACGATCAGAACATGGTCGGCCTCGCGCGCGGTCTCGATCAGCGCCGCCAGCGTGTCGTCGTCGTAGAGGAGATCGAAGCGGTGGCTCTTCACCGCCTCGTCGTAGTCGACCCGCATGGGCAGCGGCTCGCGGCCGGTGACCGCGACCCACTTGGCGTAGGCCTCGCGCGTCAGCGCGCGGATGGCGGCCGCGTCGGCGGCCGTCGCCTGCCGTGTCGCGATCATGGCCGCTCAGCCGGTGGCGAGGCCGGTGGCTTCGTCGACGCCCGTCTTGAGGTTGATCACCTGCACGGCCGCACCCGACGCGCCCTTGCCGAGATTGTCGAGCGAGGCGATCGCCACCACGTTGCCGTCGGCATCGTTGCCGTAGACCGCCAGCTCCATCGTGTTGGTGTTGGTCAGCCGGTCGGCACGCAGGAACTGGTCCCGCTCCAGCCACGACTTGTCGCCCAACGGCCGCACCGGCACGAACTGCTCGCCCTTGTAGTAGTCGGCGAGCACGCCGTGCACGTCCCTGGCCGTCACCTGCTTGGTGGTGATGTCGCGCGTGATCGGCACGGTGATCAGCATGCCCTGGGCATAGTGGCCGACCGACGGCACGAACAGCGGCGCATGGGTGAGGCCGGTGTACTTCTTCATCTCCGGCACGTGCTTGTGCGCGAGACCGAGGCCGTAGAGGCCGAATGGCTCGACGTCCGGCTTCTCGTGCACGGCGATCAGGTCCTTGCCGCCGCCGCTGTAGCCCGACACGCCGAACACCGCGGGCGTCGAGTCCTTGCGCACGAGGCCGGCGTCGATCAGCGGCCGCAGCAGCGCGATCGCGCCGGTCGGGTAGCAGCCCGGATTGCTGATGCGGTTGGAGGCGAGCAGCTTCTGCCGCTGGTCCCTGGCCATCTCGGGGAAGCCGTAGGTCCAGCCGTCGGCCACGCGATGCGCCGTCGAGGCGTCGATCACCACCGTGTCGGCATCGCCCATCGCCGCGACCAGCTCCTTGGCCGCCGCGTCGGGCAGGCAGAGCACGGTGATGTCGGACGCCTTGGCGATCTCGGCGCGCTTGCCGAGGTCCTTGCGGTCGGCCATCGGCAGCTCGAGCAGTTCGATGTCGGGCCGGCCCTTCAGCCGGTCGAGGATCTGCAGGCCGGTGGTGCCGTGCTGGCCGTCGATGAAGATCTTGGTCTTGTTCGTGCTCATGATGGTGTCTTTCTCTCGGATAGAAGGGCCTTGGGGAGCGGGCCGACTGGAGAAGAAAGGAGAAGGTGGAAGCCGCTCATTCTTTCCAGCGGCTTCACGAAACGGCGCGTTTCTTAAGCGCGCGCGTCTTCAAACCACTTTTGCAAGCGGCGGCGTCGCGACGGAAAGGCGGCGAACAGGGTCATTGCGGCCGGATATTTCATCCGACAGGCATGATGTCAAGGTGTAGGCTCGCACATCCGTTCCGGGAGTGGTTCCGATGACACAGTCCGCGCATCCCGAAGGCCTGTCGATGCTCGAGAAGAGGAAGATCGAGGCCGAGATCCTGAAGGAGGTCTACGAGACCCTGAAGGCGAGCCACGGCGTCGAGGTCGCCCGCAAGACGATCGCGGAGTCCGTGCGCCGTTCCGCCATCGAGCAGGCCCGCCAGTTCGCCGCCGCGGCGCCGGGCGGGACGTCGCTCCAGGCGTTCCAGGACGTGATGCCGCTCTGGACCAAGGGCGGCGCGCTCGAGATCGAGGTCAAGACCGCGAGCGACACCGAGTTCACGTTCAACGTCGTGCGCTGCCGCTACGCCGAGACCTACAAGGCGATGGGCCTGGGCGAGATCGGCGCGCTGCTGTCGTGCAATCGCGACGGCGCCTTCTGCGAGGGCTACGACCCGAAGATGAAGCTCGAGCGCTCGCAGACCATCATGCAGGGCGCGAGTCACTGCGACTTCAAGTACACGTACGGGAAATAGTCGCAACGCCGCGTATCTGTTCTGCGCTGTGCCGGCGCTCGCGGTGCGAGCGCCTAGTTCATGAACTCCGCCACCACCGTGTGGTTCTCTTTCACCGGCCACGTGCGGGCGGCGATGGTCTCGGTGTTGAACACGGCCGCGACCGTGCGCGGCGTGGCGTCGAACGTCATCTTGCCGCTCGCGGTGCCGGGCACGCCGTCGTTGATGCCGGGCGGGACCTTGCCGTCGAGGCTGAACTTGTCGCGGCCGACGCCGAAATAGCCGCGCGCGCGGCTCATGATCACCACCGCGCCCGCCTGGTCGTCGCCCTTGCCGAACGGCATCGGCCGCAGGTCGACCACGTCGCTGCCGCGCAGGAACGGCGACCGGTAGGTGTGCGTCGTCGGCTGGCCCTGCAGGGTCAGCACGAATTCGTAGGCCGCATCGGAGTGGCCGATGAACGGCCCCCACAGCCCGTCGGCGCCGGTCGTCTTCCTGTGCACCGGCTGCGCGCCCTTGCGCTCGCCGCTGTGCGGGTCGACGTCGTAGACCTCCACGACGGCGCCTGCGACCGGCAGGTTGGTGTAGCTGTTGTCGGGCGCGATGCCGGTCACCTTGCCGTTCAGCACCGGCAGCGGCTCCTGGGCGATGAACAGGGTGGCCGGCGCCTTGCCGGTGATGAACTCGTACTGGGCGGCGAAAGCCAGCTTGTGAAAAGCCGTCTCGCGGTGATCGAGGCCGTCGAGGATGACGTTCTTCGCGCCGCGCAGCTCGGACGCGTCGTAGCTCACGCCGGTCGGCTTGCCGGGATTGCCGACGAAGCGCGCGTCGGGCTGCGAGTACTTGTCGTTCTTGTCGGAGCGGATCGCCATCATCTGCACGCCGGGAATCAGGTCGTCCGGTCCGCCGTTCAGGCCCTTGAGGAACGGCGCGGCGCCGTTGAACTCGCTGCCGACCAGCATCGAATCGGAGATCACGATGCCCTTGTTGGGCGTGCCGCACAGGATGGCGTGGCTGACATGCGCCGCGCCGCCGCCGTTCTTCAGGTAGTTGCGCACGGTGTTGCCGCCGCGCGAGGAGGCGATCAGCGCGACCTTGCCCTGGCGCGTCGTCTTCCTGACCTGCGCCACGTAGGAGGCGAGCTCCTTCATCTGGTCGGCGGTCGAGGACCGGTACTGCTGTTCCTTGGAATCGTCGGAGCGCGCGAGCGGCCACGGCAGGTCGATGGCGAACAGCAGCCCGCGCTTGAAGCCGTTGGTCTCGAAACGCCAGATATTGTTGATCCAGAGGGCGGCCGAATCGCCGTTGCCGTGCACGAACACGACCGGCGGGCCCGAGGGATCGGCCGGGCGGCGCGTGGTCTGTCCGAAGGCGAACGCCGGCCACAGCGCGGCGGCGCCCGCCAGCACGGCGCGGCGGCCCGGTTTCCAGCCCCCGGCGTCCATTCCCTTGGCTCCCCATTTCATCGCTGCACCATGGCAAATGATGGCCGCGAACGCTACGCTCCCGACATGTCGATTTTGTACGTGGACAGTCCCGTCGGGCGCCTCGCGCTCGAGGCCGAGGACGATACGTTGACAAGGGTCAGTTGGACGACCGGGCGCTGGGCCGCGACCGCCGCGCCGGCGGACGACGAGACCCCGCCGCCGGTGCTGCGCGAGGCGGCGCGTCAGCTCGACCGCTATTTCGCCCGCAAGCTCGAACGGTTCGACCTGCCGCTGGCCGCGCGCGGCACGCCCTTCCAGAAGAGCGTCTGGAAGCGGATGAGCGACATCCCGTTCGGCGCGACCGAGACCTACGGCCAGATGGCGGCGGCGCTGGGCTCGGGCCCGCGCGCGGTCGGCATGGCCTGCGGCCGCAATCCGATTCCGATCATCGTGCCCTGCCATCGCGTGCTGGGCAGCGGCGGCAAGGGCGGCGGCTTCTCGGGCGGCCGCGGCCTGCCGACCAAGCAGGAACTCCTGGCGCACGAGGGCGTCGTTCTTCTTTAACCTTTGTCGCCAGGACAGGGAGCGGACATGCGCGTGCTGATCACCCGGCCGGAACGCGAGGCAACGGCGCTGGCGACGGCGCTCGTGCAGCGCGGCCATGCGCCGGTGATCGCGCCGCTGTTCACCGTGCAGGTGCTGAGCCCGCCATCCGATTTCGCGGCCGCCCTCGGCGCCGCTCAGGCCGTGCTGCTGACCAGCGCCAACGGCGCGCGGGCGCTGGCCGACGCCGCCGAGCAGCGCAGCAAGCCGGTCCTCGCCGTGGGCGACACCACCGCCGGCACGGCCGAGGGGCTGGGCTTCACCTCGGTGACCTCCGCCGGCGGCGATGCCGCGGCGCTGGCCGAGCTGGCGCGCCAGAAGCTCGATCCCGCCAAGGGCCCGCTGATCCATGTGTCGGGCGTCGATGTCGCGGGCGATCTCTCCGGCGCGCTCGAGGCCGACGGCTTCGAGGTCCAGCGCTTCGCGCTCTACGAGGCCCGCGAGGCCGATACCTTGCCGGCCGCCGCCGCCGAAGGCCTGCGCCGCGGCACGCTCGACGTCGCCACCTTCTTCTCGCCGCGCGCGGCGGCAAGCTTCGCGCGCCTGGTCGAGGCCGCGGGCCTCGCCGACGCCTGCCGCGCCGTGGCCGCGATCGCCATCAGCCCCGCCGCCGCCCGCCCCTTGGAGGGCTTGCCCTTCCGGAGCGTGCAGGCTGCGGCAAATCCCACCCGCCAGGGCGTGCTCGACGAGATCGACCGGCTACCGCCTGCCGTCGTAAAAGGACCCTCAGCCATGAGCGACACACCGAGCGCCACCCCCACTCTCCTGCCGCCCGCCGCGGAACCCGCCGCCCCCGTGATCGTGAAGCGCGGGCTGGGCGTCGTCGGCGCCTTCATCGCCGGCCTGATCGCCGCCGTCGTCGTGCTGGCCGCCGCGCTGCTTTCCCTGCCGTACTGGCCGCAGGAAGCGCGCGCACTGTGGCAGGGCCCGACGCCGGCTCCGGCGCCTGCGGTCGCCGCTACGCCGGCACCCGCACCCGTCATGGACACCGCCGCCCTCGACGCCGCCAAGCACGAGTTCAGCGTCCGGCTCGACGATCTCGAGAAGCGCGTGCGCGCCGTCGCCACCACGGCGGCGCAGGCCGATCGCGGCAGCACGACCGATCCCGCCGTCGCCGAGCTGCGCGGCAAGGTCGAGGTGCTGGAGCGCCGGCCGGCCGCCAACGAGGAGACCGACAAGAACGTCGCCGCGCTCAAGACCGAGATCGCGGGCCTGCGCACCGCGATCGGCGACGCCGCCGAGAAGGCCAAGGCCGATGCGAGCGCGCTCAGCAACGGCGAGCAGAAGGCGCTGGCCGCCGCGCGCGCCTCCGCCGTGATCGGCATCGCCGCGCGCCTCAGCGCCGCGCTCGATTCCGGCCTGCCGTTCGCCACAGACCTGGGCCTGCTGGCGCCGCTGGTGAAGGACGACGCCAAGCTCGGCGAGATCGTGACCGGCTTGCAGCCGCAGGCGGCCGGCGGCGTGGTCTCGCGCACCCGTCTCGCCCAGGATTTCCCCGCCGTCGCCAAGGCAGCGCTGGCCGACGACCTCGCCGACGATTCCTTCGGCGAGCGTCTGCTGGGCAAGCTGAAGGGCCTGGTCTCGCTGCGCCGCGTCGGCGACGACGTGGCGGGCGATTCGGTCGAGGCCAAGCTCGCGCGCGCCGAGGCCGCCCTCAATGCCGGCGATGTCGCCAAGGCCGTGGCGCTGGTGAAGAGCCTGCCGCCGCAAACCAACAAGGCGACCGCCGCGTGGCTCGCCCGCGCCGACGCCCATCTCGCGGCCCAGCGCGCCGTCGACCAGCTCGCCGCGCACGCCGTCGCGCTGCTCGGCTCGTCCAATCCGGCGGCGGCGAAGCCGCAATGAAGACCACGTTCCGCGTCGTCCTGTGGTTTGTCGCCGCCGTGGCGATGATGCTGGCCGCGGCGTGGCTGGCCGAGCGGCCGGGCACGCTGACGGCCGAGTGGCGCGGCTGGCGCATCGACACCAGCGTCGGCGTCGTGCTGGTCGTCGTCATGCTGCTGATGCTGCTGGGCGTGATCCTGTGGCTGACCTGGCGCTCGATCGTCGGCGCACCGGGCGCGCTTCTCGAAGGCTGGGGCGACAGCCGCAAGCGCCGCGGCTATCGCGAGCTGACGCAGGGGCTCGCCGCGGTCGCGATCGGCGACGGCATCGAGGCGCAGAAGCACGCGCGCAAGGCCGAGGCGCTGCTGTCGGAGCCCGCGCTCACGCGCCTGCTGTCGGCGCAGGCGGCCCAGCTCACCGGCGACCGCGAGACCGCGCGCAAGACCTTCACCGCCATGATCGACGACGAGGAGATGGCGTTCCTCGGCCTGCGCGGCCTGATCGGCCAGTCGCTGCGCGACGGCGACCAAGGCAGCGCGCTCGACTATGCCGAGCGCGCCTTCAAGCTCCGGCCGCAGACGCCGTGGGTCGTGCATTCGCTGTTCGACATGCAGGCGCAGAACGGCCAGTGGCAGGCCGCGCAGGCGACGCTCGAGGCCGGCATGCGCTCCAAGGTCGTGAACCAGGACAAGGGCCGCGCACTGAAGGCGCTGCTGCTGGCCGAGCGCAGCCGCCTGGCCGAGCACGACGGCGAGGACGCCTCGGCGCTGTCGCTCGCGCGCGAAGCCTTCGCGCTGGCGCCCGAGCGCATCGCGGTGTCGCGGCGCCTGGCCGAGGTGCAGCTGAAGGCGGGCGACGCCCGGCGCGCGATGAAGACGCTGGAGCGCGGCTGGGCGCTGTCGCCGCATCCCGATCTCGCCGAGCTCTATCTCAAGGCCTCGGGCGAGAGCGATCCGCTGAAGCGGGTCGGCGTCGTGCGCAAACTGGTCGCGTCGAAGCCCGAGGATCTCGAGAGCCTGCTGGTGCTGGCCCAGGCCTCGCTCGAGGCCAGCCTGTGGGGCGAGGCGCGCCGCTATCTCCAGTCGGCGGCCGGTACCAATCCGCCGGTCCGCGTCTGCCGCCTGATGGCCGAGGTCGAGGAGCGTTCGCACGCCGAGCAGGCCAAGGTGCACGAGTGGCTGGGCAAGGCCGCCGCCGCGCCGGCCGACAAGGCGTGGCGCTGCTCGGCCTGCGGCGCCCATCACGAGAGCTGGCGGCCGGTGTGCGAGAGCTGCGGGGCCTTCGGCACCCTGCACTGGCGCGCACCGGGCACCTACGGACAGGTGCTGCCGCCCGAAGCCAAGCCCGCGCTCGGGACAATGAACACGGTCTACACGACCTCGGGAGGATAGATGTTCGAGACGACGCTGGCAGGCAGCCTGCCCAAGCCCTCGTGGCTCGCCACGCCCAACGTCCTGTGGGCGCCGTGGACGCTCACCGGCGAGCCGCTCCAGGAGGCCAAGGAAGACGCGACCGCGCTCGCCATCCGCCGCCAGGAGCAGGCCGGCCTCGACATCCTGACCGACGGCGAGCAGGCGCGGCAGCATTTCGTGCACGGCTTCCTGGCCGAGGTCGACGGCGTCGACTTCGACAAGAAGGTGCGCATGGGCATCCGCAACAACCGCTACGATGCCGACTGCCCGACCGTCACTTCGGCGCTGAAGCGCCGCAAGTTCGTGCACGAGAAAGAGGCGCGCGTCGCCCGCGCCGCGACCACGCGCAAGCTGAAGTTCACTTTGCCCGGTCCGATGACGCTGATCGACACCCTGGCCGACGGCTATTACGGCGACCGCACCAAGATGGCGTTCGCCTTCGCCGAGCTGTTGAACCAGGAAGCCAGGGACCTCGAGAAGCTGGGCGTCGACGTCATCCAGTTCGACGAGCCCGCCTTCAACGTCTATCTCGGCGAGACCGTCGAGTGGGGCGTGCCGGCGCTGGAGCGCGCCGCCGAGGGGCTGAAGTGCACCACCGCCGTGCACATCTGCTACGGCTACGGCATCGAGGCCAACATCAAGTGGAAGGAGACGCTGGGCGACAGCTGGCGCCAGTACGAGCAGACCTTCCCCGCGCTCGACCGCAGCAAGATCCAGCAGGTCTCGCTGGAGTGCCGCAACAGCCACGTGCCGCCCGAGCTGATGAAGCTTCTGAAGAACAAGACCGTGATGGTCGGCTGCATCGACGTGGCGTCGGACAAGATCGACACGCCGGAGGAAGTCGCCGCGACGCTGAAGCTCGCCAGCAAGTTCGTCGACCCTGAAAGAATCCAGGCCTGCACCAACTGCGGCATGGCGCCGATGACGCTCGCCACGGCCTACGGTAAGCTGAGGTCCCTGGCACAGGGCGCGGCGCTGGCGCGCAAGGCCCTGTAGAGACGGAGCGCGATGGCGGCAACGCCGACCGAAGATGGGCCGACCGACAAAGATCGGCCGTCTCTTCTCCTCCTGCTGGTCGACGCGCTGGCATTTTTGGTGCGCAAGCGCGTCGAGTTCCTGACCATCGTCCTGCCCATCGCGGGCATCGCCGCCGGCATCGCGTGGATGCTGGGCACGCAGCGGCTGCTGATCCACTGGCGCGGCCACTGGGGCTGGGATTTCCTGTTCGTCCTGATCTACGCGATGTTCCTCGACCGCTGGATCAAGGAGAGCCTGCTCGACGGCGCGGTCGACTGCGAGGAGGTCGACATGCTGCGCCGCTCGCTGATCACGCCGCGCTTCCTCGCCTTCGCCGCCGGCCTGTTCGCGCTGGCCGGCGCGCTGTCGATGCTGCCGTGGATGGTGCCGATGATCCTGTGCATCGCCATCGTGGCCCTGCTGGCGCTGGCGCTGCCGTCCTTCTCGACCGCCGAGCCGATCGGCTTCATCGAGGCGCTGCGGCTCGGCCGCCCGGTGCGCACCACCCTGATCGTGCTGATCGCGCTCACCGCGCTGCTGTCGGTCGCCGACGACATCGCGCTGCACTGGGCGCTGCTGCACCTGCCGGCCAAGCCCTGGGTCGCCCCGGCGATGGCCGCCGCCCAGCGCTTCGTCGACTGCATCCTGCTCGCTTTGGTCGGCCATGTGCTGGCGAGCCTGTACGAGCGGCTGGCCGACTGGACCCCGCCCGAGCCCGAGGACCATCCTTTCCGCGGCCAGAAATGGGCGCGACCGCGTGCCCCGCGCCATTGAAACATTCCCGTCACGGCAATAGCGGCTAATATCCCCCGACAATAAGGGAGAGAGAAATGATGCGCCGTCGCCTGCTGCTTGCCGCCGCCCTCGCAGGCGCGCTGGCCGTTCCGGCATTCGCCCAACAGGCGCCCGCCAGGAAGAACGTCGTGCTGTTCGTGGCCGACGGCATGCGCGCCGGCATGGCGACCGCCAAGTATGCGCCCACGATGCACGCGCTGATGAGCGAGGGCGTGCGCTTCGAGAACTCGCACTCGCTGTTCCCGACCTTCACCACGGCCAATGCGTCGGCAATGGCGACCGGCCACTATCTCGGCGACACCGGCGACTACAGCAACAACATCTATGTCGGCGTGAAGCTCGCCGGCCGGCGCGGCATGGTGGCGCCGCTCGAGAACGACGCCGTGCTGAACGAGCTCGACAAGCACTTCAACGGCAATTTCCTGAACGAGGACACGATCCTCAAGATCGCGCGCGAGGCGGGCCTGTCGACCGCCGCGATGGGCAAGCTCGGGCCGACCCTGATCTTCGACCACACCGAGCGCAGCGGCCAGCACACGATCATCTTCGACGACAGCACCGGCCGGCCGCCGGGCATCCCGCTGTCCGAGGAGATCACCAAGCGGTTGACGGCGGCCGGCCTGCCGCTGCAAACGCCGAGCCGCGGCGAGAACGGCAAGGCCGGCAACTTCGAGACGCCCGGCACGACCGTCGCCAACGTCGTCCAGCAGGACTATTTCTCCGCCGTCGCGACCAAGGTCGTGCTGCCGCTGTTCAAGGAACGCAACAAGCCGTTCCTGATGGTCTACTGGAGCCGCGATCCCGACGCGACGCAGCACAATCACGGCGACAGCCTCAACCGGCTGATGCCCGGCATCAACGGCCCGTCCTCGATCGCCGGCATCAGGAACGCCGACGACAATCTCGCGAAGCTGATGGCGTCGCTGAAGGAGCTCGGCCTCGATGCCACGACCGACGTGATCCTGACCTCGGATCACGGCTTCTCGACGATCTCCAAGGAAAGCGGCACCAGCTTCTCCGCGACGCAGATCTACAAGGACGTGCCGCCGGGCCAGATGCCGCCGGGCTTCCTCGCGATCGACCTCGCCCGCGCGCTGGGCAAGAAGCTGTTCAACGAGGACGACAAGCGCTCGCCGGTCGAGCCCAACGCTCATCCCGGGCAGAACGGCGCGGCGATCGGCGACGATCCCGAGCATCCCGAGATCTTCGCGGTCGGCAACGGCGGTTCGGACCTGATCTACCTGCCCAAGCCCGACAAGGCGCTGGCCGAGAAGATCGTCGCATTCCTGTCGACGCAGGACTATGTGAGCGGCATGTTCGTGGCCGATGGGCTGGGCAAGATCCCGGGCACGCTGCCTTTGTCGGCGATCAATTTCGAGGGCGCGGCGGTCGTGCCGCATCCCTCGATCGTGGTGAACTTCCGCTCCTTCTCGACCGGCTGCGCCGATCCCACGACCTGCGGCGTCGAGATCGCCAACACCAGCCTGCGCCAGGGCCAGGGCATGCACGGCACGTTCTCGCGCGCCGACACGCGCAACACGATGGGCGCCAAGGGCCCGAGCTTCCGCACCGGGTTCGTCGACCCCGCGCCGGCCAGCAACGCCGACCTCGGCAAGACGATCCTGCACCTGCTGAACCTCAAGGCCACGGACAAGGGCAAGCTGGTCGGCCGCGTGCTGACCGAAGCGCTGCCGGGCGGCGCCACGCCCAACGCCCAGGCGCACACGCTGCGCTCCGAGCCCGACGCCAACGGCAACGTCACGGTGCTGAAGATGCAAGCGGTGGGCGAGACCCGCTATTTCGACACGGCAGGCTATCCCGGCCGCACGCTGGGATTGCCGGTCGATTAGACCGCGTCGGGATGCCAGCCCAGGAGGGCGAGCATCACGGCGAAACCCACGACATAGGCGAGCGCCACGGGCCAGCCGTGGCGCAGCCAGGCGCCGACCGACTTGGCGTCGGGATAGAGGTTCGAGAGCGCGACGCCGGCCGACGAGCCGAACCAGATCATCGAGCCGCCGAAGCCCACGGCGTAGGCGAGGAAGCCCCAGTCGTAGCCGCCCTGGCGCAGCGCCAGCGCGGTGAGGGGAATGTTGTCGAACACCGACGACAGGAAGCCGAGGCCGAGCGCCGTCTGCCACGCCGCAGCCGGCAGCTTCTCCACCGGCATCAGCGAGGCGCTCGCGACCAGCGCCAGCAGGAAGATCGTGCCCTTGAAGGCACCGGGCAGGACCGACCAGTCGGGACGCCGCAGCGGCGTCGCCGCCAGGATCACGGCCCAGACCGCGAGGCCGATCACCGGCAGGCGGTCGAGCAGTGCCGGCGCCTTCACGGTCACTACGACGTTGGCGGCGATGGCCGCGACCAGGATCGCCGCGACGATGCCCACGCGCATCCATTCGAGATGCAGACCGCGCGGCGCATTCTTGGCGATCGGCGACAGGCGATGCTGCTGAAGCGACGCGGGGATGGCGTAGATCAGGAATCCGGCGCCCGCGCCGACATAGGCCTCGACGACGGCGAGCGGGCTGATGCCGGAGATCCACATCATCGTCGTCGTGGTGTCGCCCACGACGCTGCCCGCACCGCCGGCATTCGAGGCCGCGACGATGGCGGCGAGATAGCCGATGTGGACCTTGCCGCCGAAGACATGCCGCGCCACCGTCCCGCCGATCAGCGCGGCGGCAATATTGTCGAGGAAGCTCGACAGCACGAGGATCAGGGCGAGCAGCGCCAGGCCGCCGGTCCAGCCGTCGGGCAGCAGCGCCGGCATCGCGTCGGGCAGGCGGCTCTCCTCGAAATGGCGCGCCAGGATCGCGAAGCCCATCAGCAGCAGGAACAGGTTCGCCAGCGTCACCCACTCGTGCTGGAAATGCAGCGCGAGACCTGCGAGGCCGGCGCCGGTCTTGAAGCCCGCGAACACGAGCTTGTGCAGCACGATCGCCGCGAGCCCCGTCAGCGCCACCGGCAGCGTGTGGCGATGGAACAGCGCGACGCCGAGCAAGGTCAGACCGAACAGGAGAAAGTCGACGGGAATACCGAGCACGTGTTGTCCGCCCTGAGAAAGGAGCGATCAGTATGAAGCGTCCGGCGTTCCCGTGATAGCCTGCGACAAAACCGGAGGAGCCATGACCGTCACCCTCACCCGCCGCCACGCGCTGGCCGCCGCGCTCGCCGCACCCTTCGTCGCACCGTCGGCGCGCGCACAAGGCGCGTGGCCTGCCAAGCCGGTGCGCATCATCGTGCCGTTCCCGCCGGGCCAGGCGGCCGACATCTTCACGCGCCTGCTGGCCGAGCGGCTGACCGACATGTGGAAGCAGCAGGTCGTGGTCGAGAACAAGGGCGGCGGCGGCGGTATTCCCGGCACCGAGACTGGCAAGGCCGCGACCGACGGCCATACCTTGACGGTCGGCACTAGCGGCACGTTCGGCGTGAACCCCAGCCTCTATCCCGACCTGCCCTACAAGCCGCTGGTCGACTTCAAGCCGATCAGCAACATCATCGTGGCGCCGCTGGTGATCGTGGCGCATCCGTCGTTCCCGGCGAACACCGTGGCCGAGATGATCGCGCTGGCGAAGAAGGACCCGGGCAAGCTCTCCTATGCCTCGGCAGGACCGGGCACGGCGCAGCATCTCAGCATGGAGCTGCTGAAGCTGCGCGCGAAGCTCGACATCGAGCACATCCCCTACAAGGGCAGCGGACCGGCGATGGCCGACCTGCTCGGCGGCCACGTGAAGCTGATGATGGACAGCACCGCCTCGGCGCTGAACGCGATCCGCGACGGCCGCATCAAGGCACTGGGCGTCACCACCGCGCGCCGCGCCCCGCCGCCGCTCGACAAGATCCCGACCATCGCCGAGACCGTGCCGGGCTACGACTCCGCCGGCTGGTCCGGCATCGCCGCGACCGCCTCGATGTCCGACGAGATCGTGGCGAAGATCAACGCCGACATCACCAAGCTCCTGACCGATCCCGGCATCGCGAAGCAGATCGAGGAACGCGCCAGCGTTCCCGCCCCGGGCTCGCCCAAGGAGTTCGCCGCCTTCATCGCCAAGGATATGGCGACGTGGGCGGAGGTCGTGAAGGCGACCGGCACCAAACCGGGGTGATCCCATGTCGTTGACGCTCTACTCGCATCCGTTCTCGTCCTACTGCCAGAAGGTGCTGATGGCCTTCTGGGAGAAAGACATCGCCTTCACCTATCGCCATATGGAGCATCCCGGCGCCGGCGACGAGCGCGCGGCGCTCTGGCCGTTCGGCAAGTTTCCCGTGCTGAACGACAACGGCCGCACGATCGCGGAGTCGAGCATCATCATCGAGCATCTCGAGATGCATCACGGCGGCAAGGTGCGGCTGCTGCCCGAGGATCCGAAGGCCGCGCTGGAGGTGCGTTTCCTCGACCGCTTCTTCGACAACTATGTGATGACGCCGATGCAGAAGCCGGTCGGCGAGGTCCTGCGCAAGACCGGCGGCCGCAAGGACATCGCGATGGAAGAAGCGCGTCGCGAACTCGACACCGCCTATGGCTGGCTGGACAAGACGCTCGAGGGCCGCACTTGGGCCGCGGGCGAGAGCTTCACGATGGCCGACTGCGCCGCCGCGCCTTCTCTCTTCTACGCCGACTGGGTCCACCAGATCGGCAGCGCTTTCCCGAACGTCCGCGCCTATCGCGCGCGCCTGCTCAAGCGCCCATCTTTCGCGCGCGCGGTCGAGGAGGCACGGCCCTATCGCGGCTACTTCCCGCTCGGCGCGCCGGATCGCGACTGAGCGCTGGCGCGCGCGTCAGCGCTTGCGCGCGATCTCGGCCTGCATGGCGATGAGGTCCTTCTCCAAGGCCTTCACGTTGTGCAGATAGACGACCTGGGTTTCGGTCAGGGAGTGGACGACGTGCTGGGCGTGCTGCGAGGCATCCTCGACCAGTCTGTCCATCGCATCGCCGAAACCGGTCGGCACGGTGAGCGGCGTCACGTTGGGCTTGAGCTCGGCGATCAGCGCCAGCTTCTTGTCCATCAGGGTCGTGTCGCCCAGCGTGTCTTCACAAAGGCTGCGGAGCTTGCGGACCGCACCGTCGAATTCATTGATGTTCATCGCACTTCTCCGTCAAGGCACCGCCGCTCTGCGCGACGTATACGCTTGCCGCGAGACCGGGTTCCGCCGGACGTCGCGCGATTTTTGCCGCAGCTGGATGTAGCGGACGATCAGCCCTTGAGACGCCGCAGCTCGTAGAGCACGTCGAGCGCCTGCTTCGGCGTCAGCTCGTCGGGGTTGATCGCCTCGAGCGCCTTCTCGACGTCCGATTCCTTGGCCTTGCCGCCGCCGCTGGTCGGGCGCACGGGGGCGGCGGCGAACAATGGGAGATCGTCGGCGAGCCTGGTGACGGCGCCGGACTGCTCGCCCTTCTCCAGCACTTCGAGCACTTCCTCGGCGCGGGCGACGACGGCCGCCGGCAGGCCGGCGAGCTGGGCGACGTGGATGCCGTAGCTGCGGTCGGCGGCGCCGGGCGCGACTTCGTGCAGGAACACGACCTGGTTCTGCCACTCCTTCACGCGCATCGTGTAGGGCGCCAGCGACGACAGCCGCTCCTTGAGCGCGCCGAGCTCGTGATAGTGCGTGGCGAACAGCGCGCGGCACCTGTTGACCTCGTGCAGATGCTCGAGCGTGGCCCAGGCGATCGACAGACCGTCGAACGTCGCGGTGCCGCGGCCGATCTCGTCGAGGATGACGAGGCTGCGCCCGGTCGCCTGATTGAGGATCGCGGCGGTCTCGACCATCTCGACCATGAAGGTCGACCGGCCGCGCGCGAGATCGTCCGACGCGCCGACCCGGCTGAACAGCCGGTCGATGATGCCGAGCCTCGCGGTCTTCGCCGGCACGAACGACCCGGCCTGCGCCATCACCGCGAGCAGCGCGTTCTGGCGCAGGAAGGTCGACTTGCCGGCCATGTTGGGTCCGGTCAGCAGCCACAGCCGGCGCGCGTCGCCGAGGTCGCAGTCGTTGGGCACGAAGCCCGCGCCGCCCTGCTTCGACAAGGCCGCCTCGACCACGGGATGCCGCCCGCCTTCGAGATGGAACGCGGTGTCGTCGCTCAGGATCGGCCGCACATAGTTGCCGCTGGCCGCCAGCTCGGCGAGCGCGGCGGCGACATCGAGCGCCGCCAGCGCGCGGCCGGCGGCGGCGATCGCGCCCGAGACCTTCATCGCCTCGGCGAGCAGGCCGTCGAACAGCACCAGCTCCATCGCCAGCGCCTGGTCGGCGGCGCGGCCGATCCGCGTCTCGAGGTCGGCCAGCTCGGCGGTGCTGAAGCGCGTGGCGTTCGACATCGACTGCCGGCGCGTGAAGCCTAAAGCGGCCAGATCGAGCTTGTCGGCATGCGTCGCCGTCACCTCGATGTGATAGCCGATCATGTTGTTGTGGCGGATCTTGAGCGTCGGCACGTTGGCCGCCGCCCGGTACTTCGCTTCGAGCGCGGCCACGGTCTTGCGGCTGTCGTCGCGCAGGGTGCGCTGCTCGTCGAGCTCGGCCTTGTGGCCGGCGCGGATGAAGCCGCCGTCGCGCGCGAACAAAGGCGGCTCGTCGACCAGCGCCGCGCTGTAGGACTGGATCAGCGCGGCGTGCCCGGTGCCGGCTGTGACGATCTCGCCGAGCGGCGCGGGCGGCGGCGCCAGCGCCTCCGGCTCGGCGCCCAGCATGGCCGACAGTGCTTCGGCCGAGGCGAGACCGTCGCGCAGGGCCAGGAGATCACGCGGGCCGCCGCGGCCGACCGACAGGCGTTGCAACGCGCGCTCGATGTCGGGCGTGCGCTTCAGCGCGTCGCGCACTTTTTCACGCAAGGCGGGGCGCTCGACGAAGAGCTGCACCAGATCGAGGCGGCGCTCGATCTCGGGCCGGTCAGTGAGCGGCGCAGCGAGGCGCTCGCACAACAGACGCGCGCCGGGACCGGTCAGGGTGCGGTCGATGGTGGCGAGCAACGTACCCTCGCGCTTGCCGTCGAGGCTCTTCACCAGCTCGAGGTTGCGCCGCGTCGCCGGATCGATCTCCATCGTGCCGTCGGCGCGCTCGCGGCGCGGCGGCGACAGAGCGGGCTTCTTGCCGGCCTGCGTGAGTTCGACATAGTCGAGCAACGCGCCGCAGGCCGCGATCTCGCCGCGCGAGAAGGCGCCGAAGCTGTCGAGCGCGGCCACGTTGAACGCGGCCTCCAGCCGCTTGCGGGCGTTGTCGCTGTCGAACCGCGCCGAGGGCAGCGGCGTCAGCACGGCGTTCCATTCCTCGAGGGCCGCCTTGAGATCGGCGCGCGCCATCAGGCGATCCGGCGCCAGCAGCTCACCGGGCGCGAGGCGCGCCAGCGCCGCCGGCAGTTGCGCGGGCAGCACCGGCTGGGCCGCGAAGTCGGCGGTCGACAGGTCGAGCCACGCCAACGCCAGCTCGCCCTGCGCCTCGGCAACGGCGGCGAGATAATTGTGGCTGCGCGCATCGAGCAGCGCGTCCTCGGTCAGGGTGCCCGGCGTGATGACGCGCACGACGCCGCGCTCGACCACCGACTTGGCGCCGCGCTTCTTGGCCTCGGCCGGATCCTCCATCTGCTCGCAGACCGCAACCTTGAAGCCCTGGCGGATCAGCCGCGACAGATAGGCCTCGTGGCTGTGCACCGGCACGCCGCACATCTTGATGTCTTCGCCCAGATGCTGGCCGCGCTTGGTCAACGCGATGTCGAGCGCCGCCGATGCCTTGACGGCGTCGTCGAAGAACAGCTCGTAGAAGTCGCCCATGCGGTAGAACACCAGGTGATCCGGGTGCGACGCCTTGATCGACAGATACTGTCGCATCATGGGCGTCGCCTCGGCCGGAATCGCGGCGTGAACCGCGGCGTTCTGGGGCGGGAGGGGGCTGCTGTCGGGCACGACAGGGGTTTAGCATGGCAGGGCTCCCGCGAGCTTGGGGGCCAATTGGGGGAAACGATGCCCGCGTCCTATTCGGCGCCCTATCTGGCCCGCGTTCTGGTGCCGCGCCTGCCGTTTTTCTACGGCTGGGTGGTGCTGGGCTGCGTCTGCCTGTCGGGTTTCGCGCGCCAGGGGCCGGCGGTGGCGGTGCTGTCGATCTTCATCGTGCCCATGACCGCCGAATTCGGCTGGTCGCGCACGGCGATCGCGGGGGCGGTCTCGGTCGGCGGGCTGCTGGCCGCCGTGGTCTCGCCGATGATCGGGCCGGTGCTCGACCGGCGCGGGGCGCGGCTGATCCTGTGCGCGGCCGTGCTGGCCACCGGCCTGTCGACCATGGCGCTGTCGCTCACCCAGTCGCTCGCCGTCTTCTATCTGCTGTTCTGCTTCGCACGGCTGAACTGGGCGAGCCCCTTCGAGCTCGGCCTCTATGGCGCCCTGAACAACTGGTTCGTGGCGCGCCGCGCCTTCGCCGCCTCGATCGCGACGCTCGCCCAGATGGCGGGGCTGGTCGCGCTGCCGCTGATCGCGCAGTTCGCGATGAACAAGGGCGGCGCGCAGGGTGGAGACTGGCGCCACGGCTGGATCGCCGTCGGCGCCACCGTGCTGATCGTGGGCTTCGTGCCGACTTTCCTGCTGCTGGTGCGCAAGCCGGAGGATGTCGGCCTGCTGCCCGACCGCAAACCGACCAGCACCGCGGGCGTCGCGGCAGTCGAGCCGCGCTTCAGCCGCGCCGCCGCGCTGCGCACCTCCTCGTTCTGGCTGCTGTCGCTCTACACGGTGCTGGTCTTCCCCGTGCAGGCCGGCGTCAGCCTCCACCAGGCGCCGCATCTCATCGAACGCGGCCTGTCGCCCACCGCCGCCGCGACGGTGATCGCCTTCTTCTCGGCGATGTCGGCGGTCGCGAGCTTCGGCATCGGCCTGCTGCCGCGCCGCTGGCCGGTGCGCTACGGCCTGTTCGTGGCCGCCCTGGCACTGAGCGGCGGCTCGTTCGGGCTGATCGTCGTCCACTCGCTCACCGCCGCCTGCCTCGCCGGCGGCCTGTTCGGTCTCGGCATCGGCGGCATCCTCACCTTGCTGCCGGTGGCGTGGGCGGACTATTTCGGCCGCGAGAGCTACGGCGCGATCCGCGGCATGGCGCTGTCGCTCCAGGTGCTGGCGCAGGCGGTCGGGCCGGTTCTGTCGGGCGCGTTGCGCGACTGGAGCGGCACCTACACCGATTCGCTGATCGTCCTGGGCATCCTCGCGGTCCTGGCGATGGCCGCCGCCCTCTTCGCCCGGCCGGCACGCGCGCCCGTTCCCTGAACGAGGGTCGCCGCGGCCACGTTGCAGCGCGGCATGGCCGTCTGGTGGCGGCTGTGGATTGTCGCCAATATGGCCCCTCAATCGGGAGAAAACGCATGGCGAGCAAAGGCTCGGAAGCCGCAGTCAGCAACGAGATGGGCGACCTCGACGGCGATTCGCTGATCATGCATCGCACCGGCCGGCCCGGTAAGATCGAGATCATCGCCACCAAGCCGCTGGTCACCCAGCGCGACCTGGCGCTCGCCTACTCGCCCGGCGTCGCGGCGCCCTGCGTCGAGATCCACAAGGATCCCAACACCGCCTACGACTACACCGCGCGCGGCAACCTGGTCGCGGTGATCTCCAACGGCACCGCAGTGCTCGGCCTCGGCGACATCGGCGCGCTGGCCGGCAAGCCGGTGATGGAGGGCAAGGCCGTCCTCTTCAAGCGCTTCGCCGACGTCGACTGCATGGACCTCGAGGTCGACACGCGCGACGTCGACGAGTTCGTGAACTGCGTGCGCTTCCTGGGCCCGACCTTCGGCGGCATCAACCTCGAGGACATCAAGGCGCCGGAGTGCTTCATCATCGAGCAGCGCCTGCGCGAGGCGATGGACATCCCGATCTTCCACGACGACCAGCACGGCACCGCGATCGTATCCGCCGCCGGCCTGATCAACGCGCTGCACATCACCGGCCGCGACATCAAGGACATCAAGATGGTCGTGAACGGCGCCGGCGCCGCCTCGATCGCCTGCATCGAGCTGGTGAAGGCGATGGGCATGCCGCACGAGAACGCCATCCTCGTGGACACCAAGGGCGTGATCTACCAGGGCCGCACCGAGGGCATGAACCAGTGGAAGAGCGCGCACGCCGTCCGCACCAAGGCACGTACGCTGAAAGAGGCGATGGTCGGCGCCGACGTCTTCTTCGGCCTGTCGGTGAAGGGCGCGGTCACCCAGGAGATGGTGAAGTCGATGGCGCCCAAGCCGATCATCTTCGCCATGGCCAATCCCGACCCCGAGATCACGCCGGCCGACGCGCGCGCGGCGCGGCCTGACGCGATCATCGCCACCGGCCGCAGCGACTATCCCAACCAGATCAACAACGTGCTGGGCTTCCCCTACATCTTCCGCGGCGCGCTCGACGTGCGCGCCCGCACCATCAACGAGGAGATGAAAGTCGCCGCCGCCGAGGCGCTGGCCAAGCTGGCGCGCGAGGACGTGCCGGACGAGGTCGACCGCGCCTATTCCGGCCGCCGCCTGCGCTATGGCGCCGAGTATGTCGTGCCGGTGCCGTTCGATCCGCGCCTGATCGTCGAGGTCTCCGCCGCCGTCGCCAAGGCCGCGATGGATTCCGGCGTGGCGCGCCGCAAGCTCGACATCGCCGAGTACAAGAAGAGCCTGTCGGGCCGCCTCGATCCGACCAGCCACTGGCTGCAGAGCCTGTTCGAGCAGGTGAAGGCCAACCCGCAGCGCATCGTCTTCGCCGAGGGCGAGGAGGAGCGCACGATCCGCGCCGCGATCGTCTATCGCGACAACGGCTACGGCACGCCGATCCTGATCGGCCGCGAGGAGCTGGTGCGCGAGACGATGAAGTCGCTCGGCATCACCAATACCGACGGCATGGAGATCCATAACGCGCGGCTCTCGACCAAGAACGCGCCTTACACCGACCTGGTCTACAAGCGCCTGCAGCGCGACGGCTTCCTGCGCCGCGACGTGCAGCGCATGGTCAACCAGGGCCGCAACGTCTTCGGCGCCTGCATGGTGGCGATGGACGACGCCGACGGCATGGTGACCGGCATCACGCGCCGTTTCCCCGAATGCTACGGCGACGTGAAGCGCGTGATCGACGTCGAGGCCGACAAGGTGCCGATGGGCTATTCGATCATCGTGGCGCGGCACGGCACGGTGTTCCTGGCCGACACCGCGATCAACGAGACGCCCAGCCCGGAGCAGCTCGCGACCATCGCCAAGCAGATGGCCAAGAACGTGCGCACCATGGGCCACGAGCCGCGCGTCGCCTTCGCGTCCTTCTCGAATTTCGGCAGCCGCGAGATCGAGCGCATCGACCGCATTCGCAAGGCGATACGGCTGCTCGATTCGGAGAAGGTCGACTTCGAGTACGATGGCGAAATGCAAGCCGACATGGCGCTGGACTTCGGCCTGCTGAAGTCCACTTATCCGTTCACGCGCCTCACCGGTCCGGCCAACGTGCTGGTGATGCCCGGCCTGCACTCGGCGCACATCTCGTCGCGGCTGATGCAGAGCCTGGGCGGCGTGACCGTGATCGGTCCCGTGATCGACGGGCTTCAGAAGCCCGTGCAGATCGTGCAGATGGGCGCCACGGTCAGCGATCTCGTCAATCATGCAGCGCTCGCCGCATACGGAGCGCTCAGCCGCCGGAGGTAGTCATGGTCGATCTCGTCATCCGCGGAGCCACTGTCGTCGACGGACTCGGTAACGATCCCAAGCGCGCCGACGTCGCGGTCGAGGACGGCAAGATCGTCGCCATCGGCGAGGTGAAGGACAAGGGCGCCGAGACGGTCGACGCCGGCGGCCTCACGCTGACACCCGGCATCGTCGACGTGCACACGCACTACGACGCACAGGTGACCTGGGACTCGACCCTCTCGCCCTCGCCGTCGCTCGGCGTCACCACGGCCATCATGGGCAATTGCGGCTTCGGCATCGTGCCCGCACTGTCGGAAGAAGGCCGCGACCTGGTGATCCGCAACCTCTCGGTCGTCGAGGGCATGGACCTCGACGCGCTGCGCACCGGCATCAAGTGGGACTTCACGAACTTCGGCGACTACATGGGCATGCTGCGCCGCCGCGCGCCCTACGCCAACGTCGCCGTCCTCGCGGGCCATTCGACGATCCGCACCGCGGTGATGGGCGAGGCCGCCTCGCAGCGCGCCGATGCCACGCCCGAGGAACTGGCGAAGATGAAGGCCATGGTGGCCGACGCCATGAACAACGGCGCGATCGGCCTCGGCGCGTCCTACTCCCTCAACCATTCGGGCTTCGGCGGCGTGCCGATGCCTTCGACCATCGCGCCGATGAGCGAGCTCGACGCGCTGGTCGGCGCCATGGGCGCGCGCGGCAAGGGCGTCGTCGCCATCGCGTCCGGCGTGAAGACGCCGCAGGAGCTGGAGCCGATGGCCGCCAAGTACGGCCGCCCGTTCTTCCAGGGCACCGGCATGGCGATGTACAATGAGCAGGAGCCGCAGCGCGCGATCAAGATCTTCGACGACTGCGCCGCCGCGCTGCGCCGCGGCAACGGGCTCTACATCCAGATCCCCTGCCAGCCGCTGTCGTTCGATTTCACGATGGGCAACGCCTATCCGTTCTACAGCCACTCGGCGTTCGACCCGATCAAGGCCTATAGCCCCGAACAGCTGAAGGCCGTGTATCGCGACGCCTCATGGCGCGCGAAGTTCCGCGAGAACGCCAAGAACCCGCGCCCGGGCATGATCTTCCAGGGCAACTGGGATCGCGTGATGGTGGCCGTCACCTACAAGCCGGCCAACGCCAAGTACAACAACCGCTACCTGCACGAGATCGCCGCCGCCGAGCATCGCGACCCGCTCGACGTCATGCTGGACCTCGCGCTCGACGAGAATCTCGAGACCGCCTTCCTCGGCCGCTTCCTGAACGTCGGCGACGATGGCGTGGCGAAGCTCCTGAAGCACGAGGCCGGCGTCGTGGCGCTGTCCGACGCGGGCGCGCACCTTATCTATATGTGCGACGCGGGCTTCGGCCTTCACTTCCTGGCGCGTTGGGTGCGCGAGCGCGGCGACTTCGACATGGCCGAGGGCATCCGCCGCCTGACCTCGCATCCGGCCGACCTCTACGGCATCCAGAATCGCGGCCGCATCGCCGTCGGCGCGCAGGCCGACCTGCTGTTGTTCGACGCCGCGACCGTGGGCGTCTCGCCCGCCGAGCGTGTCGCCGATCTGCCCGGTGGCGGCCGCCGCACGATCAGAAGGCCGACCGGCGTGCACGGCGTGTTCTGCAACGGCGTGAAGACCTTCGACGGCAAGGACTACGTCAAGCACGCCAAGGGGCCGGGCCATGTGCTCGACCGCTTCAACGCCTCGCAGGGCCAGCACACCGCCGCGATCGCCGCGCAGTAGGGACGGCGCGGTGCCCCCAGCTTCGCAGCAGCCCGTTCCGCAGAAGCCCTGCCCGCCGCCCGATCCCGCGCCCGCGACGCCCAGGATCGCGATGCCGGCCGATGCGTGCGACACGCATGCCCACATCTTCGGGCCGGCGGCGAAATACGCCTGGAACCCGGCGCGCGGCTACACGCCGCCGGACGCGCTGCCGGCGGCCTATGAACATCTGCATCGTGTGCTGGGCGTGACGCGCGCCGTCATCACCCAGCCCAGCGTCTACGGCATCGACAATGCCGCGACCCTCGACTACGTGATGGCCGATCTGGCGCGCCGCCGCGCCGTGGTGTCGGTCGGCGCCGACGTCACGGACCGCGAGCTGGCCGCGATGCACGACCGCGGCGCGCGCGGCATCCGGGTCAACATCGCCGATCCGGGCGGCAATCCGTTCAAGTCCTTCGCCGAACTGCGCGCCGTCGCCGAGCGGTTGAAGCCGATGGGCTGGCACATCGAGCTGCTGCTGCATGTCGACCAGGCCGATCTCGACGAACTGCGCGCGCTGCCGGTCGACATCTCGATCGGCCATTTCGGCTACATGCCGGCGGCACTGGGCATCGATCATCCCAGGTATCGCGCCTTCCTCGATCTCGTGGGCGAGGGACGCTGCTGGGTGAAGCTCACCGGCCCCTACCGCATCACCGCCCGGCAACAGTTGCCCTACGACGACACGGTGCCGTTCGCCCGCGCCCTCGTCGCGCGCCGGCCCGACCGCATCGTCTGGGGCACCGACTGGCCGCATCCGATGTGCCCGGTGCCGATGCCCAACGACGGCACGATGGCCGACATGCTGCTCGACTGGGTGCCCGACGAGGCGGTGCGCAAGCGCATCCTGGTCGACAACGCCGCCGCGCTGTACGGCTTCTGAGCGATGACCCTCGCCGCCTTCTGGCTCTATCTCGGCGCGGTCGTGCTGATCTCCTGCACGCCGGGACCGAACGTCGTCTACGTCACGACGCGCAGCATCCGCCATGGCTTCGGCGCGGCGATGATCGGCATGAGCGGCTGCCTGCTGGCGCTTGCGGTCATGCTGGTGGCGTCGGTCGCGGGCGTCAGCGCCTTCATGCTCGCGGTGCCGGCGGCGTTCACCGCGCTGAAGTATGCCGGCGCGGCCTATCTCGTCTTCCTCGGCATCCAGACATGGCGCGCGCCGGTCGCGACGCTCACCGACGACACTGCCTCGCCGCGCGGAACCGGGGTCCGCGATGTGAGCCGCGTCGCGCTATTTCGCGGCGGCTTCCTCTGCGGCATTTCGAACCCGAAGCTGCTGGTCTTCGCCGCCGCCTTCTTCCCGCAATTCATCGCCGCCGACGCGGCGTGGGCGCCGCAATTCGCGCTGCTGGTCGCGACGTTTCTGGCGGTGGAGTCATTCTTTTACGTCACTTATGCGCTGACCAGCCGACGGCTGGCGCATCGGCTGATGGAAGGCGCGTGGCAGCGGCGGATCAACCGCGCGAGCGGCGTCATTTTCGCCGGATTCGGGCTCGCGCTGCTGCGGTACCGTCCCTGACGCTTCCGCCATCGGCGGCGGCAGTATAGAATTTTGCCAAAGAAACGCCTCGGGAGGCAGACATGTCGACGATCATGAAAATCAGCAGCAAGAATCTCGCGTCCGTTCGCCGCCGCAGCCTGGTGAAGGGCGGCATCGCCACGATCCTCGCCACCGGCATGGCGCCCACCTTCGCGCGCGCCGAGGCCAAGAAGCTCGTGATGGCGCACATCAATGCGCTGCCGGAATCGGCCGCCGTCGCCTTCGACTGGCAGGCCAAGGAAGTGCGCGAGCGCTCCAAAGGCGAGCTCGACATGCAGTTCTTCGGCTCGACGCTGATGAGCAAGGAACTCGACATCATGAACGCCGTGAAGTCGGGCAACATCCAGATGGGCAACCCGGGCGGCGCCGCCGCCACTGTGTTCCCGGAGATGGGCGTGTTCCTCGTGCCGTATCTCGTGAAGAGCTACGACCACGCCTACAAGATGTTCAACGGCGCGATCGGCGACAAGCTCGATAAGCAGTTCCAGGACAAGTACAAGCTGAAGACGATGTGCTTCTTCGACTACGGCTTCCGTCACTTCTGGACGAGCAAGAAGGGCATCAAGGAGCCGAAGGATCTGCGTGGCTCGAAGATCCGCGTGCAGCAGGCCAAGGTGTTCGGCGACACGATCAACGGCCTCGGCGGCAACGCCGTGCCGATGGCGTGGGGCGAGGTCATCTCGGCCGCCAAGCAGGGCGTGATCGACGGCGGCGACCTGCCGATCGTGAACATGATCGCGCTCAAGATCTACGAGGTCTCGAAGTACTGCTCGATGACCTTCCACAATTACGGCCCGACGCTCAACACGATGAATCTCGCGACGTGGGAAGGCCTCAGCGAGCCGCACAAGAAGCTGATGCTCGAGACCAGCCGCGAGGCGCAGAACAAGTGCCGCCAGCTCACCGAGTCGGTCGACAACGCCGCCGCCGCCAAGAAGGAGCTCGAGCCCAAGGGCATGACGATCGTCGAGGCCGACATCGAGGCGTTCCGCAAGGTCGCCCAGGACAAGATCTGGCCGTCGTACAAGTCGCAGTTCAGCGGCCTGTGGGACGAGATCGTCGGCTTCAAGGCCTAGGGCGTGGGGTCGTCCACGAGCCGTTTCATCGCGGCGATTCCCAAGTTCGTCGTCTCCCTCCTGCTGGTCGCCGCGATCGTCAATCTGCTGATCGGGGTGTTCCTGCGCTACGTGATGATCCCGATCACGGATTATTTCGACTGGGACCCGGTGCGCTTCACCTGGGTCGAGGAAGTCGGCGAGATGATGCTGGCGTGGCTCACTTTGGTGGGCGCGGCCATCGGCGTGCGCGAGCGCACGCACTTCACCCTGCACGTGCTGCATTTCCCTCCGGCGGGCCAGGCGTTCGTCGACAAGGTGCATCACGCGCTGATCGCCATCATCGGGGCCATCGCCGCCTGGTATGGCGTCAAGCTCTGCATCCTCAACCACACGCTCGTCACGCCGGGACTCGAGATCAACCTCTCGCTGCTCTACGGCTCGGTCGTCGCCGGAGGCGCGCTCCTCGTCGTCTATGCGATCTCGATGATCGTGGCGCCGCCAGCGCCGGCGCCGGACGTGGCGGACGCCGCGCACCAGCCTCCGCAATAGGATTGCCCCGCAATGCTGCTGCTCGTCGTTCTCGCGATCTTCATCGTCCTGATCGTCTTCTCCATGCCCATCGTGTTCGCGCTGGGCGTGGCCGGCGTCGCCGGCCTTTTCCTCGGCGGCTACGACATGCAGGTGCTGTCGGCCAGCATGGTGTCCGGCTCGCAGAGCTGGGTGCTGCTGGCCATCCCGGCCTTCGTCTTCGCCGGCGGCCTGATGGAAAAATGCGGCATGAGCCAGGCCCTGGTCGACTTCGCGCGCGCGCTGGTCGGCTGGGTCAAGGGCGGCCTCGGCATGTCGGTGATCGTCGTCGCCTACTTCTTCTCCGACATCTGCGGCTCGAAGATGGCCGAGGTCTCCGCCCTCGGCTCGACCCTGATGCCGCCGCTCACCAAGGCCGGCTACAAGCGCGAGGACTCGGCGTCGCTGATCGCGGCCGGCACGGCGATGGGCATGCTGGTGCCGCCGGCGATCTTCATGATCGTGATCGCGCAGGTCACCAACACCTCGGCGGTCGCGCTGTTCCTGGCGGGCTTCATTCCCGCCGCGACGATCATGCTCTGCCTGATGATCCTGGTGTACCTGCGGGCCCGCAAGTACGACTGGCCGGTCGACACCAAGCCCAGCGTCTCGCTGATCGTCGGCTCGGCCCGCCGCGCCGCGGTGCCGCTGGTCATTCCGGTCGTCATCCTGGGCGGCTTCTTCCTCGGCATCTTCACCGCGACCGAGGCCGGCGCCGTGGTCGCGGGCTACGCCTTCTTCGCGGCCTGCATCTACTACCGCAACGTCTCGCTGAAGGAGATCGCCAAGCTCGCCTACGAGAGCGCCATTCTGACCGCCGCCGTCATCTACCTGCTCGCGGTGGCCTCGGTGTTCCAGTACCTGATGGGCGTGTCGGGCGTGCCGGCGCTGCTCGCGCACGTGCTGGCGCCGCTGCACGACATGCCGTGGCTGTTCCTGGTGGCGACCGCCTTCATGACCATGATGTTCGGCATGGTGCTCGAAGGCCTGCCGGCCGCGGTGGTGCTGATCCCGGTGGTCTTCCCGATCGCCGAGAAGATGGGAATCGACCCCATCCACTTCAACATCGTGACCACCGCCTCGGTCGGCATCGGCCTCTTCCTGCCGCCGATGGGCGTGGGCCTGCTGATGGCGCTCAAGTTCGCCGACCTCACGGTCGGCCAGCACTGGCGCGCCTACATGCCCTACGTCGCCGCGCTGCTGATCGGGCTGATGCTGATCATCCTGTTCCCCGACATCTCGCTGTTCCTGCCGCGGAGCGCCGGTCTGATCAAATAGGCCGTTCGACCTTCAGCACCGTCAGCGCGTGGCGCTTGCCGTCGCGCGCCGACCATTCGATCGACTGTCCTTCCGCCAGACCGATGAGGGCCGCACCGATCGGAGTCATGATCGACACCTTCGACCGGGCGATGTCCTCGTCGGCCGGATAGACCAGCGTGATCCGCCGCTTGTCGGCGCGATCGGACTTGAAGGTGACCGACGATCCCATCTGCACGACGTTGGCCGGCATGGCGGGACCATCGACGATCTCGGCCCGTTCCATCTCGTCGAGCAGCTCCCGGGCGGTGTCGGGCAGCCGGTCGAGCGCCGCGGTCGCGAGGCCGGTCAACCGTTCATGGTCGCTTTCGCTCACCACGATCGGCGGCAAGGGGCGTTTGGTCTGGTCTTCACGCATGGCGATATCCCTGTATCGGTCGACGACGCAGCCACGGCGAAGCGGGACCGAAGGCCGCTTGCCGGAAAAATGGATTTAACGGACGCCCGTTTGCAGGCTCTGCACGACCTTGCCCGGCAAGATCGGCGTGTACGTCCTCCCCCGGGGCTCGGGGGCGCAGTGGACCGAGCCGGGGGCTACGCTTCAGCGATCGGATGTTTCCGACGGAAGACGCACAGGATCTTGGCCACGATGCTCATGGCGTGAACGTAGGAAGGACCGGCCCGCGAATCAAGCCGAGACGGCGACTATCTCGCCGACTCGCCGGTGCCGCCGCGCGAGCGGCGATGGAGATAGACCTGGAGATGGGCGTAGGCCATCCGCAGGTTCGGCGTGGCGATGCCCGCCTTCTTCGCGCGCGCGATCATGTCGCCCACGATGTGGTCGGCCTCGACCATCGCGCCGGCCTGCAGGTCGTGCAGCATCGAGGCGGTGAACTTCGAGCCCTTCACGGTCAGGAACTTGCGGATCGTCTCCATGCCCTTGGCGCCGGGATCGTGGCCGGCGGCGGCGGCGACCTTCTGGCCCTCGTCCACCGTCTCCATGACGATCGCCAGGCCCTCGTCGGCCTCGAGGATGTCGCCGGACGAGCCACGCATCAGGCAGTTGGTGGCCGCCAGCGAGCACAGCATGATCCACTTGTCCCAGAGATCCTGGACGATGTTCTGGTTGAGGCCGCCATCGATGCCCGACTTCTTGATCGCGGCGTCGAGCTCGACCAGCGCCGGACGTGCCGGCTTGCCGTCGCGCTCGCCGAACGAGATCGCGGCGAACGGGCTGGTGTGACGGATCACGCCGTCGGCCGTCATCGCGACGCCGACGCGCGCGAGGCCGCCCACGACCTTGTCCTTGCCGAACTTCGCATCGAGCAGGTCGAGATGGCGCAGGCCGTTCAGCAACGGCACCACGGTGGTGTTGGCGCCGACCGCCGGCGCGATCGCGGCGATCGCGGAGTCGAGGTCGTAGGCCTTGCAGGTCAGCAACACGAGGTCGTACGGCCCGCCTTCGCTTGCGCTGGCGACCGTCTTCACCTTCTGGGTGATGTCGCCCTTGGTGCTCTTGATCACGAGCCCGTCGCGCTCGATGGCGGCGCGGCGCGCGGGACGCACGAGGAAGGTCACGTCGGCGCCGACCTGGTGCAGGCGTCCGCCGACATAGCCGCCGATCGCGCCGGCACCGAGGATCAAGGTCTTCATCGTTCTCTCCTAGCTCAGAGCTTCAGGCCGCCGCGGGCGCGGCGCGCTTCATAGGCTTGCAGGTGCGCATAGGCGAAGCGCAGCGTCGGCGCCGCGATGCCGTGCTTGCGCGCGCGGCCCAGC
>JAFEFH010000149.1 GCA_018240695.1 Pseudomonadota bacterium | reverse complement strand
CACAAGAAGCTGATGCTCGAGACCAGCCGCGAGGCGCAGAACAAGTGCCGCCAGCTCACCGAGTCGGTCGACAACTTCGCGGCCGCCAAGAAGGCGCTCGAGCCCAAGGGCATGACCGTCGTCGAAGCCGACGTCGCCGCCTTCCGCAAGGTCGCGCTCGAGAACTTCAACATCTCGCTCGGCCAGGGCCTGTCGAAGGTCTCGGGCAAGATCTTCCGCATCGGCCATCTCGGCGACTTCAACGACCTGATGCTGCTGGGCGCGCTCTCGGGCGTCGAGATGGCGCTGGGCCTCGCCAAGGTGCCGCACAAGGCGGGCGGCGTGCAGGCCGCCCTCACCTACCTGCGCGATACGGCACCCGGCGCAAGGCACGCCTGACCGTGCGCCTCTATGTGACGCCGGCCTCGCCGTGGGTGCGGCGTGTGCGGGTGGCGATCAATGAGCTCGGGATCGCCGACCGCTTCGAGTACGTGCAGACGCGCTGGCCGCACAGCTGGGGCACACAGACCGTGACGACGCTGGCGCCGGACTTTGCCGCCGCGACGCCGGTGGCGCGCATCCCGGCGCTCGTCACCGACAGCGTCACGTTCACCGACTCGAATGCGATCGTCGACTATCTCAACGCCGAGTTCGGCGCCTATCGCCTGCTCGCCCGCGAGGGCGCGGCGCGCTGGAAGGCGCTGGCCGTGATCGCGGTCGCCAGCGGCAACCTCGAGGCGCAAATCATGCGCCGCGCCGAGCTGCTGCGCGGCGACGACAAGCGCTCCGACGACTTCCTCGCCAAGATGCGCGACCGCCAGATGCGCTGCCACGCCGCCATCGAGAAGGACCATCTCGCCTCGTTCGGCGAGACCTTCGATCTCGCGCAGATCACCACCGCCGTGGCCTGCGGTTACGACGAATGGCGCTACGGGCCGGGCTGGCGCGACGCCGCCCCGAAGCTCGCGGCCTGGTACGACGCCGTCGCGCAGCGCCCGTCGATGAAGGCCACCGAGCCGGCCGAGACGCCGCAGCGCTAGCGCAGATGGCAGGCGACGTGGTGGCCGGGCGCCACCTCGCGCAACGCCGGTGACACGACCTTGCATTCGGCCGTCGCATAGGGACAGCGCGTGTGGAAGTGACAGCCGGGCGGCGGCTTGGCCGGGCTCGGCACGTCACCCTGCACGATCGCCTTGCGCTTGCCGCGCCGCTTAGGATCGGGCGCGGTCGCGGCCGACAGCAGCGCCTCGGTATAGGGATGCAGTGGCGTCGAGAACAGCGTGCGCTTGTCCGTGATCTCGACGATGCGGCCGAGATACATCACCGCGATGCGATGGCTGATGTGCCGCATCACCGCCAGATCGTGGCTGATGAAGAGATAGGCGAGCCCCAGCTCCTCCTGGAGGTCGATCAGCAGGTTCAGCACCTGCGCCTGCACCGACACGTCGAGCGCCGACACCGGCTCGTCGGCCACGATCACGTCGGGGCTGACCGACAAGGCCTTGGCGATGCCGAGACGCTGGCGCTGGCCGCCCGAGAATTCGTGCGCGTACTTGCGCATCGCGTCGGGCCGCAAGCCCACCCGCTGGAAGAGCTGCGCCACCCGCTCGTCGCGTTCGCGGCCCTGCGCGATGCCGAAATTCTCCAGCGGCTCGCCCACGATGGTGCCGGCCGGCAGGCGCGGGTTCATCGACGAGTACGGGTCCTGGAAGATCGTCTGGATGCGCTTGCGGTGCGGCCACATCGCGCCCGGCTTCAGCGTCGTGATGTCCTGGCCGCCCAGCACGATCTTGCCGGCAGTGGGCTCGATCAGCTTCAGCACCGTCTTGCCGATGGTCGACTTGCCACACCCCGACTCGCCCACCAGCCCCAGCGTCTCGCCGCGCGCGATCGAGAAGCCGACGCCATCCACCGCCCGCACCGCGCCGACCTGGCGCTGCAACAGGCCGCCGCGGATCGGGAAATGCTTCACCAGCCCGCTGACCTCGAGAACGGTCTTGGGAGCGCTCATACCCTCGCCTCCCAGCAGGCGACGGTGTGGCCGCCGCCCGCATCGACGACCGGCGGCGCCTCGGCGCGGCAGCGGTCGGTCGCGAGCCCGCAGCGCGAGGCGAAGGCGCAGCCGACGATGGGCTGCGTCAGCCGCGGCACGAGGCCCGGGATCTCCTGGAGGCGCGGCCGCCGCCCGCCGCTCTCGGCATCGACGTCGAGCCGCGGGATCGCCGCCATCAGCCCGCGCGTATAGGGATGCAGCGGCCGCTCGAACAGCGCCATGACCGGCGCCTCCTCGACCTTGCGGCCGGCATACATCACGACCACGCGCTCGGCGGTCTCCGCGACGACGCCGAGATCGTGCGTGATCAGCACGATCGCGGTGCCGGTCTTCTCCTTGAGCTCCAGCATCAGGTCGAGGATCTGCGCCTGGATGGTGACGTCGAGCGCCGTCGTCGGCTCGTCGGCGATCAGCACCTGCGGATCGCACGACAGCGCCATCGCGATCATCACGCGCTGGCGCATGCCGCCCGAGAGCTGGTGCGGATATTCGTCGAGCCGGCGGCGCGCGTCGGCGATGCGCACCAGGTCGAGCATCTCGAACGCACGCTCGCGCGCGGCCTTCCACGACACGCCGAGATGGCGCACGACGTTCTCGGCGATCTGCGTGCCGACCGTCAGCACCGGATTGAGGCTGGTCATCGGCTCCTGGAAGATCATCGAGATGCGATGACCGCGCAGGCGCTTCATCTCGTCCTCGGGCAGCGTCGCGAGATCGTGGCCCTCGAAGTGGATCGAGCCTGAGGCGATGCGGCCGGTCTCCGGCGGGATCAGCCGCAGGATCGACAGGGCCGTCACCGACTTGCCACAGCCCGATTCGCCCACGATGCCCAGCGTCTCGCCGCGCGCGAGATCGAACGACACGCCGTCGACCGCGCGCACCACGCCGTCGAGCGTGTTGAACTGCGTGTGGAGGTCGCGGACCTCGAGCAAGGTCGCGGCGCTCACAGGCGCCTCGCCAAGCGCGGGTCGAGCCGGTCGCGCAGCCCGTCGCCCAGCAGGTTCACCGCGAGCACGGTGGTCGCGAGGAACGCGCCCGGAATCAGGATGCTCCACGGCGCGATCTGGAAGAACGTGCGGCCTTGGGCGATGATGTTGCCCCAGCTCGGCACTTCCGGCGGCACGCCGGCGCCGAGGAAGGAGAGGCCCGCCTCGATCAGCATCGCCGAGGCGCAGACATACGTCGATTGCACGATCAGCGGCGCCAGCGTGTTCGGCAGCACGTGCCGCCACAGCAGCTTGATGTTGCGCGTGCCGCCCGCGACCGCGCTCTCGATATAGGGCTGGCTGCGGATCGACAACACGACGGCGCGCACCACGCGCACGATGCGCGGGACTTCGGGAATGACGATGGCCACGATCACGATGCCGAGGCCGGGCCGCGTCAGCGTGATCAGCGCGATCGCCAGCAGGATCGACGGGATCGCCATCACGCCGTCCATGATGCGCATCACGAAGCCGTCCATCGCGCGGAAGTAGCCGCAGGCGAGGCCGAGCGCCAGGCCGAGCACGCTCGAGATGGCGGCGACCGACAGGCCCACGATCAGCGAGACGCGCGAGCCGTAGATCGTGCGGCTGAACACGTCGCGGCCGAACTGGTCGGTGCCGAACCACCAGCGCTCCGACGGCGGGCGCAGCCGGTTGACCGGCGCGATCTTGAGCGGGTCGCCCACGAACAGCGGGCCGAACAGCGCGAGCAGCACCAGCACCGTCAGCAGCACCGCGCCGAAGGTGATCGTGGGATTGCGCCGGATCGCGGCGCCCAGCGAGAAGCGGCGCGGCGGCAGCGGGAGATCGTCTGTTACCGCGACCATGCGCTCCCCCCGTCATCCCGACCGGAGCCGAGCGCAGCGAGGCGCAGTGGAGGGACCTTGTCATGCAATGTCTGCTGCGGAAGACGAGGTCCCTCGACTACGCTTCGCTTCGCTCGGGATGACGGGGTGACCTGCATGTCAGTACCGGATCCGCGGATCGAGGAAGGCGTAGGAGATGTCGATCAGCAGGTTCAGGAACACCTTCGCCGCGGCGAACACCAGGATCAGCCCCTGCACGATCGGATAGTCGCGCTTCAGCACTGCATCGACAGTCAGCCGGCCGAGGCCCGGGATATTGAACACCGTCTCGGTGATCACCACGCCCGAGATCAGCAGCGCGATGCCGATGCCGATCACGGTGACGATCGGCACGGCGGCGTTCTTCAGCGCATGCAGCAGCAGCACGCGGTCGGTCGCCAGCCCCTTGGCGTTGGCGGTGCGGATATAGTCCTGTTGCAGCACCTCGAGCATCGAGGCGCGCGTGATGCGCGCGATCAGCGCCATGTAGGTGATGCCGAGCGCCAGCGACGGCAGGATCAGGCTCTCGACGAACGGCCCGAAGCCCTGGCCGATCGGGTTGTAGCCCTGCACCGGCAGCATCTGCCAACGCACGGCGAAGAAGTAGATCAGCACATAGGCCAGCACGAAGGTCGGCACCGCGAAGCCCATCACCGCGAAGCCCATGACCAGCCGGTCGGCGATCTTGCGCGCCTTCCACGCCGCCACGACGCCGATCGGCACGGCCATCGCCACCGACACGAACAGCGTGGCGAGCGTCAGCGCCGCCGTCGGCTCCAGCCGCTGCGCGATCAGGCGCGTCACCGGCAAGTTGGAGAAGATCGAGACGCCGAGATCGCCGTGCAGCAGCCGCCAGATCCAGAAGGCGAACTGCTCGACCATCGGCCGGTCGAGGCCGAGCTTGGCGCGCACGGCCTCGATCGCCTCGTTGGTCGCGTCCTCGCCCGCGATGATCGCGGCGGGATCGCCCGGCGCGAAGCGCAGCAGGAAGAAGACGAACAGCGCGACCACCGCCATGACCGGCAGGACGGCGAAGATGCGTCGGACGATGTACGCGGTCATGACACTCCGGAAAGGCCCGCGGGGCGGACCTCTACTTCTTCTTGATGCCCCACAGCACGGCGAGACCGGTGTTGGGCACGATGCCCTCGATCCGGTCGGCGCGATAGGCCAGCGGCGTGTCCCACTGGCCGAACGGGATGTAGACCACGTCGTCCATGGCGCGTGTCTGGAGATCCTTGGCGATCTTCTTGCGCTCCTCCTCGGTCGCCGCCATGCCGAAGGCATTGCGCAGCTTCTCGACCTCGGGATCGCACGGCCAGCCGAACAGGCCCTTGTCGCAGGCCGCGCCGATCCAGGTGTGCAGCACCGGGTTGGCCGAGCCGACGCCGCCCGAGGTGGTGACGAAGATGTTCCAGCCGCCTTGCGCCGGCGGATCCTTCTTGGCGCGGCGCGTCACGACCGACCCCCAGTCCATCGACTGCACGTCGACGTTCAGGCCGGCCTGGCGCATCGCCTCGATCAGCACCTGCGTGGCCGGCGTGATCGTGTTGTGGTCGGTCGCCGCCAGCACGGTGATCGGCTCGCCCTTGTAGCCGGCCTCCTTCATCAGCTGCCCGGCCTTCTTCGGGTCGTAGTGCTTCATCCACTGCGTGCCGCCGTCGTTCTCGTACGGGCCGCCGCAGGTCAGCAGGCCGGGGCACACCTTGTAGTATTGCGGGTTGCCGACGATGGCGCGCAGGAAGTCCTCCTGGTTGACCAGCGAATACATCGCCTGGCGCATCTTCGGATTGTTGAACGGCGGCACCAGGTGGTTGAGGCGGATCATGCCCTGGGTGCTGTCGATCTTGCCGGTCTTCAGCAGCTTCACGCCCTTGGCCTTCTCGAGCAGGGGCAGGAAGTCGTTGTTGGGGTTCTCCCAGAAGTCGATCTCGCCGTTGATCAGCGCCGACATCGCGGTCTGCGGATCGGGCATCCAGATCAGCTCGATGCGGTCGACACCGGGGATCTTGCCGCCGGCGAAGCCCGACGGCGGCTCGCTGCGCGGCTGGTAGTCCTTGTTCTTGAGATAGACCGCCTTGCTGCCGGGCACCCACTGGTCCTTGGCGAACATGTACGGGCCCGAGCCGATCGACTCCTTGATCTGCTGCTGCGGGTCGGTCAGCGCCTCCTTCTCGCGCATGATCGCCGGGATCGACGTGCCGCTCTTGCCCAGCGACTCGAGCACCATGCCGTACGGCTCCTTGAGGTCCATCGTGAAGGTCTTGTCGTCGACCGCCTTCATCTCGGTGACGTAGCCCATCAGGCGCTGGCCGACGCCGTCCTTGGCGCCCCAGCGCTTCAGCGAGGCGATCACGTCCTTGGTCGTGACCGGCGAGCCGTCGTGGAACTTCAGCCCGTCGCGCAGGGTGAAGCTGTAGTGCAGCCGGTCCGGGCTGATCTCGTACTTGCCGACCATCTGCGGGTGCGGCTTCTGGTTGGCGTCGTTGCCGAACAGCGTGTCGTAGATCAGCGCGCCGTGGATGCCGGCGATGGTCTGGGTCGTCCAGATCGGGTCGATCACGCGCACGTCGGCGTGCATCACCGCGCGCAGGACCTTTTCCTGCGCCATGGCGCTGAGCGGCAGAATGAGCGCGAGCAGGCCCGCGAGAAGTCGGAGTGTCATGCTTTCCCCTTTAAGCAGGATCCTGTTCCAAGGTATGCGAAGCCACGAGACTCGCAAGCTAGAAGATGAGGCCGCGCGGAACGGCGTCGGGATCGAGCAGCCGGATTTCTTGGCAATCGGTCCGTAGGCCGCCATCAAATGGTTGGTCGACTTCGCCACCACGATCTTCCGCTGTGTGGGATCGATCCCGACATTGGTGAAGAGCTCCAGTCCGGTGGCCTGCGTGACCGACTCCTTGTAGTTCTGGAGGCTGGTCGGCAGCGGCGAGAAGGTATTGGTCTCGGTGGCGAGCGTGGCGGTGAACAGACGCATGGAACTCCTCAAGGGACGATGCCCGCCGGCAAAGCGGCACAGTGGGCGGCGATCGCGCCGGGCGTGGTGAGCCAGATCGCGTCGCGGTGCCGGACGATGTGCTGCAAGGCGCGGCGCAGGTGCCGCAGGCGATGCGGCTGGCCCACGATGTAGGCGTGCAGCGCCACGCCCATGACCAGCGGGCGCGCCGCCGAGAGTTCGCGCATCTCGTCGAACTGGTCGACGATCATGTCGGCGAAGTCCGACGCGCCGACCTTGCGGCCGACGATGGCGGGAATATCGTTGATCTCCTGCGGATAGGGCACCGCCAGGATGCGTTTGCCGCCGCGACAGGCGAGCCACGCCGGCTGGTCGTCCATGCACCAGTCGAGAAGATAGTCATAGCCGGCCTCGGCAAGAAGATCGGGCGAGAGGTGGCTGTGGGAAATCCACGGCCCGAGCCAGCCCTTCGGCGGCCGCGCCTCTTCCCGCGCAAGCCGCTCGGTCGCGTGCGCGATCAACTGGCGCTCCGCGTCCTCGTCGAGCACGCCCTGTCGCTCGGCATTGGTGCGGCCGTGTCCGACGATCTCGTCGCCGCGCGCCCGACAGGCGGAAACGAGTTCCGGCGCGTAGTCGTACATCGCGCTGTTCACCAGCGCCGCGGTCGGCAGCTTCAGCGAATCGAAGAGGTCGAGCATGTACCAGGCGCCAACGCGATTGCCGTAGTCGCGCCAGGTGTAGTTCAGGATGTCGGGCTGCGGGCCGCCCGGCGCCAACTCCGCGCCCAGGCCCTCGCCGTAGGAGAAGTGCTCGAGGTTGAGTGCGACGTAGACGGCCAGGCGCTTGCCACCGGGCCAGCTATAGTCGGGCCGGCCGCGCAACGGGGTATAGGGATGGCGGCCGTGGCTCCTGAGCTTCATCGACAAAACGTAGCGTCGCACAGGACGATAGGCTAGGTTGCAGCAAGGGTGAAGCCGCGGGACCAGCCGCGGCCGATGGGAGGAGTGTACGTTTTGACGGCGACGAGTGCTGCCGCGATGCCGGCATCGAGGGAGTCCGCGCGCGCGCCGCGACGGCTGATCGCGCCGCTGTGGATCGCGGGCCTTCTGGTGCTGCTGACCTTCCTGGTCCTCTACCCGCTGGCGATGCTGGTGTTCGGCGCGCTGAGCGATTCCAATCCCGTGATCGACGGCTTCGCCAAGTTCAGCCCCTCGCTCGACCACTTCGTCGAGGTCGTGGTCAACGAGAACGTCCATCTCGCCTTCTACAACGCGCTGCTGGCCTGCGGCGGCGGCACCGCGCTGGCGGTGGTCATCGGCCTGTTCTTCTCGTGGATCGTCGTGCGCACCAACACGCCGTTCCGCGGCTTCATCGCCGGCGCCAGCATGATCCCGCTGTTCGTGCCGCCGCTGGTCGCCGGCGTCGCCTGGGGTATCCTGGGCTCGCCCAAGACGGGCCTGCTCAACATCGCGCTGAAGTGGATGGACATCGACTTCCGCTTCGACTTCTACTCGATGACCGGCCTGATCGTGGTGTTCGGCATCTACTACGCGCCGTACGTCTACATGTTCACCTCCTCGGCGCTGCGCAACATGGACCCCAGCCTCGAGGAGGCCTCCGAGGTCTCCGGCGCTTCGGCGTTCACGACGCTCTTCACCGTCACCTTCCCGCTGATCGCGCCCGCGATCCTGGCCGGGACGCTGCTGTCCTTCGTGGTCATGCTCGGCATCTACGGCGTGCCCGCGGCGCTCGGCGCGCCGGCCAACATCAACGTGCTGACGACCTACATCTTCAAGCTCACCGCCTGGAGCCCGCCCCTCTACAACACCGCCGCCGCCGTCGCGATCCTGCTGATGCTGGTCACCGCCGTGCTGGTGTGGGCGCAGCAGAGGGTGCTGAGCGGCAAGAGCTTCGCCACCGTGGCCGGCAAGGCCTTCCGGCCGCGCCAGCTCAACCTCGGCCCGTGGCGCTGGTTCACCTTCGTCCTGGCGCTGGTCTATCTTTTCGTGGTCGTCGTGCTGCCGACGGCGGCGCTGGTGATCGCCGCGTTCCGCCGCTTCCTGTTCTTCAAGGACTTCAACGCGCTGTTCGACGCCAAGGCCTACGGCATGTGGCACTTCAATGCGGTGTTCGACAATCCGCTGACCATGCTGTCGATCTGGAACACGCTGAAGGTCGGCATCGTCACCGCGATCATCGGCGGCGTGGTGGCCTTCGCCATCGGCTACACGGTCAACCGCACCTCGCTCAGGGGCCGCCGCGCCATCGACCTGCTCGCCACCATTCCCGTGGCGATCCCGGGCCTCGTCATCGGCGTCGCCTACCTGTGGGCGTGGATCGGCCTGCCCGGCGGCCTCTACGGCACGATCTGGATCCTGGCGCTGGCCTTCGTCGCGCGCTTCATGCCCGACACGGTGAAGGCGCTGTCGACCTCGTTCATGCAGATCCATCGCGAGCTCGAGGAAGCCGCCTGGATCAGCGGCCGAGGCGTGCTGAGCACGATCTTCACCATCGTCCTGCCGCTCGCGCGGCCCGGCGTCATCGCGTCGATGACCCTGCTGTTCGTGCTGGCGGTGCGCGAACTCGGCTCGTCGCTCTTCCTCTACACCAGCGACACGACCGTCATGGCGGTCCTGCTGCTCGACTATTACGAGGGCGGCAACACCGGCAAGACCGCCGCCTTCAGCCTCGTGCAGACGCTGATCCTCGGCGGCCTGCTCTGCATCACCACCCTGCTGTCCCGCACTGGCACGACGAGCGCCACGCGGGTCGGCTGATCCGACGACAACGACCTTTACAGGAGGAAACGCATCATGAAGCGCAGAACACTTATGACCGGCATCGCCGGCGCGGCGGCGAGCTGGAGCCTTCCGGCGCTGGCCCAGAACAACCAGTTCGGCCCGAAGGAGCTGATCGACGCGGCCGAGAAGGAAGGCTCGCTCACCTACTACACGGCCAACTTCGCCGAGGTCGAGCAGGAGGTCATCAAGGCCTTCAACAAGCGCTTCCCCAAGATCAAGGTCGCGATGGTGCGCGCTCCGGGCGGCCAGCTGATCACCCGTATCAAGACCGAGGCCGCCGCCGGCAAGCTCGCCGCCGACGTCGTCGACCATTCCGATCGCGGCCTGATGGTCGAGATCGCCGACCTGTTCCAGGACTACACGCCGCCGAACGCCGCCGACTACCGGCCCGACGCGCTGGTGCATCCGAAGTTCTGGCCGGGCGTCACGCTGGGCTGGTGCATCGCCTACAACACGCAGCTCGTGAAGAACGCGCCCAAGACGTGGATGGATCTCACCAAGCCCGAGTACAAGGGCAAGCAGATCGGACAGGTCGTCGGCCCGTCGGGCGGCACGACGTGGACGCGCATCATGTTCGAGCGCCAGGTGCTGGGCGATGACTACTGGAAGAAGCAGGCGGAGACGCAGCCGGTGCTCTTCCCGTCCGGCGCGCCGACCTCCGACTCGCTGGTGCGCGGCGAGATCTCGATCGCCCCGCTGCTGTACAACATCATCTACACCAAGATCGTCGAGGGCGCGCCGGCCGAGACCCTGTTCGCCCCCGAGGGCGTGCCGATCATCCCGTACGCCGACGGCATCACCAAGACCTCGAAGAGCCCCAACGCCGCCAAGCTCTTCATGAACTGGCGCCTCAGCAAGGAAGGCCAGGAGTTCGCGATCAAGTCGCTGGGCAACATCACCTCGCTCAAGGACCCGCCCGCCTTCCCGAAGGGCTGGGACCCGAAGGCCGTCAAGGTGTGGGTGCCCAAGTTCGACGAGTTCGAGAAGCTGCGCGCTTCCTGGGTCGAGGAATGGAACAAGACCTACGGGTATCGCCAGTGAGCTCTGCGCTCTCAATCGAGAACCTCGAGAAGCGGTTCACGCCGGGCGTGCGGCCGGCCGTCGACGGCGTGAGCTTCGACGTGCCGGCGGGCGAGATCGTGGTGTTGCTGGGCCCGTCGGGCTGCGGCAAGACCACGACGCTCCGCTGCGCCGCCGGCCTCGAGCATCCGACCGGCGGCCGCATCTCGATCGGCAGCCGCGTGGTGTCGGAACCCGCCAAGGGCATCCTGGTCAATCCGCGCGAGCGCGACATCGGCATGGTCTTCCAGTCCTATGCCGTGTGGCCGCACATGACCGTGCGCCAGAACGTGGCCTATCCGCTGAAGTACCGGCGCAAGGCCGGCGGCGACATCAACGCCCGGGTCAGGGAGACGCTCGAGCTCGTCGGCCTCGGCGACTATGCCGACCGGCCCGTGGTGTCGCTGTCGGGCGGCCAGATGCAGCGCGTGGCGCTCGCCCGCAGCCTGGTCTACCGGCCGCAGCTCATCCTGCTCGACGAGCCGCTGTCCAACCTTGACGCCAAGCTGCGCATCCGCCTGCGCGACGAGCTGCGCCGCATCCTGAAGATGACCGGCATGACCGGCCTCTACGTCACGCACGACCAGTCCGAGGCCGTGGTGCTCGGCGACCGCATCGGCGTGATGAACGAGGGCAAGCTCCTGCAAATGGCGCCGCCGGCGGAAATCTACAATCGCCCGACCGACGCCTTCGTCGCCAACTTCACCGGCGCGTCGAACGTGCTGCGCGGCAAGGTGCTGTCGAGCGCCCAGGGCCGCGCCACGATCGATCTCGGCGCCGCCGGCCGCATCGAGGCGTGGACGCCGCAAACGCTCAGCGCCGGCGATCCAGCGCGCGTGGCGCTGCGCGCGGAGAACATCCGGCTGGGCGAGCGCGGGCCGGCCAACGCCTTCTCGGGCCGCGTGCTCGAGCGGCGCTACCAGGGCATGCAGACGGTCTACGACCTCGAGCTCGGCGGCCAGAAGATCGAGGCGCTGGAACTCGGCACCGCGGCGCGCCATCCCGGCGAGGGCGAGATCGCGCTGACCCTGCCGCCCGACGTCTGCTGGGCCTATCGCGACGACGGCAAGACCGTCGACGCCTGACGCATCCGGTCCGCGCATGGCCCGGGGCAAACTCGCCCCGGGCCACGCGCGGATTTTTTTTGGCCGTCCCGCCATGTCGTTTTTTCCGTTTTAGTAAGCAGAAAATAAAACGAGGCGCATTCCCACGCTCCGTTCGGCTCCCTTCCTTCATAGAAGGTCCGGCGCGAAACACCCAACATGGT
>JAFEFH010000148.1 GCA_018240695.1 Pseudomonadota bacterium | reverse complement strand
GACCGCGTCTCGACCGAGCTCACGGCGCTGATGCTGGCGACCCTGTTCGACTTTCCGCAGGCCGACCGCCGCAAGCTCACCCACTGGTCCGACGTCGCCATCGCCAACGTGGCCGACAAGGATGCCGTGGTGAAGAGCGAGGCCGAGCGCATGACCGAGCTGCGCCACATGGGCGAGGTGATGGCCGCCCTGTGGTCCGAGCGCGCCGCGCAGCCGCCGAAGTTCGACCTGATCTCGATGATGGCGCATGCGCCAGCGACCCAGAACATGCCGCTCAACGAATTCATCGGCACCTTTGGCCTGCTGATCGTGGGCGGCAACGACACCACGCGCAATTCCATGACCGGCGGGCTGATGGCGCTGGCGGAGAACCCCGGCGAGCTCGCGCGCGTGCGCGCCGACCGCAGCCTGATCCCGGCCCTGGTCTCCGAGATCATCCGCTGGCAGACGCCGGTGATCCACATGCGGCGCACCGCGACGCGCGATGTCGAGTTGGCCGGCAAGCCCATCGCCAGGGGCGACAAGGTGGTGATGTGGTACGTCTCGGGCAATCGCGACGAGGGCGCGATGCCGGAGCCGGAGCGTTTCGACATCGGCCGCCCCAAGGTGCGCCAGCATCTGTCGTTCGGCGCCGGCATCCATCGCTGCGTCGGCGACCGGCTGGCCGAGATGCAGCTGCGCATCCTGTGGGAGGAGATCCTGGCGCGCGACCTCGCGATCGAGATCGCGGGCCCGCCGGTGCGGCTCTACTCGAACTTCATCCGCGGCATCCGCAGCCTGCCGGTCACGATCCGCGCCTGACGGTCGCGACGCCGGCGGCGAAAGCCTGCTGCAACAGCCACACGTCGCCCGCGATCGACACGAAGTCGTAGCCCTGCTTCACGAACGCTGCCGCCTGCTGGGCGTCGACGGCCAGCCGTCCGGCCGACTTGCCGTGCTTCTTTGCCGCCGCGATGGTCGCGGCCTCGGCCTTGGCGAAGGCGGCATCGTCGAAGGCGCCGGGCTTGTCGAGCGACACCGAGAGATCGTTGTGGCCGAGCCACAGCATGTCGACGCCGGGCAGCGCCGCGATGTCGCCGGCCGCCGCCGCGCCGCGCTGGTCCTCGATCTGGAGGATGATGGCGGTGCGCGCGTTCTGTTCGGCAAAGCGCGGCAGCAGCCCTTCGCTGCGCACCGCATAGCGCTCGTGCGCGAGGCCGAGCGCGACGCCGCGCGTGCCGTCGGGCCAGTACTTGGCCGCGTCGAGCACCGCCTTGGCCTGCTCCACCGACGACACGATCGGCACCATGATGCCGTCGGCGCCGGTGTCGAGCGCGCGCGAGATATGGTGCCGCTGCTGGCTCGGCACGCGCACGATCAGCGGCAGGTCGGCCGCCTGGCAGTAGCGCACGACCTGGCGGACGGTATCGAAGGAGAAACCGGTGTGCTCCATGTCGAGCACGGCGTAGTCGGCGCCCGCGGCCTTCAGGATCTGGCCGATGCCCGGCGTCGCGAACTCGAACAGGAAAGTCCCGATCTTCGGTGTGGGTGTGTTCACGAAAGATCGCAGGCCCGATGTCGGCATTGTCATTTCCCCCTCAGGACACGGATGCTAGCGTTGCCCGTCGCAAATAGACACACGCCAACAAGGGAGTTCGTCATGAAGCTTTATTACATGCCCGGCGCTTGCTCGATCGGCATCCACGTCCTGCTCGAGGAGATCGGCAAGCCGTACGACCTGCAGAAGATCGACGGCGCCAAGCAGGAGCAGTACGGCGACGCGTTCGTGAAGATCAATCCGAAGTCGAAGGTGCCGACGCTGCAGAAGGACGACGGTTCGGTGCTGACCGAGTTCCCCGCGATCGCCACCTGGCTCGCGCGCAAGAACCCCGACAAGAACCTGCTGCCGACCGACGCCGACGGCGAGGCCAAGGCGCTCGAGGCGATGGACTATGTCGTGTCGACCATGCACATGCAGGGCTTCAGCCGCATGTTCCGCCCGGGCAACTTCTCCTACACCGAGTCCGACCACGACAAGGTGAAGGCGCGCGGCAAGGAGATCATGGAGAAGGGCCTCGCCCTCATGGACAAGGCGCTGGAGGGCAAGGAATACATCGCCGGCAAGTTCTCGGTGGCCGACGCCGCGCTCTTCTACGTCACCTTCTGGGCCGCCGGCCGCATGAAGATGCCGCTGCCCAAGAACGTCGCCGCGCACTACGAGCGGATGAAGGCCCGACCGGCAGTGAAGCGCACCGTCGAGCAGGAAGGCCTGACGGCCGCCGTCTGACCTCGCACTGCGGCTGGCCCCACGGCGCGCGTTCGTGGGGCGGCTTGCGGTCGCTCACGACATTGACCGCCGCGGACATGGGCTCTTAATCGAGCCCATGTCCGCGGCGCTTCTGTATGGGCTGGTGCTGGCGTCGGCGATCGCGCACGCGACCTGGAACGCCTTGATGAAGTCGGCTGGCGACCGCGTGCTCACCATGGTGGCGTTGCGGGCGGCCGGCCTGATGCTGGGCCTCGCCGCCCTGCCGTTCGTCGAATGGCCCGCGCCCGAGAGCCTGAAGTGGCTCGGCCTCACCGCGCTGGTGCAGTTCGCCTACTACGTCCTGCTGATCCGCTCCTACGATGTCGGCGACATGAGCGTCGTCTATCCGCTGGCGCGCGGGCTTGCGCCGGTGCTGACGACGGTCGCGGCCTTCCTCGTCATCGGCGAGCAGCTGGGTCGGGGGCAGATCGCCGCCGTCCTCCTGATCTCGCTCGGCATCATGGCGCTGTCGCTCGGCGCGGGTGCCAGCACTCGCGCCGTGGGCTTCGCGCTCGCGACCGGCGTGACGGTCGCGACCTACAGTTTCTTCGGCGGCCTCGGCGTGCGCACGGCGGGCACGGTGCTGGGCTTCCAGGCCTGCCTCGAGATCGTGACCGGCGCGGGCACCGTCGGCTATGGGCTGCTGAGGCGGCGCGGCGATCTCGTCGCCTACGCACGCCGTCATGGGGCGATAGGCCTGTTCGCCGGCGTGGTTTCGGTCGCGGGGTTCCTCGCCTATCTCACGGCGGCGCGCAGCCTGCCGCTCGGTCCGGTGACGGCGTTGCGCGAGACCAGCGCGATCTTCGGCACGCTCATCGGCACCCTGGTGCTGAAGGAAGCCTTCGGCCTGCGCCGCATCACGGCGGCGTTGCTGGTCGTGATCGGGATCGGCCTGCTCGCGCTCCTGCGCTGAGCTGCTGCGACGTCCCAATTGAGCGGCGGCGGGGTGATGACGATCGAGATCAGGCGCTGGCGCACTTCCGGCCGGTGCAGGATCTCCGCGATCCAGGCGTTCAGCTTCTTCTGGATCTCGACCGGCACTTCCTTGCGCATCGATCTCGTGCGCCACGATGCGCGAGACGATGTCGCCCGAGCCGCCGGGCCCGAACGGCAGGACGATCCTCCCCGGGCGGGAGGGATAGGTCTCCTGGGCCTGTGCGGCGTGCGCCAGGAAGGGAGCGCTGCCGAGCAGGCCGAGGACGTCTCTGCGGTTCATGCCGCCAGCGGAGACCGCCGGCACGGCGCCGTCAATGGAGTTGGTAGAGGCCCGACGCGAAGGTGAACTCGGCCGGCTTGATCAGGCAGGTGTTGGCCACCGTCACCTTGTGCAGCTTGCCGTCGAGCGACCGGTCCCAGAAGTCGAGGAACTTGGCGAGGTTGGGGAAGCGGGGCGCCAGATCGAGATTCTGCCAGACGTAGCTTTGCAGAACGTGCCGATGATCGGGCATCCAATAAAGGATTTCGGCGGTGGTGATGCGATAGTCCTTAAGTTGCGCAATAAAACCACGGTCCATTGAGCACTCCGTAGACAGACGCGAGCACGCATAGTGTCTCGCACCGACAACGCGGATTCAGCAAAAATCGTTCCATATCAATGGATTAGCAGTTCTGTCCTAGGATTGCTGCCAAAGCGCGACAAGGTGATCGGGAAGTTGGGAACCTTTTTGCCCACGCCTTGACTCCCTTCATCCACAACCCTAAATCCGGTGCGCCTTTGGCACTCCTCGATGGAGAATGCTGACAGGCCCGTTTTCGAGCGGGGCCGTCCGGTCCCGCAGGGTTCAACAGGGTAATTGGAGGAAGCAGCATGAAGTTCCGTCCGCTTCACGACCGGGTCGTGGTCAAGCGCGTCGAGGAAGAAGGCAAGACCAAGGGGGGCATCATCATCCCCGACACGGCGAAGGAAAAGCCGATGGAAGGCGAGATCGTCGCCGTTGGTCCGGGCGCGCGCGACGAGAAGGGCACGCTGGTTGCCCTCGACGTCAAGAAGGGCGACCGCATCCTGTTCGGCAAGTGGTCCGGCACCGAGATCAAGATCGACGGCCAGGATCTGCTGATCATGAAGGAAAGCGACATCATGGGAATCATCGAGGGTTCCGCCGCCGCCAAGAAGGCGGCCTAAGTCCTTTCCCATCCGTCCCAATCAACCGACTCCAGTCAAAAGAGGAATAGAAAATGGCAGCCAAGGAAGTACGCTTTAGCGCGGACGCCCGTCAGCGCATGCTGCGCGGCGTGGACATTCTCGCCGACGCCGTGAAGGTCACGCTCGGCCCGAAGGGCCGTAACGTCGTGATCGACAAGTCGTTCGGCGCGCCGCGCATCACCAAGGACGGCGTCACCGTCGCCAAGGAGATCGAGCTCGCCGACAAGTTCGAGAACATGGGCGCCCAGATGGTGCGCGAAGTGGCCTCGAAGACCAACGACATCGCCGGCGACGGCACGACGACGGCGACCGTTCTCGCCCAGGCGATCGTGCGCGAAGGCGTGAAGTCGGTCGCGGCCGGCATGAACCCGATGGACCTCAAGCGCGGCATCGACATGGCTGTCGAAGCGGCCGTCGAGGACATCAAGGGTCGCGCCAAGAAGATCACGGGCACCGATGAAGTCGCCCAGGTCGGCACCATCTCGGCGAACGGCGACAAGTCGATCGGCAAGATGATCGCCGAGGCGATGAAGAAGGTCGGCAACGAGGGCGTGATCACGGTCGAAGAGGCCAAGAGCCTCGACACCGAGCTCGACGTCGTCGAGGGCATGCAGTTCGACCGCGGCTATCTCTCGCCGTACTTCATCACCAACGCCGACAAGATGATCGCCGAGCTCGACTCGCCGTACATCCTGCTGTTCGAGAAGAAGCTCTCGGGCCTCCAGGCGATGCTGCCGGTTCTCGAGGCGGTCGTGCAGTCGGGCAAGCCGCTGCTGATCATCGCCGAGGACGTCGAGGGCGAGGCTCTCGCGACCCTGGTCGTGAACAAGCTGCGCGGCGGTCTCAAGATCGCCGCCGTCAAGGCGCCGGGCTTCGGCGACCGCCGCAAGGCGATGCTCGAGGACATGGCGATCCTGACCGGCGGTCAGCTGATCTCCGAGGACCTCGGCATCAAGCTCGAGAACGTCACGCTCGACATGCTCGGCAAGGCCAAGAAGGTCATCGTCGAGAAGGAAAACACCACGATCGTCGACGGCTCGGGCAAGAAGGCGGACCTCCAGGCCCGCATCGGCCAGATCCGCGCGCAGATCGAGGAGACCACCTCGGACTACGACCGCGAGAAGCTCCAGGAGCGCCTGGCCAAGCTCGCCGGCGGTGTTGCGATCATCAAGGTCGGCGGCGCCACCGAGGTCGAGGTCAAGGAGAAGAAGGACCGCGTTGACGACGCCATGCACGCCACCAAGGCTGCCGTGGAAGAGGGCGTTGTCGCCGGCGGCGGTTCGGCTCTGCTCTACGCGCTCCGCGCGCTGGACAAGATCCGCACCACCAACGACGACCAGAAGGTCGGCATCGAGATCGTGCGTCGTGCGCTCCAGGCGCCCGTCCGCCAGATCGCCGAGAACGCCGGCTACGACGGCGCCGTCGTCGCGGGCAAGATGCTCGAGCAGAAGGACACCAGCCACGGCTTCGACGCCCAGAAGGGCGAGTATGTCGACATGATCAAGGCCGGCATCATCGACCCGGTGAAGGTCGTGCGCACGGCCTTGCAGGACGCCGCCTCGGTGGCCGGCCTGCTGGTCACGACGGAAGCCATGATCGCCGAGAAGCCGGAGAAGAAGGCCCCGATGGGCATGCCCCCGGGTGCCGACGGCGGCATGGGCGGCATGGACTTCTAAGTCCGGCTGTCACAGCGAACACGGAAAGGCCGGGGAGCGATCCCCGGCCTTTTCTTTTTTGCTGGGAGCGCGCCCCTCCAGTGGCGCATCATGAGGTGAGCGCCACTGGAGTGGCGCGCTCCCAGCGAAGACGATGAGCAATCACCCGATCTCGATCAAAGGCGTCCTCGTTCACGACGGCCATGTCCTGCTGTTGCTGAACGAGCGCGGCGAGTGGGACTTGCCGGGTGGTCGGCCAGATCCCGGCGAGGATCATCGTGCGGCGCTGCGGCGCGAGGTGCGCGAGGAAGCCGGACTCGATGTCGAGGTCGGCGCCGCGCTCGAAGGCCATCTCTTTGAAGTGTTGCCGGGGCGCTTCGTGCGCATCGAGGCGTTTATCTGCAAGTTGATCGGCACGCGTGAGGTCACGACGAGCCATGAACATGAAGAGGCGCGCTGGGTATCGCTCGTCGCACTCGGCGAGACGACCGGCGGGTACAGGCTGCCGGCGGGCTATCTCGGGGCGATACGCCAGGCGATCGACCAGCCGCGGTCGCCGAGCGACCGCGTGGTCTGAACCGTCAGGAACCGGTCGTGCGCCGCGGCGGCGCCGAGCCAGAGTTCGTTCCAGGCATCGAACGCCAGAAGCGGATCGGCGAGCGCGAGTTCGCGCACCGCACGCCAGCCGTTCGAGCGCACGAATACCGCGCCGTCGCGCTCCTCCGTCCCGATCTCCTCGCCGCAGGCGTCGAGGATTGCCGCCAGCCAGCGGCCGAAGTCGCGCGCGCTGGCGAGGTCGCCGCGCTCGACATCGGTCGGCAGGTCCATGTCGCGCGCCGTCTCTTCATGGAACTGAAGACCCACGAGCCGCGCCACGCGACCGAGTTCGGCGACCGTGTCGGCCGGTCCCAGCAGTTCCTGCAACGTCGGCAGCATGGTGCGCAGATATTCGATGGCATAGGCGCGGAAGGTCTTGAGCCGGCGCTCCTCGGGCCAGTTCTCCGTCGCGAGCTTCGGCTGGGCACTCCAGTCGACCCGCGGCATCTCCTCGTCGTAGGCGAAGCGCACGCGCTCCTCTTCGTTCAGCGGCCGGTCGTGCTCGATGTAGTAGCCTTCGAGGCCGGGCTTGCCGTCGACCGTCATGCCCGTGCAGACGAAACCCAGTCCCGGCTTTCCCAGCGACACCCCGTTGTGGCCGTGCCAGCCGTGCAGCATCGCCGCCGACACCGCGTGCGGGACGGCGGCGATCGCCGTGCCCTTCCAGATCCAGCGCGGCGGCGGATAGCGCACCCACGCCTTGCGCGGGCTCTCCTCGAGATAGCCCGTCTTCACGCCGCCCAGCGCGTTGGAGTGATAGTGGTAGAGCGCGCAGGTCGGCGCGGCCGGCAGGCCGGCGAGGCCGAGCTTCTGGAGGCCCGGCAGGAATTTCTCGAGATGCTGGCGGCGGAAATGGCGGAACACGTATTCGCGCGCCGTGTCCTCGCCGCGCCGCGTGACGAGGCCCAGCACCAGCGCCGTCATCAGCGCATTGTAGAGCGTCCCGGCGGCGCGGTATGCCGCCAGGCCCCGCGCATCAGCCATTGTGGCCGTCGACCAGGATCGCCTTGGACTTGCCGGCCTTCAGGCGCATCGCGAGGATCGGCTTGTAGTGGTCGGAGTCGTAGAACTCCTCGGCCTTGGCGTAGGTCGGGAACTCGAGAACGACGATTCGCGACGGCGTCCAGCCGCCTTCGAGCGTCCGCGTCTTGCCGCCGCGCACGATGAACTTGCCGCCGAACTTCGCGACCGCCTCGGGCGTGTGCTTGCGATACTCGGTCATCAGCGCTTCGTCGGTCGTCTCGACCTCGACGATGATATAGGCAGCCATCGCGTCCTCCTCAGCCGGTTTCCATCGGCAGGGCGTGGTCGTTGGACCATTCCTGCATCGAGTTGTCGTACACCGCGACGTTCTTGTGGCCAAGCAGGGCGGTGAGCACGAAGGCGTCGAGCGAGGCCGCGATGCCGCCGCCGCAATAGACCAGCACCTTCTTGTCGGGCGTGGTGCCGACGCCCTCGAACGCCGCGCGCAGGTCGGCGATCGGCTTCAGCGTCTTGTCGGCGCCGAACAGGCTGGCGGCCGGCACGCAGGAGGATTGCGGGATGCGGCCGGCGCGGCCGTAGGTGACGCCGCCCGCGCCCTTGTGCTGGTCGTGGCTGAGCGCGTTCAGGGTGAGCGTGTCCGCCGCGCCGATCGCGGCGCGCATCTCGTTCTTGCCGACGAACAGGCCGGAGCGTGCGCGCAGGCTGAGGGTCGCGGCGGGATAGGTCGACGCCTTGGTCTCCACGGGGCGATTCTCGGCCTTCCACTTGTCGAGGCCGCCGTCGAGGATCGCGGCATCGTCGAAGCCGACGGCGCGCAGCATCCACCAGAAGCGCGTCGCCCAGACCGGCGTGCCGTGGCTGCAGAGCACGACGAAGGTGCCGTGCCCGATACCCGCGGCGGCGAAGGCGCGGGTCAGGGCGCCGAGGTCGGGAAGGGTGAAGCGCAGGGGCGAGGTCGTGTCGGAGAAATCCGCCCCGAGGTCGAGATAGGCGGCGCCCGGAATGTGGCCCGCATCGTAGTTCGCGCGGCCGCTCTCGGCGTTGTAGCCGCCCTCGGGCCGGGGCCGCAGGTAGGTCGTGCAGTCGAAGATACGCAAGGCCGGCGCGCCCATGCGGCGCGCGAGGTCCTCGGTCGACATCAGGTTGGCGGAATGCGCCATCGTACTCTCCCCTGTTGGGAGAGGGGAGAGTAGCGGGCGCGCGGCCCGATTGTCTCTCTATTGCAGACGTGTGGGCTCTCGGCGCTGGTTACAGCGCCTGCCGCCCACTTCTAAAGTCGGCGTTGCCGACTTTAGATGGTCTTCTGCGGCAGCGGCGGGACGGCGACGGTCGAGGGCTGGGCCTGCTGGACGGGGGCCGGTGCCGACGCGGCGGCCGGCGGGGCGAGCTGCGCGGAAGTGTCCTTCGGCGCGCTCATCGCCGGATCGGCCGGCGCCTTCTTGGCCTTGGCCTTGCGGGTCGAGGTCGGCTTCGGCGCGGAGGCGTGCAGGCGCTTCAGGCAGGCGGTCTTGGCCGACGTGCTCTTCAGCTTGTTGCAGGACGAGGTCGAGCTCACCTTCTTGGCCGGGGTGGCCGTGGGAGCCGCCGGAGTGGCTTCCTGGGCGAACGACGGGGCAGCAAAAGCGACCGCGGCGACAGCGGCCGCGCAGGCGATCAAAAGACGCATAAAACTTCTCCTGGGCCGCTTTACGGGAGGGGAATGGTGCGGCGTTGGTTGGCTAAAATATTATTTTATATTAGTGTCTTATGTCAAATTCTTAATGTCTTGATGGAGCATAGGGACTGCAAGCGATCCTGAACGTCGCGTTCCCCATCTTCGGGGTCGTCCTGGCGGGGTATCTGGCCGGGCGATGGCGCATTCTGGGGGGTGAGGCGACGGGGGCCCTGAACGCCTTCGTCAGCTACTTCGCGCTCCCGGTCCTGTTCTTCGGCACGCTCGCCCATACGCCGGTCGCCGCGGTGCTCGATCCGCAGATGCTGATGGGTTTCGGCGCCGCAGTGATCGCGACCTTCGTGTTGGGAATGCTGGTGACGCGGCTCCTCTCGGGCGGCGGTCTCGCGGCGATGAGCCTCCAGGCGATCGCCGCTTCCTGGGGCAATGTCGGCTACATGGGCGTGCCGCTCTGCATCGCCGCGTTCGGCGAGCAGGGATTGCCGCCCGCGATGCTCACCGTGATCGTGACCGCCATCGTGTCGATGGTGTTCGGCGTGATGCTGATCGAGCTCGAGGTCGCGGCGGGACGCGGGCCGGTGCGCACCTTCTTGCGCGCCGCCTTCAACGTCGCGCGCAATCCGCTGCCGCTGTCGATCGCGCTCGGCATCGCCTATTCGGGCCTCGGCCTGCCGTTGCCGACGCCGATCGAGAAATGGATCGAGCTGCTGGGCGCCGCCGCGGCGCCGTGCGCGCTGTTCGCCATCGGCCTCTTCCTGTCGGACAAGTCGGTGAAGACCGGACTGGCCGAAGCGAGCGCCATGACGGTGATCAAGCTTCTCGTGCAGCCGGCGCTCGCCTTCCTGATCCTGCCGTTCTTCGTCGATCTCAATTCGGTGGCGGGCCAGGTGGCGCTGATGATGGCGGCGCTGCCGACCGCTGCGAACGCCTTCGTGCTGGCGCGCCAGTTCGACACCTCCGTCGAGCAGAACTCGGCTACTATTCTGCTGTCGACGGCCTTTTCGGTCGTCACGGTTTCTGCTCTGCTGGTGTGGCTGCGCGTGACCTGAGAAAGGGGAGAAGGACCATGCTCCAGGAATTCAAGAAGTTCGCGTTGCGAGGCAATGTCGTCGATCTGGCGATCGGCGTCATCATCGGTGCGGCGTTCGGCAAGATCGTCGAGTCTCTCGTCGGCGATGTGATCATGCCGGTGATCGGCCGCATTGCCGGCGGTCTCGACTTCAGCAACTATTTCATCGGCCTCACCGCCGCTTCCAGCGCCGCGCCGACATACGACGCTGCCAAGAAAGCCGGCGCCGCGCTGGGCTACGGCACCTTCATCACGGTCGGGATCAACTTCCTGATCGTCGCCTTCGTGATGTTCCTGGTGGTTCGCGGCATGAACCGCCTCCTGAAGAAGGAAGAGGCCGCGCCGCCGCCGCCCGCGCCGCCGTCCAAGGAAGTGGTGCTGCTGACCGAGATCCGCGACCTGCTGAAGGCGCGCGGCTAGGCGTCACGCCGCGAGGCGCTCGGCCAGCAGCCCGTCGAGCCGGCTGGCCAGCGTCTCGGAGATGCGCATCAGCGGCAGCCGGCATTCCGGAGACTCGATCAGGCCCCGCCGCCACAGGCAGTGCTTGATCGGCATCGGGTTGGCCTCGGCGAACAGCAGCGGCACGAGACGGGCGAGCGGCGCCCAGGCAGTGCGCGCCGCCGCGAGATCGTTGCGGGCGAAGGCCCGCGCCACCGAGACGAAGCGCTCCGTCATCAGGTGGCTCGCGGCCAGGATGCCGCCTTCGGCGCCATTGGCCATCATGGTGAAGAACAGCGCGTCCTCGCCGGTCAGCACGGCGAAGTCGGCCGGCTTGCGTGCCAGCAGGTCGAGCGACTGGGCGATCGAGCCCGAACTGTCCTTCACGCCCACGATGTTGGGCACGCGGGCGAGCTCCAGCAGCGAGTCGTTGGAGAGGTTCACGGCGGTGCGATAGGGGATGTTGTAGATCAGCACCTCGCGATCGGTCGCGCCCGCCACCGCCTTGAAGTGCTCGATCAGCCCGTCCTGGCTCGGCCGGTTGTAGTAGGGACAGACCGAGACGATGCCCGCGAAGCGGTGGCGTTCCAGGCGCTTCAGCTCCTTCTCGACCTTGGCGGTGGCGTTGCCGCCCACGCCCACGAACACCGGCGTGGTTCCGGCGCGCGCCACCGTCCGCGCGACCAGCTCGTCGATCTCGCCCGGATCGAGCGCCGGCGATTCGCCCGTGGTGCCGAGCGGAAACAGTCCGTCGACACCGAAGGACAGGTAGTGGTCGACCAGCCGCTCGTAGCTCGCATGGTCGACGGCACCGTCCTTGAACGGCGTGATCAGGGGGACCCAGAGGCCCGTGAGCTTGGTTGCCATGAAGACAGGATGGGCTGCGCCGGGATATAATAAAAACGAATATATTGTATAAGAACGTTCGGAAATCCTTATGATCGATCTGCTGCGCACCTTCCTCGCGATCGTCGATTCCGGCGGCGTCACCGCGGCGGCGGCCGCGCTCAACATGAGCCAGGCCGCGGCCAGCCAGCAGCTGCGCCGGCTCGAGGAGACGTTCGACGCCAGGCTGTTCGAGCGCCAGGGCCGCCGGCTGGTGCTGGCGCCGGCGGGCGAGCGGCTCGAGGCCGAGGCG
>JAFEFH010000147.1 GCA_018240695.1 Pseudomonadota bacterium | reverse complement strand
ATCCGGATGCAGGTCCGGAAGCTCTAGGCGGACCCAGCCCATGGCCCGTCCCAACAAGCGCTTCGTCTGCCAGTCGTGCGGCGCCGTCACCACCAAGTGGAGCGGCCGCTGCGAGAGCTGCGGCGAGTGGAACACGATCACCGAGGAAGCCGCGCCGGCGCCCGGCCCCGCCGGCGGCGCCCTCGCGCGCGGCGCCTCCGGCCGCAGCCGCGGCCGGCTGCTGGAGTTCACCGGCCTCACCGGCTCGACGCCACAGCCGCCGCGCCTCAGGAGCGGCATCAACGAATTCGACCGCGTCTGCGGCGGCGGCCTCGTGGTGGGCTCGGCGCTGCTGATCGGCGGCGATCCCGGCATCGGCAAGTCGACCTTGCTGCTCCAGATGGCCGCCGCGCTGGCCAGGCAGAACACCGCCTGCGCCTACATCTCGGGCGAGGAGGCGGTCGACCAGGTGCGGCTGCGCGCCGAGCGTCTCGGTCTCGCCGACGCGCCGGTGCAGCTCGTCGCCGCCACCTCCGTGCGCGACATCGTGGCCTCGCTCGAGCGGCCCGACGCGCCCAAGGTCGCGGTCATCGATTCGATCCAGACCATGTGGCTCGACACCGTGGAGTCGACGCCCGGCACGGTGACGCAGGTGCGTGCCTCGGCGCAGGCGCTGGTCGAGCTCGCCAAGCGCCGCGGCATCGCGGTGCTGCTGGTCGGCCACGTCACCAAGGACGGCGCGATCGCGGGCCCGCGCGTGCTCGAGCACATGGTCGACACGGTGCTCTACTTCGAGGGCGAGCGCGGCCACCAGTTCCGCATCCTGCGCACCGTGAAGAACCGCTTCGGCCCGACCGACGAGATCGGCGTCTTCGAGATGTCCGACCGCGGCCTCGCCGACGTCGCCAACCCGTCGGCGCTGTTCCTCGCCGAGCGCCGCGGCCATGTCTCGGGCGCCTGCGTCTTTGCGGGCATCGAGGGCACGCGGCCGGTGCTGGTCGAGATCCAGGCGCTGGTCAGCCCCTCCGCGCTCGGCAATCCGCGCCGCGCGGTGGTCGGCTGGGATTCGAACCGGCTGGCGATGGTGCTGGCGGTGCTGGAGGCGCGCTGCGGCGTCAGCATCGGCGCCAACGACGTCTACCTGAACGTGGCCGGCGGCCTGCGCATCGGCGAGCCCGCGGCCGACCTCGCGGTGGCCGCGGCCGTGGTGTCCTCGCTCGCCAACGAGCAGGTGCCGCCCGACATGGCGGTGTTCGGCGAGATCGGCCTGGGCGGCGAGGTTCGCCCGGTCGGCCAACGGGAAGCGCGCCTGCGCGAGGCGGCCAAGCTCGGCTTCCGCAGCGCGCTCGTTCCCAAGGCGCGGGGCGGCAAGGCCGCGCAGCGGCCGCCGGAGGGCATCGCCATTGACGAAATCGAGCATCTATCCGACCTTGTCGCGCGTTTTCAGCCGGCGGATGGCGCCCCCAGACGGGCCCGTCGCGAGGGCCATTCCGACCGCCGACGCGACGACTGAACACGGCGCAGCCTAGAGGACCTATGGAGCAGCTTGGGATCACCGTTTTCGACGTCGCCGTCATCGCCTGCGCGGTGTTCGGCGCCGCCATCGGCATGTCGAGCGGCTTTGCGCACGCCGTCCTGTTCATCGGCTCGTGGATCGGCGCCGGCTACGTCGCGCTGAACTACTCCAAGGTGATCCAGCCCGAGGTCGAGAAGCTGGTGAACGGCAACACCGAGCTGGCGACCTTCGCGTCGATGCTGGTGGTGTTCGTGGCCGCCCTGATCGTGCTGGTGATGCTGACCAACACGCTCTCGCGCTCGATCAAGGCGAGCCCGCTGCGCCGTCCCGACGCCATCCTGGGCGCGGGCTTCGGCGTAGTCTGTACCTGGGTGGCGCTGGGCACGATCTTCCTGTTCTACAGCTATCTCGGGCCCAAGACGCTTCCTCCCGCCGTCGAGGCCGGGGCGACCTTCCCGGCCATCAAGGACATGGCGAATTTCGTCGAGCCCTACCTGCCGCCGGGCTTCCGGAGCCGTCTCCAACGCTCGGGCGGCGTCGACGCCCTGCCCTCGTCCCTGCCCTCCATCCCCGCCCCGACCCTGCCGTCGGGCACCCAGGAGCCGGTTTTGCCCGCGAATCCGGCCGATCCGGCGACCAAACCGCCGCAGTAAGATATCCTTGATGACTAGGCGGCGGCTCCCACCTATAACCCCGCCGTGCTGACCCCGAAGCGCCCCTCCGAAACCCCGGTCGTCGCCGACGACAAGTTTCACGAGGAGTGTGCGCTTTTCGGCATTTACGGGACCTCCGACGCCGCCGCCCATACCGCCCTGGGCCTGCATGCGCTCCAGCATCGCGGCCAGGAAGCCTCGGGCATCGTCACCTACGACGGCCGGCACTTCTACAATCACCGCGCCGCCGGCCTGGTCGGCGACATCTTCGGCGAACAGTCGGTCATCGCCACGCTGAAGGGCTATTCGGCGATCGGCCATAACCGCTACGCCACCACGGGCGGCTCGTCGGACCGCAACATCCAGCCGATCTTCGCCGACTTCGACTTCGGCGGCCTGGCGCTCGCCCACAACGGCAACCTGACCAACGCCTACGTGCTGCGCCGCGAGCTGGTGCGCATGGGCTGCCTGTTCCAGTCGACGACCGACACCGAGGTGATCAACCACCTGATCGCTCGCTCGGAATATTCGCCGGTGGTCGACCGCATCGTCGACGCGCTGGGCAAGGTCAAGGGCGCCTACTCGCTGCTGATGCTGACCGGCGAGGCGCTGTACGGCGTGCGCGACCCGATGGGCGTGCGGCCGCTCTGCATCGGCCGCCTCGAGGACGCCTGGATCCTGACCTCCGAGAGCTGCGCGCTCGACATCATCGGCGCCCGCTTCGTGCGCGACGTCGAGCCGGGCGAGATCGTGATCGTCGACGGCAACGGCCTGCGCTCGATCAAGCCCTTCCCGCGCCACCAGCGCCGCTTCTGCGTGTTCGAGCACATCTACTTCGCCCGTCCCGACAGCAAGATCGAGGGCGTCGGCGTCTACGACGCGCGCAAGCGCATCGGCGTCGAGCTGGCCAAGGAAAGCCCCGTCCCGGCCGACGTGATCGTGCCGGTGCCGGACTCCGGCGTGCCGGCGGCGATCGGCTATGCCGCGCAGTCGGGCATCCCGTTCGAGCTCGGCATCATCCGCAACCACTATGTCGGCCGCACCTTCATCGAGCCGGCGGACCATATCCGCCATCTCGGCGTGCGCCTGAAGCACAACGCCAACCGCGCCCACATCGAGGGCAAGCGCGTCATTCTGGTCGACGATTCGATCGTGCGCGGCACCACCTCGATGAAGATCGTCGAGATGGTGCGCAACGCCGGCGCCAAGGAGGTGCACATGCGCATCGCCGCCCCGCCGACGACCGATCCCTGCTTCTACGGCATCGACACGCCGGACAAGGACAAGCTGCTGGCGTCGCGCTACGACGTGGCCGGCATGGCGAAGTTCATCGGCGTCGACTCACTCGCTTTCATCTCGATCGACGGCCTCTACCGCGCCATGGGCCTGCCCGGCGGCCGCGACGCCAAGGCGCCGGCCTTCTGCGACGCCTGCTTCACCGGCGACTATCCGATCGCCCTCGACGACGTGCACGACGCCGAGGACCGCCAACTCACCTTCCTCGCCCAGCCGGCGTAGCGGTCATGTGCTGGGAGCGCGCGACTCCAGTCGCGCATCTTCGCCTGCAACGGACTCCCATGAGCGCCACTGGAGTGGCGCGCTCCCAGCCATGAGACTGAAGGATCGCATTGCGCTGGTCACCGGCGCCTCGCGCGGCCTTGGCGCGGCCGCCGCGCTCGCCTTCGCGCGCGAGGGCGCGCATGTCGTGGCCGTGGCGCGCACCGTGGGCGGCCTCGAGGCGCTCGACGACCGCATCCAGCAGGCCGGCGGCAGCGCCACCCTGGTGCCGCTCGACGTCACCGACGGCGCCGGCATCGACCGCCTGGGCGCCGCGCTCTACGAGCGCTTCGGCAGGCTCGACGTGCTGCTGGGCAACGCCGCCCTGCTCGGCACGCTGTCGCCGATCGGCCACATCGATCCCGCGATCTTCGAGCAGGTGATGGCGGTGAACGTCACCGCCAACTGGCGCCTGATCCGCTCGCTCGACCCGCTGCTGCACCGCTCCGACGCCGGCCGCGCGATCTTCGTCACCTCGGGCATCAGCCGCCGCATCGTGCCCTACTGGAGCGCCTACGCCGCCAGCAAGGCCGCGCTCGACATGATGGTGGCGACCTATGCCGCCGAGGTGGCGCACACGCCGGTGCGGGTGAACCTCTACAATCCCGGCCCGATGCGCACCGGCATGCGCAAGGACGCCTTCCCCGGCGAGAAGCCCGAGAGCGTGCCGCTGCCCGAGGCCCACGCCGAGGCGCTGATCCAGCTCGCGCTGCCGGCCTGCCGGATGAACGGCGAATGGGTCGCGGGCGACAGCGCCGACGGCGTCACTTCGCCGGGATGAAGCGCAGCACGCCCGCCAGACGCGCGGGCTGGCCGGTGTCGTTGGGATGGTTCTCGCCGTCGACCACCGGCACTTCGGGGAAATCGAACGGGCTCACGCCCTCGAGGCAGGCCACGTTCACGGCATAGAGGCTCTGGTCCGAGCGCCGCTGGTGGTGCGTGTAGATCCCGCAGCGCGAACAGAAGAAGTGCTGCGCGGCGCCGGTGTGGAAGCGGTAGCTGGTCAGCGCCTCTTCGCCCGCGAGGATCCTGACGCCGCCCATCTCCGCCATGGTCACCACCGCGCCGCGCATCCGGCAATAGGAGCAGGTGCAGCGGCGGATCGGCTCGAAGCCGTCGCTGAGCGTCGCCTCGAAGCGCACCGTGCCGCAATGGCAGCGGCCTTTCCGTATGTCGGTGCTCTCGCTCAAAGCACCGGTTCCATGCCGGCGTTCTTCATGCGGACTTCCCAGTCCTTCTGGTGCGACATCAGCATGGTCGCCAGCTCGGCCGGCGTGGAGGTCGCGAGTTCGAGGCCGAGCGGCGCCACGACGTCGCCCACCGCGCCGTCGGTCACGGCGAGGCCGATCACCCTGTTCCAGGCCGCGATCAGCGGCGGCGGCAGCGCCGGCGGGCCGAAGATGGCGAACCACTCCTGCATGTCGAGCCTGGGAAAGCCCGCCTCGGCCGCGGTCGGGATGTCGCGCGCCACGGCCACGCGCCCGGCGCCGGTGTGCATCAGGATGCGCAGCCGGCCGCCGCGATGGGCGGGCAGCAGCGAGGTCATGGTGTTCACGCTGGCCGGCACGCGGCCCGCCTCGAGGTCGGAGATCACCGGCACGGGCCCGCGATAGTTCACCGCCTGGAGCGGCTCGCCCAGCACCGGGTTCAGCGTCCTTTCGAGCACCTTGAGGAAGGTGACGTTCGACGACACCGCGACGCGCCGGCGCGCCGCGTCGCCGGCCTTCAGCCACGCCACGTATTCGGCGAAGGTCGACACGCCCAGCGTCCTGGAGACCGCGAAGGCGATCGAGAAGTTGCCGACCAGCGAGATCGGCGAGACGTCCTTGAACGGATCGAACGGGAAATCCTTGTTGGCGAGCCGGGCGACCAGCGAGGTCGACGACAGCAGGGTCACCTGCGAGCCGTCGACGGGCGCCCGCTTCATGATCTCGCCCGGCGCGCCGCCGGCGAAGCCCGGCCGGTTCTCGATGTTCACGTGGCGGCCGCTGCGGCGCTGGATCTGGTTGGCGAGCGCGCGGGCGGTGATGTCGGCGCCGCCGTCGCGTTCGAAGCCGACATAGATGCGCAGCGACTTGTCGGGCAATGCGCCTTGCGCTCGCGCGCGTCCGCTGAGTACCGCGGGAGCGGCCAGAACCCCAAGGGCGATCAGGGAACGGCGGTTCATGCCCGCAGTGTTTCCCCTTTCGACGAGGAGCGACAGGGAAATAATCGCCGGGTGGACGTTGACTTGTCGCCGAAGGCGACTTGAGGCTCAACGCTGCGGCTTGGCCCGCGCGGCGTAGGGGTTCTTGGCCTTGCGCATGGTCAGCCGGATCGGCACGCCCGGCATGCCGAAGTCGTCGCGCAGGCGGTTCACGAGGTAGCGGATATAGTCCTTGCCGAGCTCGTCGGCCTGGCTCGCGGACAGGATGAAGGTCGGCGGCCGGGTCTTGATCTGGCTCATGAAGCGCAGGCGGATGCGGCGGCCCTTGGCCAGCGGCGGCGGGTGGAGCACCTCCATCTCGCGCAGCCAGCGATTGAGCTGGGGCGTCTTGATGCGCTTGTTCCAGATGTCGTAGGTCTCCATGACCTTGGGCATCAGCCGCTCGACGCCGCGCCCGTTGAGCGCCGAGAAGCCCACGATCGGCACGTCCTTGACCTGCGCGAACGAGGCCTCGAGCCGGTCGTTGAGCTTGCGCCACGCCTTGCTCGCGCCCGAGCGGTCGTCGGTCAGCAGGTCGGTCTTGTTGACGGCGATCACCAGCGCGCGGCCCTCGTCGATCACGCGGCCGGCGACCGTGAGATCCTGCTTCTCCAGCATGTCGCCGGCGTCGAGCACGACCACGACCACGTCGGCCAGGCGAATGGCGTCGAGCGTGTCGGCGACCGACATCTCCTCCAACCGATGGTCGATGCGGCTGCGGCGGCGCATGCCGGCGGTGTCGATCAGGCGGATCTTGCGGCCGCGCCACTGCCACTCGACGCGGATCGAGTCGCGCGTGATGCCGGACTCCGGCCCGGTCAGCACCCGCTCCTCGCCGACCAGCCGGTTGACCAGCGTCGACTTCCCGACATTGGGACGGCCGACGATCGCCAGCATCAGCGGACGCCGCGCGGCGGCCGCGGCGGCGGCCTCGGCGCGCTTCTCCCTGGCGGCGCTCGGCGCGCCCTCCTCGTCTTCGTCCTCTTCTTCCGCTTCCCCGACGACGGGAATGAGCCGCCCCATCGCCTCGTGCAGGTCGCTCAAGCCCTCGCCGTGCTCGGCGGAGACCGGGATCGGCTGGCCGAAGCCCAGCGCATGCGCCTCGGCGAGGCCGTTCTGGCCGGCGCGGCCCTCGCACTTGTTGGCGACGACGATCACCTTGTCGTGGCGCTTGCGCAGCCAGCCGGCGAAGGCCTCGTCGAGCGGCAGGACGCCGGCGCGCGCGTCGATCAGGAACAGGACGGCGTCGACGGTATCGACGGCGCGCTCGGTGAAGACCCGCATGCGGCCCTCGAGATGGGCGATGTCGGCGGTTTCCCAGCCCGCGGTGTCGAGCAGCGTGAAGCGCAGGTCGCCCAGTTGCGCGTAGCTCTCGCGCACGTCGCGGGTCACGCCCGGCGTGTCGTCGACGATGGCGTGCTTGCTGCCGACCAGGCGGTTGAAGAGCGTCGACTTGCCGACGTTCGGCCGCCCGACGATCGCGACGCGCGGCAGGACGACGGGTGCGGTGCCGTCGTCAGCGGAGGACAACGAGCTGGCCCGTGTCGGTGAGGACGTAGACCGTGCGGTTGGCGACGACCGGCGCGAGCCGGATCGGCGCGCGCATGTCGAGCTTGCCCAGGACCTCGCCGTTGTACGGCGAGATCGACAGCATCTCGCCGGTCGTGCCGCCGACCAGCAGGCGGTCGCCCGCCAGCACCGGGCCGCCCCACAGGATCGGCTTGGTGCGCTTCTCGTCGCGATACTGGGTGAGCGGCGTGGCCCACTTCACCTTGCCGGTGTTGCGGTCGAGCGCGGCCACGTCCGACGCGCCGGTGACAACGAACACGAAGTTGCCGGCGGTCCACGGCGTCTGGTTGCCGCCGATCGCGCGGTCCCATCGGCGCTGGCCGGATTGCAGGTCGAAGGCGCTGATCTGGCCGGCCGAGCCCATGGCGAAGACGACGCCGCGGTCGATCACGGGACGGCCGCGGATGTCGGCCAGGTTGCCGAAGGCGCGCAGCTCGCCGCGGCTCGAGCCGACCAGCGACTCGTTCCACACGACGCGGCCGTTATCGAGGCGCAGCGCCACCAGCTCGCCCGAGGTGAACGGCGCGACGACGAGATCCTGCGACGCCGCGGGGCTGTTGCCGCCGACGTAGCCCGCGACTTCCGAGAGGCCGGAGAACGACCACAGGTCCGATCCGTCGACCGCCGCCATCGCGTGCAGCTTGTTGTCGATCGAGGTCGAGAACACGCGGTCGGCGAACACCAGCGGTGCGCCGCGCACCGGCGCGCTGACGCTCGAATGCCAGAACTCCTCGCCGGTGTCGGGGTTCAGCGAGAAGACCTCGGCGAAGCCGGTCGTGACGAACAGCCGGCCGCCGTACCAGGCGAGGCCGCCGCCGAACTCGTCGCCGTCGCGCGCCTTCTCGGGCTTCAGCGTCACGGTCCACAGGACCTTGCCGGTCTCCGCCTCGAAGGCCGACACGGTGCTCTCGGCGTCCTTGGTGAAGACCTTGCCGTCGGCGATCACCGGCGGCGTGGTCAGGATACGGCTCGAGGTGCTGCCCTTGCCGATGTTGGCGGTCCATACGATCTGCGGGCTGTCGCCGATCGCCAGGTGCTGCATGGCGTAGTTGGCGAAGCCGCCGGACTGCGGCCAGGAATCGTTGACCACGGGCGCCGGCAGGGTGATCTGCAAGGCGGCGGTGTCCTTGTCGGCTTCGAGCTCGCTGTGATCGGTGAACACCGCGACGCGGTCGCCGGGCAGCGGGACCTTCTTCTTGTCGAAGATGCTGCAACCACTCAACGCCAGGGCGATCAGGCTGCCGGCCAGCAGGACGCGAAGCGGCGCGAAGTCCTTCATTACAATCGACATCGCCTACTTTGCCTCCGCCGGCGCGGGATAGATGGTGAGCATCGCGGCCGCCCGCTGGGCGGCACCCGGCGGGCCGTCGGTCGCCTTGCCGATCTCTTCCCAGATGGTGCGGGCGCCCTTGATGTCGCCCTTCTTGACCAGTGCCAGCGCCTGGAGCTCGCGCGCGCTCACGCGGAACGGACGCTCGGGGCCGGTCATCGCCTCGAACTGGCCGGCCATCGCATCGAGCTTGCCGGGGTCGACGCTGCGATAGCCCGCAATGGCGAGCGCGAGGTCGGACATCTCGGGCGTGAGCTTCGGCGCCAGCGCGATCAGCGCGGCGATCTGCTGGTCGGGCGTGTCGAGGAGCTGCGCCGCGGCCAGCGCCGCCAGCGAGCGATAGGGCTCCGGCGCGCTGGTCGCCTGCTGCTCGAGCTCGGTGCGGGCGGCCTTGGGGTCGGATGCGATCTTGGTGATGGAGGCCGAGTAGGCGGCGCCCGCCGTCGCGCGGCGCGAGGCGTCGTACTGGCGCCAGCCGACCAGCGCTGTGGCCGCCACGACGGCCAGCACGGCCGCGGCGACGACGTACGTTCCCCAGCGGCTCCACCACGCCTTGAGATCGTCCTGTCGGACGGCATCGTCGATTTCCTGAAACGCGGCCTGGTCGGACACCCTGAGCTCCGGGATTATTGCGAAATATCAACGGCTTCAGCGGCGGTTTCTAGCCGCCTACTGGGGGTTTGGCAAACCATGGACCATCTGCAACAATTAAGGCCCCGGCATGATCCAAAGCGCGTCCGCATGACAAATTTGTACCGTCTGCCCGACCAGCGGGCCCGGCGCCGGATCGTCTCGTTCGACCGGCGCGAGCTGACGCGACTGATGGGCCTGTACAGCATGCGTGTCGCCTCGGGCGAATGGCGCGACTACGCCATCGATTTCCGGCCGGGCATGGCCATTTTCTCGATCTTCCGCCACACCGCCGAACAGCCACTGTTCGCCATCGCCAAAGTGCCGGGCGGCAATCCCGGCAGCTATGTGGTCTATAACGGTCCGCGCCGGCTGGCGCACAGCGACAGCCTCGAGGACCTGCTGCGGATCTTCGACCGCAAGCTCAAGCTGCTGGGCAGCTGAAAAAGGCTCTCGTTACTTGATGCCGCCCGGAGTCGTGGCGGCGCCGATGCCGCCGCCCACGGCCGCACCCACCAGGGTCGAGCCGATCAGCGGCCACCCCGCGAGGGCGGCGATGGCCAGGCCGGTACCCGCGCCGATACCGGCACCGGTGGCGGCGCGCTGGCCCCACGTATCGCCGCAGGCCGACAGCGACAGAGCGAGCGGCACGAGCATCAGGCTGAGGAGCTTGGTCTTCATGAGAGGGGTCCTTGGAATTTACGCTGGCCGTTGAAGGCTCTAGGCGTAAAGCCTCTCCTATCTCATTAAAAATATCAAGATAATCTTTTAATACATTGAAAAAGCTTATAAAAATGACTTTTCATACTGCTCCGGCTTGAACCCGACCAGCAGCTTGCCGCCCGCCAGCGCGACCACCGGCCGTTTGATCATCGACGGTTGGGCCACCATCAGCGCCAGCGCCTTGCTCTCGGTGACGTTCGCTTTCTCCGCGTCCGGCAGCTTCCGGAACGTCGTGCCGGCGCGGTTGAGCAACGTCTCCCAGCCGACCTTCTTCGCCCAGCCCGCCAGCGTCGCGCGCTCGATGCCCGACACCTTGTAGTCGTGGAAGGCATAGGCGACGCCTCTGGCGTCGAGCCAGGCGCGCGCCTTCTTCATCGTGTCGCAGTTCTTGATGCCGTAGATCGTGACCGTCATGGGACCACTCTAGTCTCTTTTTTGCCCCGGCAACCTGCCTCTCGATGGGGGCGTTTTCTCCCTGTCCTCGGTTCAACGCCGCTTGACCCTGGCACCAGCCCAACGAAGCGGCATCAGCAGTGGAGGAAAATCTGTGAGCAAGATCTGGAAGTCGGCCGCCCTCGCCGTTGCCCTCGCCGGCTCGACCGCGCTCGGCATCGCCAGCGCGAACGCGGCGGATACGGTGATCACCTTCGATCCGGGCACGGTGCAGTACGGCTATACCGACGGCTACTGGACCAAGGATCATACCTGGCACACCTGGAGCGACCCGAAGTACATCGAGGTCTATCGCTCCCATCCGGGCGCCGTCTATCACGAGTGGAAGCACGACCGTGATCCCGACATGGGCTGGGTCGAAATCCACAAGAAGTAACGACTGACGAGATTCGCCGCAGTATGTGGCGAAGTCGCCGGCGGTCCGCGTTCTCTCTCCCCGAGCGCGAGCCGCCGGCGATTGTCGTTGGGGCGAATGACTTTGCGCAATATGCGCCAGCGCTACCAGTGCCGCACGAGGCCGACCACGGCGCCGATCAGCAACAGGAACACCGCAATCGTCTGGATGAAGAAACCGGGGAGGCGCTTCTCGACCGCCGCGCTGTAGCCCACGTAGTACAAGACCCGTCCGACGATCCAGACCAGGCCGACCGCCGCGGCACCCGCGTCACTAAGATAGATCGCGCAGAGCCAGAGCGGGACAAGGAAGGTCGGCAGCCATTCAAGCGTGTTGACGTGCACGCGGAAAACGCGCTCGAAGTCGAGGTTGCCGGTCGTCGCCGGCTGCTTGACCCCATACTTGCGGCGCGCCGCCGCGACGCGGGTCGCCAGGAAAAAATAGAGCGCAATTGCCAGCAATGTGACGGCGGCGGTGTAATGCAGCATGGCAGCCTCCAATGTTGGTGGACGTCAGTCTAGCTCATCAGCCTTGTACGCTCGATCCGCCCGCAAGGCCCCGCGATTCACGACCTTCGACGACTCGGCTGTAGACCGCTAGACTATCCTATCCGCAAAGGAGCACTCCAATGCCCGGCACCGTCCGCCTTCACCGCGTGCTCGCCACGACGCCCGAGAAGATCTACCGCGCTTTCCTCGAAGCCGATGCGATGGCCAAGTGGCTGCCGCCCAACGGCTTCGCCTGCACCGTCCACCACATGGAGGCCAAGGTCGGCGGCACCTTCAAGGCGTCGTTCCGCAACTTCACCAACGGCCAGAGCCATTCGTTCGGCGGCGAGTTCCTCGAGCTCGTGCCGCACGAGAAGGTCCGCTACACCGACACGTTCGACGACCCCAACCTGCCGGGCGCGATGCACGTCACCGTCACGCTGAAGGCTGTGTCGGTCGGCACCGAGATGAACGTCGTGCAGGAAGGCATTCCCGACGCCATTCCCACCGAGGCCTGTTACATCGGCTG
>JAFEFH010000146.1 GCA_018240695.1 Pseudomonadota bacterium | reverse complement strand
CGCTTCACGTCGGCCATGCGGCCGTATTCGGGATGGACCGAGCGGTAGTCGCTGATGTCGTAGCCGTCGTCGAGTCGCGGCGAGGGATAGAAGGGCAGCAGCCACAGCGTGTTGACGCCCAGATCGGCGATGTAGTCGAGCTTGGAGATCAGGCCGGGGAAATCACCGATGCCGTCGTTGTTCGAATCGAAGAACGACTTCACGTGCAGCTGGTAGATGATCGCGTCCTTGTACCAGAGGTGCTCGGACTGCCCCTTGACGATCTGTGAAGCGAACTCGGGAGTGGGCGCGTTCATGCCGGCCTCCACAGGCGCCAGAGGACGAAAGGTTGGGTCGCGGGATCCAGGCGCAGCCACTGCCGCTTGCCGTTCAGGGTGAAGCGACGGCCGGTCATCAGGTCTTCCGCTTCCAGGGTGCCGTGGTCGGGCAGGCTCCAGTGCCACAGCGGGATCTCGAAGCTCGTTTCCTGCGGCCGATGCGGATCGAGGCTGAGGACGGTGAGGATCATGTCGTCGTGGCCGGGCGCGGTCTTGCCGTAGGCCATGACCTGGTCGTTGCTCGAATTGTAGAAAGCAATGCCGAGATGGGACTGCAACGCGGGATGCGCGCGGCGAATGCGGTTCAGCGCCGTGATCTCGCCCACGATATTGCCGGGCGCATTGAAGTCGCGGACGCGGATCTCGTACTTCTCCGAGTCGAGATACTCCTCGCGGCTGGGCAGGGCCGCGGCCTCGCAGATCTCGAAGCCCGAATAGACGCCCCACAGGCCCGACAGCGTTGCCGCCAGCACGGCCCGGATCACGAAGCCCGCGCGGCCCGAGCTCTGGAGATAGAACGGGTTGATGTCGGGCGTGTTGACGAAGAAGTTCGGCCGGAAGAACTCGGCGACTTCGGTGGTCGCGAGCTCGGTCATGTACTCGGTGATCTCCTGCTTGGCGTTGCGCCAAGTGAAGTAGCTGTAGGACTGGGAAAAGCCCACCTTCGCGAGGCGATACATCATCTTCGGCCGGGTGAAGGCTTCCGACAGGAACATAGTATCGGGATAGCGTCCGCGCACTTCGGCGATCATCCATTCCCAGAACGGCAGCGGCTTGGTGTGGGGATTGTCGACCCGGAAGATGCGCACGCCTTCCTTCGCCCAGAAGAGCACGACGTCGCGCAGCGCCACCCAGAGGTCCGGAATCGCGCCCTCGGCATAGAAGTCGACGTTGACGATGTCCTCGTACTTCTTGGGCGGGTTCTCGGCGTATTTGATCGTTCCGTCCGGCCGGTGCCGGAACCAGTCGGGATGTTCCTTCAGCCAGGGATGGTCCGGCGAGCACTGGATGGCGAAGTCGAGTGCCAGCTCGAGCCCGTTGTCGCGCGCGGCGGCGACAAGGCGGCGGAAATCGTCGAGCGTGCCCAGCGCGGGATGCAGCGCATCGTGACCGCCCTCGGCGCCGCCGACGGCATAGACGCTGCCGACATCGTCCGGCCCGGGCGTCAGCGTGTTGTTGCGGCCCTTGCGGTTCTTTCGCCCAATGGGATGGATCGGCGGGAAATAAAGCACGTCGAAGCCCATGTCGCGCACGCGCGGCAGGACGCCGATCACGTCGGCCAGGGTGCCGTGGCGGCCCGGGTCGTCGGTGATGGAGCGCGGGAACAGCTCGTACCAGCTCGCACAGCCCGCCTGCGGACGTTCGACGTCGAGGAGCTGCGGCGGTTCGTGGCGCACGGTGAAAGCGCGATGCGTACCCGCGGCTTCGAGAGCCTTTTCCTCCGACGCTTCGACCGAGAAATCGACGCCGGCATCCTTCTTGAGTTGGAGCGCACGGCGGACGGTCGCGAGTTCGTCGAGGCAGGCTTCGACGGTGAAGCTCCAGCGGCCGATGCGTGCCGGGGTGAATGAGGCCCGCCAGCGGTCGTTGGCGATGTGCTTCATGGGCACGTGTTGCCAGCTGGTGTCGTCGGCGGGCTTCCATTGAAGATCGACCGCCAGGACGTCGTGCCCGTCCATGAATACGTCGGCTTCGACCGTGATCTCTCGGCCGACGATGCGCTTCACGGCAAAATTTCCGCCATCGACCCGCGGCGTGATGTTGTCGATCACGATGCGCGGCGCCTGCGTGGCGGCGCGCAGCACCGTCTTGCGGGCGCGGCTCTGGTCGACGATGGGTGGTTCGGCAGCCGCGTCGACGACATTGACCTCGTCGGCATCGATGGTGATCACCGTCTTTTCTCCCCGCCGGAGGATGGTGGTCCGGCTACCGGGTCCGGTCTGGCTGCGCAGGCCGCTGCCGGACGATGCCAGCCTGTCGACCAAGGCATTCGCTTCGACGATGGCGGAGGCGAGCGGTGGCGTGCCTGCTGCCGACGCGGGTTGCTCTTCGGTGCCGGAGAAGCGCGGTTCCATGCGACGGCGCGATTCGAACTCGAAGCCCATGGGCACGAGCAGGCCGTCCCCTGTCGCGGCCGCGATCTTGAGCGTGCGCCGGCCGTGCAAAGTGCCGCGTTCGGCCGCGCGCTCGCCGAAAGGCACTTCGACCGGAGCGATCACGGGGGCGATGCGGCGCAAGGCCTCGTGCTCTTCGACGTACCAGCTCGCCTTGCCGTCCCACCAGGGCGTCGAGGCAAAGACGCCGTCGAGGCCGCAGCCTGCGAGCGCCGTCACCCGGTCGCGCGGCAAGCCCGGCGTCCAGGCGAGAAAGACCGTGGTGGCGGCAGACTTGCGCACGCCCGCAATGATTTCCGCGACCGCGCCGGCCGGTACTGGGGAGAGGCCCAGCAAACGGAAGCCGCCGACGCCACGCTCAGCGAAGCGCGTCAGGCGTTCCGTCCACCAGTGCACGAGGGCGGGCACGCTCGCGGTGTCATCGTAACGCAACGAAGCGGCATGCCCGGCATCTGCCGAACGGCGCGGATCGACGATCGTGTGGTCGAGCGTCTCGCTCTGGAGGGGAAGAGATTTGGCGAGCGGTCCACCGGCCGCGATGCGGTCGAGGACAACGTCCACGATCAAGGTGAGGCCGGCCTCGCGCGCCATGGTCGCCAACCCGCCCAGCGTTTGGTCGACTCCGGCCGTCTTGCCGAAGCTCGCGGCGGCGTGGTCGCCGTCGGCTGCAAGGAAAATGTCATTGGTGCCGCCGGTCGCGAACGCAGGCGGTATGCACAGGTGATCGAACCCAAGCGCCCGTGCACGCTCCAGGTGAGGACGCCATTTTCCGACCACGCCGGCGGCTCGCGAATCCAGATAGTAGATCTTGCGAGCACCGGTGCGCGACGATGGAGCAGCCGTGCTCTCCATGATGGAAAAGGCGGTCGACGCGCCTGTACCTCGCCACTCCATATGTACAAAAGCCATTTGCGGCCAAATGGTTGCGCCGCAGCGGAGTGGATTGCGTCGGAAAGGGGGCGGCACTAACGCCGCAGGGCAGCCAACCGATCGATCTCGTGCCAGAAGCCTGCGATCGTGTCGTTGACGATCTGTTTTACGGATTTCAGCTCGTGAATGAGGCCGGCGCTCTCGCCGGCGGCGCCCGAGGTGTTTTCGACGTCGTCCTGCACATACAACATGTCGAGGGTCGCGCTGCGCGGCAGACGCTCTCTCTTGCCCTCGGCCACTTCCGTGGAATAGAGCGTGCGCAATCCGCGCGCAGTGATTCCATGCTAAATTGCCGGTATGCGGTTGCTCCTCGTGGCGTTGGCGTGCGTGATCTGCCTGACGGGATCGGCTCTTCCCGTGCGCGCGCCCGGGCCGCTGCCGCACGATGCTTATATATGGCAGCGCGTCTGGACGCCGGCGCTCGTTGCGGCGGCCGATCGTTCCGCCGACCTCATCCGCAATTGGCGCATCCTGGTCGCCGAAGCCGATCGGAGCGGACGCTGGACCGATGTCGAGGTGTCCTGGGATCGCGTCGCCGCGACGCATCGCCCCGTCGTCGCGGTGCTGCGCATCGACGGTCGCCTGGAAGAGCAGCGCATGGCCGCGATGGTGGATCGGGTCACGGACACGATCCGCGGCCTGAGGGTACCGCTGGCGGGTGTCGAGATCGACTATGACTGCCCGACATCACGGCTCGCCGACTACGCCCGTTTCCTGTCGGCGCTGAGAGGCCGGCTGCCGCCCACGCTTGCGCTGTCGATTACGGCGCTGCCGACCTGGATGAACTCGCCCGAGTTGACGCGCCTTGGCGCCGACGTGTCGGAGATCGTCCTGCAAGTCCACGCAGTCGACGATCCGCGGCGCGGCCTGTTCGATCCCGAGCAGGCCGAGCGCTGGGTGCGCACCTTCGCGTTGCGCACCGGCCGTCCGTTCCGGGTGGCGCTGCCGGCCTACGATGTGCGCGTGAGCTGGGGCGCCGACGGCCGGCTGGCCGGTGTCGAGGGCGAACGGCCGATCTTGGCCGGCGCGGCCGACAGTCAGATGTTGATGGCCGCGCCCGAAGCGGTCCGCCATCTGCTGCGCCGGTTGGAGGACAATGCGCCCGATGGACTGGTCGGTGTGGCGTGGTTCCGCCTGCCCACCGACGCCGACCGCCGGGCGTGGAGTCCCGAGACCTGGCGCGCGGTGATCGCCGGCCAGCTGCCGCCGGCGCAGGTCAGTGCGGTGCTGGAAGCCACCGATCAGGCCGATCTCTGGAACGTGGTGCTGGCGAACGACGGCACGGTCGACGCGCCGCTGCCGCGCCAGATCGGCCTCGATCCCGCTTGCGCGGCGGCCGACGGCGCCAACGGCTTTCATCTCGCATCGTCCGGCACGGCACCGGCGCTCGAGGCGCGTAGCGCCGGCCGGCTGCGCGCCCACACCAAACGCACCATCGGATGGGCCCGGTGTGCGCAACCGCAGAGGCAACTCGATGTCGCTCGATAAGACCTTGTGGGCCGCCGTGGTCTCGGTGGCCGGGATCGGCGTGGCCGCGGCCTGCGGGCCGAACTTTCCGTGGCAGTTGTTCGACAGCCGCTCGGAAGCCGTCGCCGAGCCGATCTCGCTCGACTTCGATTCCAAGGTGAAGGAACTTGCCGCCGCACCGACGGGCGCCTTGAAGGCGGTCGAAAGCGAAGAACCATCGGATACGCCCGAGGCGGTCGCGGCCGAACGTCGCGAGGCCGATTCAGGCGCGTGGCGCGGACAGGCGACCGGCGCCACGACGTTCCTGATGCGTAAGCTCGCACTGGCACGGGCAGCGGAGAATGGCGACGCCGCCTTGACTGCCGGGGTCGGCCTGCCACCCGCGGTGACGACCTACATCGCGGGCGCGGTCGAGTTCCATGCCGAGCGTTACGAGTCGGCAGCCAAGTATTTCAACGACGTCGAGCGCCTGCCGCCAGCCCAGCGCCAGCTGCGCGCAGTCGCGGCCACCTACATGCGCGGCCGCAGCTTGCAGAAGATGGGCGATGCCGCCAGTGCCCGGGCCGCTTTCCGCGGCGCGCGGGCGCATGCGCTGGCCGGTGCCCCTGATCCCATGGGGCTCGGCGTCGCCAGCCTCGGCGAAGAAGCGCGGCTCGACATGCTGGCGCTGGGCTTCACATCGCCGGACGCGGTGGTGCCGCCGCCGAACATGGACAAGGCGACGGCGGTGAAACATGCCGCCGATGCCGTGCGGCTCTATGCGCAGCAGGCGGCGGCGGGCTCGAAGATCGCGTTGCTGTCGTTGCGCGAGGTCGCGGCGTGGCTGATCGACCGGCCGGACTTCCTTCAGGACGTGGCATCCGAGCCGATCGTCCGGCGCCTGCTCGTGACCTATGTCGTGGCGCGCAACGGCCAGGAGATCTGGGGCGACGGCGTGGGCGACGACGAGAGCGCGGAGCGTGTGATCGACGCCATCCTGGCGCAGCCCGACCTTCCCACGGGCGACGACGTCGACCGGCTGGCGGCGCTCGCCTACCAGACCGCGCGCTATGACGTCGCCGAGAAGCTCACGCAGACCGCGCGCCTGCCGCTCGGTCTCTGGGTGCGCGCCAAGCTCGGCCTGCGCCGCGGCGATCGCGGGGCGGCGGTGCGCGACTGGACGGCGGCGTTGGGCGCCGCGACGGCAAGCGCGAAGGGCGACCTCGACGACCCGGCGAAACTGCGGCTGCGCGGCGAGCTCGCGGTGATGCGCGTCGCTGAAGGCCAATACATGGAATCGCTGCGCCTGCTGTTCCCGGTGGCGGAGAACTACTGGGGCGACGTGACCTACATCGCCGAGCGCGTGCTGACGGTCGACGAGCTCAAGACCTTCGTCGACGGCCTGCAACCTGTGCCGTCCGCGAACGCGCCGAGCTACGGCTGGCTGGGCCTCGAGCCGCGCGCCAGCCTGCGCATGCTGCTGGGACGCCGCCTGATCCGCGCCGGCCGCAACGCCGAGGCCGTCGCCTATTTCCCGACCGAGCCGCGCAAATCCGACGACCATCCGCTCAAGCCGCTGCCGCCGCTCGCCGACGAGGCACGCACCTATGTCGATGCGGTTGCGGCCTCGGCGCCGACCTCGCGCTGGCAGAGCGTGTCCCGCGCCGAGACGCTGTTCAAGGTGGCGATGATGACACGCCGGCAAGGGCTCGAGATCATGGGCACCGAAGGCCCGCCCGACGAAGCGGTGCTGGGCGGCAACTTCGCGGGCGGCATCGGCCAGGCAGCGCCGGTGGACGAACAGGATCAGGATCCGCAACGGCTGAAGGCCAACCGTGCCCTGCTGGGTCCCGACGAGGCGGCGCGCGTCGCCGCGAGCGCCCCCAGGCCGGATGTGCGCTTCCACTATCGCGTCCTGGCGGCCGACCGGGCGATCGAGGCGGCCGATCTGCTGCCGCAGCGCTCGCAGGCCTATGCCGCGACGCTGTGCTGGGCGGCGCGCTTCGCCAAGGACAGCGACGACCAGCCGCGCGCCACCACGATCTGGCGCCGCTACGCCGCGACTGGCGCCTATCAGCCCTGGGCAAAGTCCTTCGGCGGCACCTGTCCGCAGCCCGACTTCCAGGCGGCGCGGGACTTCTGGCTGAAGCGCCTGCTGGCCTGGCCGGCGGAGACGGCGCGGGCGGCGGCACGCCATCCCGCGAAGGCCGCGGGGATCGCCGCTGTCGCTGTTCTTCTGTTGCTCGGCCTGGGTTGGAGCGTAGGTCGTTGGCGCGCCCGTTCGACGGTGGCGTGACGCGCCGCGGTTCGACTCCGGCCGGCAAGTTGGCTAGAAATCCCGACACGATGCAGAAGTTCATCCATATCACCGACACGCATTTCGTTCCGCCCGGCAACCTGCTCTACGGACTGAATCCCACCGACCGGCTCGCCTTGTGCATCGCCGACGTCAACCGCAACCACGGCGACGCCGCCTTCGCGATCTTCACCGGGGATCTCGCCCACAAGGGGCAGCCCGAGGCCTACGAGGCTTTGAAGCGGGAACTCGACAAGCTGGCGATTCCCTACCACCTGATGGTGGGCAACCACGACGATCGCGCCAATTTCCGGGCCATGTTTCCGGCGACGCCGGTCGATGCCGACGGCTTCATCCAGTACACGTTCGAGATGGGCGAGGGCGTGCTGGGCGTCTGCCTCGACACGAACGAGCCGGGCAAGCCGTGGGGCAGTTTCTGCGCCAGGCGCGGCGCCTGGCTGAAGACGGCGCTCGACAAGGCCGGCGACCGGCCGGTGATGATCTTCATGCATCACCCGCCGTTCAAGGTCGGGCTGAAGCGCATGGACGACATCTCGCTGCTCGAGCCCCAGCCGTTCCACGACGCGATCGCCGGCAAAACGAACATCCGCCATCTTTTCTTCGGCCATCTGCACCGGCCGGTGGCGGGAAGCTGGCGCGGCATCCCGATCTCGACGTTGCGCGCCACCAGCCACCAGGTGGCGCTCGATTTCGTCATCGAGGGCCGCATCATGGGCAGCCACGAGCCGCCGGCCTACGGCGTGTGCCTTCTGGAGAGCGAGCAGATGATCGTGCACATGCACGACTTCCTCGATCGCACGAACACCTTCCTGCTCTGAGGTGCGCTAGGCGTAGCGGTCGCGCAGCAATTGCGCGGCCTCGGCCTCGGCCTTGAGCTTGAGATAGACCTCGTCGGTGTCGACCTTGGCGGCCGAACCCGGCGCGAAGCCGCAATCGGGATTGAGCGTGATGCGCGCCTTGTCGATGCGGGACAGCGCGCGCTCGACGCGCGCGGCGACCATCGGTGCGGTCTGCGGCTCGCCGGGTGTCACGTCGACGACGCCAAGGCCCAGCTCGAAGTCGGGACGCAGGCGGCCCAGGCTCTCGAGGTCGTCGGCGCCGGCGGCGGTGAACTCCATCGTGAGATGCTGGACCTCGAGGCGGTTAAGCTGATTCAGGATCGGCCCATAGGTGCCGGCATGATGTTTCTCCCCGCGCACGCGCGCGCCGGCGCGGCGGCAGAGATGGACGGCGAACTTGATGCCGGTGAAGCCCGCGACCGTCTCGTTGATCATGTCGACGGCGAAGTCGGCGGCCTTGTCGGGATTGTCGTAGCGCCTGCGCACGTCGGGGTCGACGAACAGGCAAAGATGCGGATCGTCGATCTGCACGATCTCCACGCCCATGTCCTGCAACAGGGAGATCTCGGCACGCAGCGGCGCCACGCAATCGCGCACGAAGGCGTCGCGGTCGGGATAGGCATTCTTCGACCGGCCGGCGTCCCACAGCCTCTCTCCCAGCAGGGCGGGCGCGGGCAGGGTGATCTTCGTCGCCACGGTGGCGACCTGCTTCACGAAACGCGCCTCCGCGGCGATGAAGCCCGCGGGCTTGGGCGCGAGCCTCTCCGTCACCACCGTCCAGGGCCGGCCATCGGCTGGATTGATCTCCAGGGTGAAGCCGTGCGCCAGCTCGGCAATGACGCCGATGTAGGACCGCCGCCGCCATTCGCCGTCGTTGACCACGTCGAGGCCGGCACGTTCCTGGAGCGCGACCACGAAGCGCACGGCGGCGTCCATCGTATTGCGGTCGGTGGCGTTCCATTCGGCCTTTTCGATCAGCTCGCGCACGACCAGCGGGCGCGGGATCGAGCCGACGATGGAGGCGGGAAAGAGCGGCAGGGTCTTCTTCAGGGCGGTCATGGCTTCCACAGCGTCTGCGCGAGGTTCATGTCTTCCTGCGTGTCGATCTCGCGATAGTTGCCGGGCGTATCGACATGGCCGAACGCGTGGCCCTGCTCGATCATGTCCTGGAACATGTGGATCAGGTACGCCTTCTGGAATGTCGCCGCCTCGCGGTACGGGCGGCCCCAGAACTCGGCCTTGCGGCGCTCGTAGAACGCGCGGAACCGGCGGCCGCCTTCTGTGCCGAAGCGCGCGACGCCGATGAATTCGCCGGTGGCGTCGTCGTAGGGAATGGTGCGGTAGACGCGTTCGACCCGGCCGGCCTTGGTGATGACCTTCTCCGCGTCGTGCGGCGGGTGCTGGGTGCGCGGCTTGTAGTGCTCGCGCCAGTCGGTATCGACGCCGAGCGCCAGTTCGTCGGTCGACTGCACGAGGCCGCGCACGACGTCTCGCGTGAACAGGATATCGGAATATGAGGTGACGAACGGCCGGTCCATCAGGTCCGCCGCGCACATCAGCGAGACCAGGATGTTGTTGTTCTCCCAGTCCTTGTTCTCGCGGAAGACGAAGTCGGGATACTCGCGCTTCACCGCTTCGATGCGATAGCCGCCGATGAAGCAGATTTCCGTGCAGCCGCCGCCCTTCAGCGCCTCGACGGTCCAGTCGAGGATGCGCTTGCCGCGGATCTCGGCGAAGCACTTGGGGGCGTTCTCGGTCGTGGGCATGAGCCGGCTGCCCCGTCCGGCGCCGATGATGATGGCACGCATCAGAACCTCTTTCCGGCCAGCACGCGGGCGGTGAGTTGCAGCTTGGAGATCGAGCGCCGGGCGTCAGCCAGGGCGCAGCAGGAGACCAGCGTGTCGATGATGGCGAGCTGCGCCACACGGCTGCTCATCGCCTCGGGCCGGTAGCGGGTCTCGTTGGCGATGGTGTGCAGGACGATCTCGCAGTGCCGCGACAGCGGCGACTTGCCCATGCGCGTGATGCCGATCGTGCGTGCGCCGGCCTCGCGGGCGAGCTTGGTGGCCATCACGGTTTCCATCGTGCTGCCGGAATGCGAGATGGTGACGACCGCGGTCGCCGAATCGGTCATCGACGCGCTCACCGCCTGGATGTGCGAGTCCGTCACGGCCTTGGCCTGGTAGCCGAGTTGCAGCAGCCGGTAGGCGAGGTCCTGCGCGATCGGCGCGGCGCTGCCGATGCCGTAGACCTCGACGCGCTTGGCGGTGCGCACGAGGTCGACCGCGCGGCCCAGCGTCTTGGCCGAGAGCAGCTTGTGCGTCTCCTGAAGCGAGGCGATGTGGGCGGCGAACACGTGCTCGCTCACGTCGGCCACGGTGTCGGACTCGCGCAGGTCCTCGTGGATCAGGCGCATCGGCTCGACGAGGTCGCGCGACAGCATGATTTTCAGTTCCTGGAAGCCCGAGACGCCGATGCGGCGGCACAGACCCACGATGCTGCCTTCGCTGGCATGGGTCTGTTCGGCAACCTCGGTGATCGACATGCGGATCACCTCCTCGGCGTGATCCTCGAAATAGGTCGCGATCCGCCGCGCCGTGGGCGGCAGGTCGTCGCTCATCTGGCGGATGCGCATGAGGATGGAAGCCGAGGCGAGCATGGCCGCAGCATAGGCGGGAAGAGGGAGTGAGAAAAGCTCAATCAAAGAGAGTCCGGGGATGAGGTCTTTTCAATCCTCGGGACGGCGGCTAGCATCTCCGAAACGGAGGAAGGGAGGCCTCGCCGCAGATGCTCGCCGTGACGCCAGAGGCGACCGCGATCGCACGCTCCGCGCAGGGCGCGGTGCGCATTGCCGGCGTGACCAAGCGCTTCGGCGAGACGCTGGTGCTCGATGGCGTCGACCTCGATATCGAAGCGGGCGAATTCATCACGGTGCTCGGGCCCTCGGGCTGCGGGAAGTCGACCCTGTTGCGCATCGTGGCCGGGCTCGAGACGCAGAGCACCGGATCGGTGACGATCGACGGCGCGGCCATGGAAGGCCTCGCGCCCAATGCGCGCGACATCGCCATGGTGTTCCAGTCATATGCCCTCTATCCGCACCTGACGGTCGCCGAGAACATCGCCGTGCCGCTGCGCATGCGCCGGCTGACGCCGTTGCAGCGCCTGCCCGGGCTCGGTCTCGTGCCGTCGGCGCGGCGGGTTCACAAATCCATCGCGGTCGAAGTGCAGACTGTGGCGCGAATGTTGCGCATCGAAAGCCTTCTGCCGCGCAAGCCCGGCCAGTTGTCCGGCGGCCAGAAGCAGCGCGTGGCGCTCGCCCGCGCGATGGTGCGCCGGCCGAAGGTCTTCCTGATGGACGAGCCGCTCAGCAACCTCGACGCCGAGCTTCGCGTGCACATGCGCGCCGAGATCGCCCAGCTCCATCGCCAGCTCGGCGCGACCTTCATCTACGTGACGCACGACCAGGTCGAGGCCATGACCATGTCCGACCGCGTCGCCGTGATCCTGAACGGCCGCTTGCAACAGGTCGCCTCGCCCGACGCGCTCTATCGCGATCCGGGGTGGCTGGCGGTGGCGCAGTTCGTGGGCACGCCGCGCATCAACGTGCTGCCGGCGACACTGCTGTCGGCCAGCCTCCCGGCCGGCGCGCAGGTGGCGATCCGGCCGGAGCGTCTGGCCGTGCAGGCGGACGGAGGCGCGCTGCGCGGGCGGCTGTCCTACCGCGAGAACCTCGGCTCCGATCTCTTCCTGCATGTAGAGGTGGCGGGCGTGCTGGCCCCGGTGATCGCGCGGGCCGATCCGGCGCTGGCTGAGTCGTTCGCGGTCGGCGACACGGTCGGCCTCTCGATCGATCCTCGCCACCTGCTGGCGTTCGACGCCGCGGGCCAGCGGCTGCGGCCATGAACAACCGCGGTCCGGTCCTGCTGCTGACGGCGCCGGCGCTGCTGCTGATGGCGGTGTTCCTGATCGGGCCGTTGCTGGCGGTGGTGGCGCTCAGCTTCACCAACTACCAACTGGGCGCGCCCAGCCTGTCGTTCGTCGGTCTCGCCAACTACATCGAGATGACCGAGGACGAGACCGTCCGCATCTCGCTCGCCAACACGCTGCTCTACGTCGCCATCGTGGTGCCGGCGTCGGTGGCGCTGGGCCTCGGTGCGGCA
>JAFEFH010000145.1 GCA_018240695.1 Pseudomonadota bacterium | reverse complement strand
ATTGGGCCCGTTGAGCACCAGCACCGGCTTCAGGGCCGGTGAGCGCCGGGCGGCCTTTGCGGCCAATCCTGCCTCCACGTCTTAATCTTGTAGGTCGCGGCCTTATAACCTGAGGGCCTCCGCGCGGGCAAACAGCCGGTCGGACAGGCTGTTGAACGTCTGGCGCTCCTCCGGCGTTAGGGCTGCATAGAGTTTTTGCTCGTATTCCAGCGCCAGCGGCACGATCCGGGCGTGCATGGCGCGGCCGCGGGTGCTGAGCCGCAGCGAGGATCGGCGGCGGTCGGCGCGGTCGGTGGCCCGCTCGACGAGGCCGCGCTTCATCAGGCCGGCAACCGCCCGGCTGACGGCCACCTTGTCCATGACGATGCGGTGACCCACATCGGAAGCAGTCAGCGGCGCGAACCGGCCCAGCGCCGCCATGACCCGCCACTGGGTGACGGTCAGGTCGAAGGGGCCGGCATAGAGATCGTGGAGCGATTCGCTCACGAGCTGGGCGAGGACCGACAGCCGGTAGGGGAGGAAGTGCTCGAGTTCGAGCGTCGGTCTTGAGGCCGCTTTTGGGGCTTGCGGAAGGTTCGGCATAATAGTTACATTTGAAACTAATTCCGATGGGAGGTCAAACATGGCGATCGTCACCGACCCCAAGGTCTTCGAAGTCGACGCGATCAACCCGATGGGCACCGACGGCTTCGAGTTCGTCGAGTACACCGCGCCCGATCCCGCGGCGCTGGGCGCCCTGTTCGAGAGCATGGGCTTCGTGAAGGTCGCCAGGCACCGCTCCAAGGACGTGTCGCTGTTCCGCCAGGGCGACGTGAACTTCATCGTCAATGCCGAGCCCGACAGCTTCGCGCAGGGCTTCGCGCGGGTGCACGGTCCGTCGATCTGCGCCATCGCCTTCCGCGTGAAGAACGCACCGTTCGCCTACAAGCGGGCGCTGTCCCTCGGCGCCTGGGGCGTCGAGAACAAGGTCGGGCCGATGGAGCTCAACATCCCGACGATCAAGGGCATCGGCGACTCGCTTGTCTATCTGGTCGATCGATACGGCGAGAAGGGCAGCATCTACGACGTCGACTTCGAGTTTCTGCCGGGCGTCGACCGCCATCAGAAGGGTGTCGGCCTCACCTACATCGACCATCTCACGCACAACGTCCATCGCGGCCGCATGGACGAATGGGCGGGTTTCTACGAGCGGCTCTTCAATTTCCGCGAGATCCGCTACTTCGACATCGAGGGCAAGCTGACCGGGCTCAAGTCGAAAGCGATGACCAGCCCGTGCGGCAAGATCCGCATCCCGATCAATGAGAGCACCGACGACAAGTCGCAGATCCAGGAATATCTCTCGGCCTATCGCGGCGAGGGCATCCAGCACATCGCGCTCGGCACCGGCGACATCTACGAGACGGTCGAGACGCTGAAGACAAGGGGCGTGCCGTTCCAGGACGTGCCCGACACCTACTACGAGCAGGTCGACGCGCGCCTGCCGGGCCATGGCGAGGACCTCGCGCGGCTGGCCGCCGACCGCATCCTGATCGACGGCGCGCCGACCAAGGGCGGTGGACTGCTGTTGCAGATATTCACCCAGACGGTGATCGGGCCGATCTTTTTCGAGATCATCCAGCGCCGCGGCAACGAGGGCTTCGGCGAGGGCAATTTCCGCGCGCTGTTCGAGTCGATCGAGCTCGACCAGATCCGCCGCGGCGTGTTGCAGGACAAGAACTAGGAGGACGCCATGGCCAAGAACTGGATTCCGCTGCGTCAGCTCGAGGGCAACGCGTCGCGGCAGGCCCATGTTCGCTTGCCCGCGGGCACCTACGAGCGCGAGATCAGCAAGGAGGGCTTCTTCGGCCCCTCCGCGCAGTTCCACCACAAGCACAAGCCGACCGACTGGGTCGAGTTCGACGGCGCCATCCGGCCGCGCGCCTTCGATCTCAACAGGCTGGTGACGGGGCAGTCCAACCCCTGGCATGCCGAGCCGGTGATGAACAACCCGCACCTCCAGATGCGCATCTGGAAGCTCGACAAGCCGATGACCGAGCTGGCGCGCAACAGCGACGGCGACCAGATCCTGTTCGTGCACGAGGGCGAGGGCGCGCTGTTCTGCGACTACGGCCATCTCGACTATCGCGACGGCGACTACCTGGTGATCCCGCGCGGCACGATGTGGCGCCTGTCGCCGGCCAAGCCCACCATGGCGCTGATGATCGAGGCGACCAACGATCACTTCACCCTGCCGGAGAAGGGCATGGTGGGACGCCACGCGATCTTCGATCCGGCGATCCTCGACACGCCGCATATCGACGATGCGTTCAAGGCCCAGCAGGACGAGCGCACCTGGAAGGTCTCGGTGAAGCGCCGCAACCAGCTCTCGACCGTGACCTTCCCGTTCAACCCTCTGGATGCGGTGGGCTGGCACGGCGATCTCAGCGTCGTGCGGGTCAACTGGCGCGACCTGCGGCCGCTGATGAGCCATCGCGCGCACCTGCCGCCGTCGGCGCACACGACCTTCGTGGCCGGCCGCTTCGTGGTCTGCACCTTCGTGCCGCGGCCGCTCGAGAGCGATCCCGAGGCGCTGCGGCTGCCGTTCTTCCACAACAACGACGATTTCGACGAGATCATCTTCTACCACAAGGGCAGCTTCTTCAGCCGCGACAACATCCATCCCGGCATGATGACCGTGCATCCGTCGGGCTTCACGCACGGCCCGCATCCCAAGGCCTTCACCGCGGCCACGAAGGGCGGCAAGACCGAGACCGACGAAGTCGCGGTCATGGTCGACACGCGCGACGCGGTCGACATGGCGGCGATGCCCGCCGGCGTCGAGTTCGAGGGCTACGTGAAGTCGTGGACTCCCCCCGAAACCAAGCAGGCGGCCGAATAATGAAGCTCGCGAGTCTGAAGGAGGGCGGCCGCGACGGCACGCTCATCGTCGTCGACAAGGAGTTGAAGCGCGGCGTGCGCGCGACCGGCATCGCGCCCACGTTGCAGAAGGCGATCGAGGAGTGGGCCACTGTCTCGCCCAAGCTCGCCGAGTTGGCGGACAGGCTGCGCGACGACAAGGCCGTCGGCTCGTTCGAGCTCGACACCAAGGCGCTGGCGGCGCCGCTGCCGCGCGCCTATCAGTGGGCCGACGGGTCGGCCTACGTCGTGCATGTCGAGCTGGTGCGCAAGGCGCGCGGTGTCGAGATGCCGCCCTCGTTCTGGACCGACCCGCTGATGTACCAGGGCGGCTCGGACGGTTTCACCGGCTGCAACGACGAGATCGAGATGGCGGACGAGGCCTGGGGCATCGATTTCGAGGGCGAGATCGCGGTCATCGTCGACGACGTGCCGATGGGAATCTCTCCCGAAGCGGCGCGAAAGCACATCAAGCTGGTGACCATCCTGAACGACGTGTCGCTGCGGAACCTGATCGTCACGGAACTGGCCAAGGGCTTCGGCTTCTTCCACGGCAAGCCCGCGACGGCCTTCGCGCCGGTCGCGGTGACGCCGGAGGAGCTGGGCACGGCGTGGAACGGCGCGCGGCTCGACCGGCCGCTGATCTCCACCCTCAACGGCAAGGAGTTCGGCCACCCCAACGCCGCCACCGATCTCACCTTCGACTTCGGCCAGCTCATTGCCCATGCGGCGAAGACGCGGCACCTCGAGGCCGGCACGGTCGTGGGCTCGGGCACCGTCGCCAACCGGGACGCCTCGGTCGGCTGCTCCTGCATCGCCGAGCGCCGTGTGCGCGAGACGATCGACGGCGGCAAGCCCGTGACACCCTTCCTGAAGTTCGGCGACGAAGTGCGGATCGAGATGTTCGATGCCGAGGGGCTGTCGATCTTCGGGGCGATCGACCAGAAGGTCGTCAAATACGATCCGCCGGGCTAAGCTCGGCGCATGAAACTCATCGGCTATTTCCGCTCGTCGGCGGCCTTTCGCGTGCGCATCGCACTCGAGCTGAAGGGCCTGAAGGTCGACCACGCGTTCCGCCACCTGCGCAAGGGCGAGCAGCGCGCGCCCGACTACGTGGCGATCAACCCGCAGAAGCTGGTGCCGGCCTTCGTGCTCGACGGCGGCGAGGTGCTGACCCAGTCGCTGGCGATCCTCGAATATCTCGAAGAGACGCATCCGAATCCGCCGCTGCTGCCCAAGGACCCGGTCGGCCGCGCGCGGGTGCGTTCGCTGGCGCTGATCCCGGCCGCCGACATCCATCCGATCCAGAACCTGCGCGTGATGGCCTATTTGCGCGAGAAGTACGAGCAGTCGGAGGAGGGCACGTTCGCGTGGTCGCGCCACTGGATCGAGACCGGCTTCGAGGCCTACGAGGCCTCGGTCGCCACCGATCCGCGCACCGGCGCCTTCAGCCATGGCGACACGCCGACCATGGCCGATCTCTGCCTGGTGCCGCAGGTCTTCAACGCCGGCCGCTTCAAGGTCGATATGGCGCGTTACCCGACCATCCGGCGCATCTTCGACACCTGCATGAAGCACCCGGCCTTCGACGCCGCCCAGCCGTCGAAGCAACCCGACGCCGAACCCTGAGGACATCGCGCCCGTGAAAAAGCTCGTCATCGCCCTGGCCGTCCTCCTCGTGTTGGCCGGCGCGGCCGCGGCGGTGCTGCCGCTGGCGGAGACCTATCTCGCCGACCGCGTCCGCTCCGAGATCGAGCGCGGCGGCACGGTCACCGTGCGCTCCGCGGAGATCGGCCTGCTCGACCGCCGCATCACGCTGAACGAGGTGCGCCCGGTGCGGCCCGACGGCGGGCTGTCGGCCGAGCGCTGGCAGATCTCGGGCATGTCCTGGCCGCTCGACGAGATCCTGCACGGCCGCACGCCGCTCTCCGGCTTTCGCCTCGGCGATCCCGTGAAGGCCGGCAAGGTCGAGGTCGACAAGCTCCAGGTCGCGATGCCGGACGGCGAGCGCTGGAGCTTCGGCAAACTGATCCTCGAGGACGTGGACCTCGCGCGCTTCGACCCGACCGTGCCGCCGGGCACCGCCCAGTTCGCGGTCCTGAGCGCGCGCATCGTGGCGGCGCTGAAGCTGCGCCACTTCGAGGAACACGATGTCATCTATACGCTCGCCCATACCGGCGACACCGCGGGTTTCAAGCTGCTGTCGGGCGACACTGTCGACCGCGGCCTGTTCGGCGCGATCAAGCTCGCGAGCTTCGAGGCGACCGGCAAGGCCGCGAGCGAGCCCGCCTTCTCGATGGCCGAGCTGACGGCCGAGAACCTCGACCTGCGCAAGGTCGTGGCCGGCATGTCGCAGGCCGGCTGGCAGCCCGGCCGGCCGGTCGGGCGCCTGTATGTCGACCGCAGCGGCGCCTCGGGCTTCGGCGGCGAGCTGCTGAGGCGCTACGGCGTGTCGCTGGGCGGCATCACCACCGTGACCACGCACGAGGGCAGCGAGGTCAGCCACTCCACCACCAAGGTCGAGGGCTTCGTGCTGTCGCCGCCGCTGCGCGGGATGGAAGGGTTGCAGCTGCGCCTCGCGCTGCAAGCCATGGGGCTGAAGGACCTGCGGCTCGATCTCACCTGCGCCGGCACCGAGGATCGCGGCAAGGGCGAGCTGTCGGTCGACCGCTGCTCGCTGGTCGGCGCCGAGCTCGGCACGGTCGACCTGAGCGGCCGGCTGACCAATGCCGACGCGGCGTTCTGGCGCGTGGTCGACGGCGGCAACGCGCTTGCGCTTCGGACCACCAAGGCGGCATTGAGCGAGGCCAGGCTGGTGATCGCCGACAAGGGCATGGTCGAGCGCTCGATGCGGGCGCTGTCGCTGACCACCTCGCAGAGCAGCGCCGCGACGCGCGCCAACATGGCCCTGCAAATCCGCCGCTACGCGCCGCCCGACGTGATGATCACCGAGGACATGACGAAGCTGCTCGACACGGTCGCGAAGTTCATCGAGCAGGGCGGCACGCTCACGATCGAGGCCAAGCCGGTGCCGCCGCTGGGCGTCGACAAGCTGCGCTACCTCAGCCGGCCCGGCCCCGACCTGGTGAGGGCCCTGGGCCTCTCGGCGACGCTGTCCCGCTAGCGCCTTACGAGCCCTTGCGGGCCTCGGCGATGAGCTGCTTCAGGGCCGCGGCATCGACGGCGCCCGGCACGAACTGCTTGCCGACGACGAAGGCCGGCGTGCCGCGCACGCCGAGCTCCTGCGCCAGCGCCATGTTGCGGTCGATCACGCCCTTGATCTTCGGATCGTTCATGTCGGCCTTGAGGCGGTCGACGTCGATGCCGACCGATGCGGCGATCTCGAAGATGCGCTCGGCGTCGAGCTTGGCGCTGTTTGTCATCAGCGCGTCGTGGAAGGCGTCGTGCTTGCCCTGCTTCATCGAGGCCAGCGCCGCGACCGCGGCGATCTTCGAGGCCTCGCCCAGGATCGGCAGGTCCTTGTAGATCAGCCGCACCTTGCCGTCGGCCGCGATCGCCGACTTCACGGCGGCATGGGCCTTCTTGCAGTACGGGCACTGGTAGTCGCTGAACTCGACGATGGTGACGTCGCCCTTGGGATTGCCGGTGACCGGCGTCTCGGGATCGCCGAGCAGGGCCGCCTGCTGGCTGTCGATCGCCTTCTGCGCCTGCGACTCGCGCTGCGAGTCCTGCTTGCGCTCGAGCTCGTTCATCGCCTCGACCAGCACCTCGGGGTTGGCGACCAGGTAGGCGCGGATGCTGTTGCCCAGCGCCGCGGACGTGGGCTCCGGAGACTGGGCGATGCGTAGCGGCGAGGTCGCGTCGGCGGCCACGAAGGCGGCGCCGGCGACGAGGACGCCGCACAGGAACAGGAGGACAGAACGCATCACTTGATCTCCACTGAAAACGGCCGGCGCTACCTGCGCGGGCGCGACTTGATATAGGCCGCGATGTCCTGGGCGCGCTGCCAGGCCGGCGTGCCGGCGGGAAGCTGGCGCGCCGCGACCTGGGCATGCGCCTGGGCTTCGTTCCGCGCGCCGCGGATTACTGCCATCTCGGCGCGGGCAAGCGAAGTCATGCCTTCGTTACCTGCCCGTGAATAGGCCGCCGCCTCGAGCCGCCACAGCTCGAAGCTGTCGCTCTCGCCCTGCTGGACGGCGAGGTCGAGGTTGCGGATCGCCTCGCGGTCGGCGTCCGGCTTGTTGGTCTCGATCAGCGCGCGCGCGAAGTCGATCTTGATGATCCCGGCGCCGGGCAGCAGCTGGACCGCGCGGCGGTAGGAGGGGGTCGCCTCGGCGGGACGGCCGTTCTCGAACAGGATCTGGCCGCGCAATTCGTGGAAGTAGGGATCGTTGGGATGCTCCTTCAGCAGCCCGTCGAGCGTCAGCAGGGCGGAGCCCATCGCGCCCTTGCGGTAGAGCGCGATGGCGCGGGCGTAGCGCGCCGGCACCGCGCGGTCGCCCTCGGGATAGCGCGCGAGCGCGGCATCCGGCGCCACGAAGCCCATGAGCTTGGCGACCATGCGCTGGTGCATCTCGATGAACTTCGGCGAATCGGGCGTGTTGGCGTAGGGCGAGCGCGCCAGCGCATCCTCGAAGGTGGCGATGCGGTCCTGGGTCAGCGGATGGGTCGTGAGATAGGGGCTCGGCCGGCCGAGCGACAGCCGCTCCTGGTGCTCGAGGATCTTCAGGAACTCGACCACACCGCGCGGCGACTGGTGGGCGCGGTCGAGGAAAGTGATGGCCGCCTGGTCGGCCGACGATTCCTGGGTCTGCGAGTAGCGCAGGAACGATCCCAGCGATCCCGGCACGCCGCTGCCGCCGGGCCCGGTCGGGCCGCCGCGCCCCATGCCGCCGCCCGACATGCCGCCGCCCACCGTGGCGACGCCGCCCAGCAGGGTCTCGAGAATCTGCATGGTCGAGAGATTGCGCAGCTCTTCCTGCTGGCGGGCGAGGTGGCCGCCCGCGATATGGCCGGTCTCGTGGGCCAGCACGCCGATCAGCTGACCGGGAGTCTCGGTCCGCATCAGTAGGCCGGTGTTGATGAAAATACGCTGGCCGCCCGCAACGAAAGCGTTGAGGGAATTGTCCTGGACGATCATGATCTCGACCGCTTCGGGATTGAGACCCGCCACCCGCCAGATCGGCGTGATGAAGGTGCGGATGGTGTTCTCGATCTCGGCGTCGCGAATGAGATTCAGTTTGCCTTGGGCGAGGGCGGCGCGAATCGGCGCCAGCGCCAGCAGGGTGAGGCAGAAGAGGGTGATGATGCGTTTCAACACGGGCGGCACGGTCGGCGGGCAGGCTAGGAACAAGGGCGCGCGGCGTCAATTGAACTGGGCGGTAGCCGCCGTGTTTCTGCTGTCGGCTTGTGGCGGAAATGAGGTGGACAAGGCGACCCTGGAGAACCCGTCCGGCGCCTCGCCCCAGAAGTCCGGCCTGAGCGCGCTGCTGAGCGGCAGTGCCAAGTTCGCCGCCGCCTCGGCCGACGAGGGGCTGGCCGCCGAGATCGGCCGCGAGGTGCTGCAGGGCGGCGGCAATTCCGTCGACGCCGCAGTCGCCATGTATTTCGCCATGGCCGTCACCCTGCCGTCCGCCGCCGGCCTCGGCGCGTCGGGCGCCTGCATCGTGCATGATGCCAAGTCGCGCAAGGCCGAGTCGTTCGTCTTCGCGCCGCAGGCCGCGCCGGGCGCGGTCAACGGCGTGCAGGTCATGGTCCCCTTGGGCGTGCGGGCGATCACGCTGATGCATATCCGTCATGGCAAGCTCAAGTGGGAGCAGCTCCTGACGCCGGCCGAGCGGCTGGCACGCGGCGGCTTCACGGTGTCGCGCGCCCTGTCGCGCGACCTCCAGTCGGGCGCCACGCTGCTCGGCGCCGACAGCGAGGCGCGCCGCATCTACGGCCGCGGCTCGGGCACCGCGATCACCGAAGGCGACCAGTGGAAGCCGACCGACCTTGCCGCGACCATCGGCACGCTGCGGCAGCGCGGCGGCGTCGACTTCTTCTCGGGCAACTTCGCCAGCCTGCTGTCGCGCCAGGTCGCGTCGATCGGCGGCAACCTGCCGCTCGAGTCGCTGCGCAACGCGATCCCGGCCGCCGGCCCGCCGATGAGCGCCGACAATGGCGGCTACAAGGTCTACGTGGCGCCTGCGCCGATGGCCGGCGCCAGCGCGCTTGCCGGCTGGAACGGCCAGCCCGGCCCCTCGACGGCGGTGCCGACCAACTCCGACGGCATCTCGGGCTTCGTCGCTGTCGACCCCAGCGGCAGCGCCACGGCGTGCAGCCTGTCGATGGGCCAGCTCTTCGGTGCGCGTGTGATCGTGCCCGGCACCGGCATCCTGCTGGGCGCGCTCACCGCCGACAGCGCGGCGGTGAGCCCGGTCGTCATCGGCAATCCGTTCAACGGCGAGTTCCGCTTCGCCGGTGCGGGCGGCGGCTCGCCGGCGGCGGCCTGGGCGACCGGCGCCGTGGCGCGCGCCTCGATCGAGCGCGGCCAGACGGTGAGCGCGGTGCTCAACGCGCGGCGTGGGCAGGGCGGTTACGTCAACGCACTCGCCTGTCCCGACGGCATCCGCAGCTATGGCGGCACCTGCAACGGCGGCGTCGATCCCGTGAGCCTGGGTCTCGCGGCTGCTGCGGCCGTGCGCTAGGTCAACGCGCATGGCCGGCAAGATCTCGCGCCGCTCGGAGGCGGTCGATCCGTTCATCGTGATGGACGTCATGGCGGCCGCGGCGGCGAAGGAGGCCGCGGGCGGCACGGTGATCCATCTCGAAGTGGGCCAGCCCAGCACGCCCGCGCCCAGGGCGGCGCTGGCGGCGGCGCACGCCGCGCTCGACGCCGACCGCATCGGCTATGTCGCCGCCCTTGGCATGCCGGCGTTGCGCGAGCGCATCGCGAAGCACTATCGCGAGACCTACAAGACCGAGGTGTCGCCCGAGCGCGTGATCGTGACGACCGGCTCGTCCGGCGGCTTTCCGCTCGCGTTCCTCGCGAGCTTCGATGCCGGCGACAGGGTGGCGCTGGCAGCACCAGGCTATCCCGCCTATCGCAACATCCTCTCGGCGCTGCATCTCGAGGCCGTCGACCTGCCGACTTCGCAGGCCGACCGCTTTCAGCCCACGGTCGCCGCGCTCGAGAAGGCGCACCGGGAAAAGCCGCTGGCCGGCCTGATCGTGGCCAGCCCGTCGAACCCGACCGGCACGATGGTGACGCGCGCCGAGCTCGCGGCGCTCTGCCAATGGTGCGACGCCAACCACGTGCGCATGATCTCCGACGAGATCTATCACGGCATCGTCTACGAAGGAGAGACGACTTCGGCGGTCGAAGTCTCCGACCATGCCGTCGTGGTCAACAGCTTCTCGAAATACTTCTCGATGACCGGCTGGAGGGTCGGCTGGCTGGTCGTGCCCGACGAACTGGTGCGCCCGATCGAGCGGCTGACCCAGAACTTCTTCATCTCGGTGCCGACGCTCAGCCAGTACGCGGCACTCGCGGCGTTCGACGCCAAGGACGAGCTCGACGCCCACGTCCACCGCTACAGGGCCAACCGCGATCTCCTGATGGCGGGCCTGCCGGCCGCCGGCCTCGACCGCCTCACCCCGGCGCAGGGCGCTTTCTACATCTACGCCGACGTCTCGCACCTCACCAACGACAGCCGCGACTTCTGCCAGCGCATGCTGGCCGAGGCCGGCGTCGCCACCACCCCCGGCGTCGACTTCGACCGCGCCAGAGGGGCGGGCACGTTGCGCATTTCCTTCGCCGGCTCGACCGCCGAGATGGAGGAGGCAGTGCGCCGGATCAAGGCGTGGCGCAAGAAGTAGGGTGAGGAGGCAGGAGGCGCTTGGGGCGTGGCCCTCTCAAGGCCGAGACCGGGCCTTAATCCGCTGGAGAGCACACCCTTCACACGGGTGGGATCGTAAGGGATGGCATGGTGCTTGATTTGCCACTTTCGGGCGGCTGCATTTGCGGCGCGCTGCGTTATCGGGTGAATGGCCTGCCCTTGGCGGTGTTCATCTGCCACTGCCGGAATTGCAAGCAGCGGACGGGTAGTGCGTTCTCGCTGTCGATGATCACGCAGCGCAAGGATTTCGAGCAGATTGAAGGCGGCACGATCTGGCGGGATTGGCCGGGCGGCAGCGGCAACATGCATCGTCAGCATCTTTGCCCGCACTGCCTCACCCGCACGCATACCGAAATGCTGGCCTATCCCGATATCGTCAACGTGCGGCCGGGTACGCTCGACCGGCCGGACGCGGTTGTTCCGATCGCGCAAGCCTGGACGAGTGCCGCCCACGCCTGGGCGATTGCGCCAGACATAAAGCGCTTCGAGGAAGATCCTTCAGACGTGCAAGGCCTGTTCAAGGAATGGCGGGCGATACACCGCTAGCTGGCCTGCGCGATGACAGGCCCAACTCAATTGGCGATCCGCCCCGTCGGGATGCTCACTTTTGTGCTCAGGCCCGTCGGCTTCCAATCGTACTCGATCGCGCCTTCGAGGCTGGCGACGGTGCCCTGGACCATCCGCGAGCCGAACCCGGATTGCGTCGTCGTCGGCGCGGGGCCGCCGCTTTCGGTCCAGGTCAGCACGAGCTTGTCGTCTTCGATCGTCCAGCCGACGCTCACCGTGCCGCCGGCCGCGCCGAGCGCGCCGTACTTGGCGGCGTTCGTGGTCAGCTCGTGGAAGATGAGGGCGATCGCGTTGGTCGCGCGCTCGCCGAGACGGACATCCGGGCCCGACAGGGCAGGCGTCGCGTAGGGAGACACCACGCCGTTGAGAAGATCGTGCAGGGAAGCCGCCCGCACTTCGTGGCCGCTGCTGAACTCGCTGCGGACCAGCGCATGCGCGAAGCCGAGCGCGTTCAGCCTGCCCATCAGGCTGTGCGTCATGTCGTCCTTGGTCGCACTGCCGCGCGACGACATCTGGACGAGGGCGCCCGTCGTCGCGAGCAAGTTCTTGATGCGGTGGCTCATCTCGGCCGTCAGCATTTCCTGTTCGTTCAGCGCCCTGGACAGGCGCTTCTCCGTCTGGTGCATCTGCAAGGCGATGCTGACGAAGGCGGCGATCTCCTTGACGGCCTCGACATGGCCGGCATTGAAGTGGCTCAATTCGTCGGAGACGATCCAGAGCGTACCCAGTTGCTCCGCCCCTCGATGCAGCGGCACGAGGAGAACCTCGGGCAACGCGACGTTCACGTCGGCGATCCAGGGATAGTAGCGCTCCGAGTGGCGCGTCAGGATGGGCGTGTCGCAGTCGAGGGTGATGCCGCATGGGCTGAAGTC
>JAFEFH010000144.1 GCA_018240695.1 Pseudomonadota bacterium | reverse complement strand
TCTATAGCGGCCTCGGCCTGCTGCGCATCCGCCTCAAGATCCACGCCGACCTCGAGAAGCCGCTGGCGCCGGTGATCGGCGTGGTCTCCGGCATCGTGGCCGGGGTGGTGGGGGTCCCGGTGGTGCCGCTGATGCCCTATCTGCAAGGCCTCGACATCAAACCCAGCGAGCTGGTCCAGACCCTGGGCGTGGTGCTCTGCGCCATGTCGCTGTCGCTGGTGGCGGCCCTGCTGCGGTTCGGGCTGCTCGACAGCCGGCATGCGGTGGTCTCGGCCACGGCGGTGCTGCCGGCCATCGCCGGCATGTGGGTCGGCCAGCGGATCCGCCAGCGCCTGTCGGTCGAACAGTTCAGGTTGGCCGTGTTCTGGGCGCTCCTGGCGACCGGGCTCTATACTTTCGCCACGCGCCTGTTGTGATATCCTCGCGGCCATGTTGAACGGCAAGCGGATCCTGCTGATCGTCGCGGGCGGTATCGCGGCCTTCAAGTCCCTCGAACTCATTCGCAAGTTGCGCGCGCGGGGTGCGTCGGTGCGCTGCGTGCTGACCGACGCGGGCGCGAAGTTCGTGACGCCGCTGTCGCTCCAGGCGCTGACCGAAGACAAGGTCTATAGCGACATGTTCTCGCTCACCGACGAGAGCGAGATGGGCCACATCCAGCTCTCGCGCGACGCTGACCTTGTCGTCGTGGCGCCGGCCACCGCCAATCTTCTCGCGCGCATGGCCGCAGGCATGGCCGACGACCTCGCCGCCACCGTGCTGCTCGCCACCGACAAGCCGGTGCTCGCGGCGCCCGCGATGAACGTCCGCATGTGGACGCATGCCGCGACGGTGGCCAACGTCGAGACCCTGAAGAAGCGCGGCGTGATCTTCGTCGGGCCGAATGACGGCGCCATGGCGTGCAACGAATTCGGGCCGGGCCGCATGTCGGAGCCGGAAGAGATCGCCGTCGCCATCGAGGCGGTGCTCGGCGCTTCGACCGGTCCTCTGGCCGGCAAGCGCGCACTCGTAACCTCGGGTCCGACGCGCGAGGCGATCGATCCGGTGCGCTACATCTCCAACCATTCGTCGGGCAAGCAGGGCCATGCCATTGCCGCCGCGCTGGCCAGGCTCGGCTGCGAGGTCACGCTGGTGAGCGGGCCCGTCGCCGTCGCCGATCCGCCCGGCGTGAAAGTCGTGCGCATCGACTCCGCCGACGAGATGCTCGCGGCGTGCCTCGCCGCCGGCAAGCTCGACGTCGCGGTGTTCGCTGCGGCCGTCGCTGACTGGAAGGCGGCCAAGCCGGCCACCGCCAAGATCAAGAAGAAAGCGGGCGCGCCGCCACCCGCGCTCGAGCTCGTGCCCAATCCCGACGTGCTGGCGACCGTGTCGAAGCCCGGCGCGCAGCGGCCGCTGCTGGTCGTGGGCTTCGCCGCCGAGACCGAGAACCTGGTCGCCAACGCGATCGACAAGCGCAAGCGCAAGGGCTGCGACTGGATGGTCGCCAACGACGTCTCGCCGGCCACCGGCACGTTCGGCGGCGAGCGCAACACGGTGCATCTGGTGACCGGCGAGGGCGTCGAGGAATGGCCGACCTTGGCCAAGGACGAGGTCGCGGGCCGCCTCGCCGACCGGATCGCCCGCCAGCTCGGGGCACCGCGCACGCTCAAGGCCGCGGAGTGACAGCGAGCATGACAGGCGTCGAAACCGTCGAGATCGAGATCGTGCGCCTGCCGCACGGCCGCGATCTCCAGCTTCCCGACTACGCCACCGCCGCCGCTGCCGGCGCCGACCTGCTGGCTGCGATCGACCAGGACATCGAGCTGGCGCCGCTGGAGCGCCGGATCGTGCCGACCGGCATTTCGATCGCGCTGCCCGTGGGCTTCGAGGCCCAGGTCCGGCCGCGCTCGGGCCTCGCGGCCAAGAACGGCATCACCGTGGCCAATGCGCCCGGCACCATCGACGCCGACTATCGCGGCGAGGTGGGCGTCATCCTGATCAATCTCGGCAAGGAGCCGTTCCGCATCACCCGTGGCATGCGGATTGCACAGATGATCGTCGCGCGGCACGCGCGGGCGGTCTGGCGGGAGGTCGGTGAACTCGGCCAGACCGAACGCGGCGCCGGGGGCTTCGGCTCCACCGGCACAACGGCGGGGTCGGCGCGCAAGGGATAGGGCACGGGAGCCACGGGAACGCGGGATGCCTCGGCTGAGCAAGAAAACGATGTTCGCCATCGAGGCCGTTCTCGATGTGGCCTTCCATGTCGGCGACGCGCCGGTCCGCAGCGGCGACATCACCGAGCGCCAGCGCATTCCCAAGCGCTATCTCGAACAGGTCCTCCAGCATCTCGTCCGTGCCGGCATCCTCGCCGGCAAGCGCGGGCCGCGCGGCGGCTATCGTCTCGGCCGCGAACGGTCGCAGATCACGCTGGGCGAGGTCGTGCGCGTGGTCAGCCGGCTCGAAGCCGAGACCGAGCCGAACGACATGTCGGTGGGCTCGCCGCTCGCGCATGAGGTCGTATGGCCGGCCTGGGAGAAGCTGCGCGAGGAGATGATGACGCAGCTCGACACGATCACCATCGAGGAGCTGTGCCGGCGCGCCCGTGCCAAGGGCATCGCCGCGGGACCGATCGCCGCGCGCGGAACGAACGAGGCGAAGGCCGCGACGTAGCCGCCGCTCCTGCGCTATGGTCCGCCGGTTCAATCCCAGGAGGACCGGATGGCCAAGGCCAAGACAACCGCCAAGAAGGCGAAGCCCAACCCGCGCAACAAGAAGCTCTATGACGACGGCATGCGCATGCGCAAAGCCGTGTTGGGCGCCAAGTATGTCGACAACTCGCTGGCCGGCGCGGCCAACGACGAGTTCATGATGGCCTTCCAGGACATCACCACCGAATATTGCTGGGGCTATGCCTGGACGCGGCCCGGCCTGTCCAAAAAGAACCGCTCGATGCTGAACCTCGCGATGCTGGCGGCACTCAACCGCGGCCCCGAGCTCAAGCTGCACATCAACGGCGCGCTGAACAACGGCCTGACCAAGGACGAGATCAAGGAGATCTTCCTCCAGGTCGCCATCTACTGCGGCATCCCCGCGAGCCTCGACGCCTTCAAGACCGCCAGCGGCGTCTTCAAGGACCGCGGCATCTGACGATGCCGGCCATTCGACCGGCCAGGGCAGGGGAGGCGGAAGCGCTGACCGCGCTCTGCGTCCGGTCGAAGGCCCATTGGGGTTACGACGCCGCATTCATGCGGCTCTGCCTGCCCGCGCTCACCGTCGATGAGGCCGATATCGCCGCCGGCCGCGTTCTCGTGGCAGCCGAGGGCGACGGCCCGCCGCTCGCCCTGGTCGAAGTGCTGGGTGAGGGCTCGACGGTCGCGCTGGAAGAGATGTTCGTCGATCCTCCGGCGATGGGGCGCGGCCTCGGCCGCCGGCTGTTCGAAGCCGCCACCGGCCTTGCCCGCAAGCTGGGGGCGACACGGATGACCATCCTCGCCGACCCCCATGCCGCGCCGTTCTACGAGCATATGGGCGCGCGCTTTCTGCGAAACGCGCCGTCGGATGCGATTCCCGGCCGGTCGCTGCCGTTCTATGAATACGACCTCATTCCGGGAGCCCGATCATGACCAAGCCGCTCACCCCGCCCGCCACTATCGCCTTCATCGGCCTCGGCATGATGGGCCGCCCGATGGCGGCGCGCCTCGTCGACGCCGGCTTCAAGCTGCGTGTGTTCGACACCTCGCAGAAGGCGGTGTCGGATTTCGTGGGCGCGCATCCCGCCGCACTGGCCACCGCCTCGGCCAAGGCTGCGGCGCAGGGCGCCGACGCGCTGATCACCATGCTGCCCGACGGCAAGATCGTGCGGCAGGCCGTCCTCGAAGGACGCGATCCCGCGATCGACGGCCTCGCGGCGGGCGCGCTGGTGCTCGACATGAGCAGCTCCAATCCGGTCGATACGCAGAAGCTCGCGCGCGATCTCGCGGCCAAGGGCGTGGCGCTGCTCGACGCGCCGGTGTCCGGCGGCGTGAAGCGCGCGATCGACGGCTCGCTCACCATCATCGTGGGCGGCGCCGAGGCCGATCTCGAGCGCGCGCGTCCCGCGATCGCGTCGATGGGCAAGGCGATCACGCTCTGCGGCCCGGTAGGCGCGGGGCATGCGCTGAAGTCGCTGAACAACTATCTCTCGGCCGCCAGCCTGGTCGCGATGTGCGAGGCGCTGGTGGTGGGCGAGGCGTTCGGCCTCGACCCCGGCACGATGGTCGACGTGTTCAACACCTCGAGCGGCATGAGCAACTCCACCCAGGTGAAGGGCCGCCAGCAGGTCGTGAACCGCGCCTTCGCGGCGGGCTTCACCACCAGCCTGATGGCCAAGGACCTGCGCACCGCGGGCGACGTCGCGGCCCATCTCAAGCTCAAGATGCCCCACCTCGAACAGGCCGTGGCCTATTGGGGCGCCGCCAACGAGAAGCTCGGCAAGGGCGCCGACCACACGGAAATCTTCCGCTACGCCGAGATGCTGGCCGAGAACAAAGGGTGAAGAGCCCTTTGACAGGACGGGGCGGCGTCCGTATATAACGGCCATCCAAGGCCCTTGGCGCCGCCTCCCGGCGGTGATCGACGGGGCCTTACCTAGAACGTCACAGCGCTGTTTTTCCAAGGTTCGGCCGCCTGGTCGCTCCAAGCGCGTGCGTCATTTTCCCAAAGTGAAGAGCCATGGACCTCCAAGACCTCAAGAAGAAAAAGCCCCCCGAACTCCTGGCCTTCGCCGAGGAGAAGGGCGTCGAGGGCGCCGCCTCGATGCGCCGCCAGGAACTGATGTTCGCCATCCTCCAGAAGGTCGCCGCGGCGGACGAGGTGATCGTCGGCCGGGGCACCATCGAGGTGATCCCCGACGGCTTCGGCTACCTGCGCTCGACCGAGGCGAACTACCTGCCCGGCGCCGACGACATCTATGTCAGCCCCACGCAGGTCCGTAAGTTCAGCCTGCGCACCGGCGACACGGTGGAAGGCGAGATCCGCGCCCCCAAGGACGGCGAGCGCTACTTCGCCATGGTCCAGATCAACAAGATCAACTTCGACGATCCCGACGCGCTGCGCCACCGCATCAACTTCGACTCGCTGACGCCGCTCTATCCCGACGAGAAGCTGAAGCTCGAACTCGACGGCGGGGCCGCCGTGATGGCGCCGGCCGTGAAGGAAGAAGAGGGCGGCGCCCGCGCCACCTCCTCGGGCCGCGTCTCGAGCGGCAGCCGCCGCACCGGCACGCTCACCAAGAAGGCCGGCTCGACGCCGCAGCAGCAGCTCGACATCTCGACCCGCGTGATCGACCTGATCGCGCCGATCGGCAAGGGTCAGCGCGCCCTGATCGTGTCGCCGCCGCGTACCGGCAAGACGGTGTTGTTGCAGAACATCGCGCACGCCATCACCGCCAACAACCCCGAGGTCTTCCTCATGGTGCTGCTGGTCGACGAGCGGCCCGAGGAAGTCACCGACATGCAGCGCACGGTGAAGGGCGAGGTCGTGAGCTCGACCTTCGACGAGCCGGCCGGCCGCCATGTCGCCGTCGCGGAGATGGTGATCGAAAAGGCCAAGCGCCTGGTCGAGCACAAGAAGGACGTGGTGATCCTGCTGGATTCTATTACGAGGTTGGGTCGCGCCTACAACACCGTGGTGCCGAGCTCCGGCAAGGTGCTGACCGGCGGTGTCGACGCCAACGCGTTGCAGCGCCCCAAGCGCTTCTTCGGCGCGGCGCGCAACATCGAAGAGGGCGGCTCGCTCACGATCATCGCGACGGCGCTGATCGATACCGGCAGCCGCATGGACGAAGTCATCTTCGAAGAGTTCAAGGGCACCGGTAACTCGGAAATCATCCTCGACCGCAAGGTCTCCGACAAGCGCACGTTCCCGGCGATCGACATCACCAAGTCGGGCACCCGCAAGGAAGAGCTGCTGGTCGACCGCGCGACGCTGTCGAAGATGTGGGTGCTGCGCCGCATCCTCATGCCGATGGGCGCCGTCGACGCGATCGAGTTCCTGCTCGACAAGCTGCGCACCGCGAAGACCAACCAGGACTTCTTCGGGAGTATGAACCAATAAGCCGCTGCGCGGCTTATTGGTGGCGCAGAATAGATGAGAAAGGGATGAGCGGGCCTGGAGGCCCGCGGTCCCGGATGAGTCAGGCCGCGAGAACGGCCTGACGCTGCGCTTCGCTGACCGCCACTTTCGTGCCGAACCACGCCTCGAAGCCCATGCGGCCCTGGTGCAGCAGCATGCCCAGCCCGTCGACGCAGCGGTTGCCGCGCGCGCGGGCGGCGGCCAGCAGCGGCGTCTCGAGCGGCGCGTAGACGATATCGTTCACCGCCGCGTCCTTCGGCAGGCGCGCAAGATCGATCTCCAGCGGCGGCTGGCCTTTCATGCCGAGCGACGTGGTGTTCACCAGCAATGTCGCGTCGTCGAGCACGCCGTTGCGGTCGTCCCAGCGCTCGATCGCGATCCGCCGGCCGTCGTCGGGCGTGAAGGCGGCGCCGAGCGCAACGGCCGCCGACTGCGTGCGGTTGAGCAGGCGCAGTTCGGGCACGCCCGCATCCATCAGGCTGGCCACGATCGCGCGTGCGGCCCCGCCGGCGCCCAGCACGACCACCGGGCCCTTGGGCGCCGTCCAGCGCGGCGCGCCGTCGATCAGCGCGGCGAGGAAGCCGAAAGCGTCGCTGTTGCGGCCTTCCAGGGAGCCGTCGGGGCGCTTGATCACCGTGTTCACCGCGCCGATGCGCGCCGCCGCGGCATCGACATGGTCGAGCAGCGGGATGATCTCGACCTTGTGGGGCAGAGTGAGGTTGCAGCCGCGCGCATTGGGCGTCGTGTGGAGGAACGCGACCAGGGCTTCCAGCGCCGGCGTCGTCGGCTCGACCGGCAGGCGGCCATAGTGGCCGTCGATGCCGTGCTGCTTCAGCCAGAAGCCATGCAGCGCCGGCGAGCGTGAATGCTCGACCGGCCAGCCGACAATGGCGGCGAATGGCCGTCCGGCGGCCTCTTTCTTCAGCGCGTCGAAGGCCGCGCTCACGCCGCTTGTTCCAGTCCCACGCCGTGGCCCGACAGGAACGACAGCAGCGGCAGCAGGGGCAGTCCGAGGATGGTGAAATAGTCGCCATCGACCCGGCTGAACAGATGCGCGCCCAGCCCCTCGAGCTGGTAGGCGCCGACGCTGGTGAGCAGCCCTTCGCCGGCGCGCGACAGATAGGCGTCGAGGAAGGGTTCGCTGAACGGGCGCATGGTGAGGCGCGCGCGCTCGTTCCAGTGCCACAGGCGCGCGCCGTTCCTGGCGACGACGACCGACGAGAAGAGTTCGTGGGTCTGGCCGCGCAGCGCCAGCAGCTGCTTGCGCGCCGCGGCGAGATCGGGCGGCTTGTCGAACAGCCGGCCGTTGCTGGCGAGCGTCGAATCGCCGCCGACGACCAGTGCGCCGGGACGGCGCGCGGAGACGCGCAGCGCCTTCATCTCGGCCAGCGCCTCGGCGATTTCCTGCGGCGAGGCGCGCTTGGCCAGCAGGCTGCGCGTGACCTCTTCCTCGTCGACTCCGGAGGGATCGATCTCGAAGCTGAGGCCCGCATTGGCCATGAGCTGGCGGCGGGACGGGCTGGTGGAGGCGAGGACAAGAGGAGGTACGGGGGCCATGGACTGCAAAAATTGTTACGCGGGTTCAAGGCGATACAATCCACCATCATTGCTCTCGGTGACAAGATAGAGGAATCCGTCGGGCCCCTGCCGAATGTCGCGGATGTAGGGGAGCCGGTCGATCAGCAGCCGCTCCTCGCGAATGTATTTCTCGCCGTCGACCTCGATGCGGAACAGCGCCTTGTTCGACAGAGCCCCGGTGAAGATCGATCCCTTCCAGCCGGCGAACTTGTCGGCCGTGTAGAAAGTGAGGCCGCACGGCGAGATCGACGGCACCCACCAGCGCAGCGGGTCTTCCATGCCGGGCAGGCTCGCATGGTCCGTGATCTTGCTGCCGTCGTAATTCACACCGTGCGTGGCCAGCGGCCAGCCGTAGTTGGCGCCGGCCTTCAGGATGTTCAGCTCGTCGCCGCCCTTGGGCCCGTGCTCGACTTCCCAGATCTTGCCGGTCGCCGGATGCATCGCCAGTCCCTGCGGATTGCGATGGCCCCAGCTGAAGATTTCCGGTCGCGCGCCGGCCTTGTTCACGAAGGGATTGTCCGCCGGCACCGAGCCGTCGTCCTTCAGCCGCACGATCTTGCCGGCGAAATCGTTCAGGTCCTGCGCGCGCTTCATCTGAAAGCGGTCGCCGACGCTCGCATACATCAAACCTTCACGATCGAAGACGATGCGCGAGCCGAGGTTGAGGTTGCCCGAGGTGCCGGGCTTGGCCTCGAAGATCGTGTGGACATTGGTGAGCCCGTTGGGGCCGAACTCGGCGCGCGCGACGCTGGTCATCGACTGCCGGTCGGTGCCGCCGATGTAGGAGAGATAGAGGGTCCGGTTCTTGTCGAAGAACGGATGCAGGCAGACGTCGAGCAGCCCCGCCTGGCCGCCGGTATGGACTTTGGGCACCCCGGCCACTGGCGCCGGCTCGACCTTGCCGTCGGCGAAGATGCGCAGGCGGCCGGGCCGCTCGGTGATCAGGATCCGCCCGTCAGGTAAGAAAACGAAGCCCCAGGGCTGCTCCAGGCCGCGGGTCAGGGTGACCAGGCGATAGCTGGCTTTTGCGCTGCGGGACACGTCCTGGGCACGCACGACGGCCGGGGCGGCCAGCAGCGCGGCGGTTGCGGAAGCGACGAAACGACGGCGGTCCATAAACCCTCTCCTGACAGGCTGGCGCGCCAAGGGGCGGCCACTATACTCGACGCCCTCAACCGGGGAGACGTTCCGTCGCGATAACAGCGCACGCCTCCCACCAATCGAGAGATGGGGGAAGTGAAATGTCCAAGTCGATCCTGATCCACGAAAACGGCGGTCCGGAGAAGATGCAGCTGGCCGACGTCGAGGTCGGTGCGCCTGGCCCTGGGCAGGTGAAGATCAAGCACACCGCGATTGGCCTCAACTTCATCGACGTCTATACGCGCTCGGGTCTTTACGCGACGCCGTTGCCCAACGCGGTGGGCCGTGAGGCTGCCGGTGTCGTCACCGCCGTCGGCCCCAAGGTGAAGGGCTTCAAGAAGGGCGACCGCGTCGCCTATTGCGGCGTGCTGGGCGCCTACTGCCAGGAGCGCCTGATGGGCGTCGACCAGCTCGTGCACGTGCCGAAGGGCGTGAGCGACGAGCAGGCGGCGGCGATCATGCTGAAGGGCATGACGACGGAATATCTCGTCGACCGCTGCGCCGGCCCGTGGCTGAAGAAGGGCGACATCATCCTGTTCCATGCCGCCGCCGGCGGCGTCGGCCTGCTGTTCGGCCAGTGGGCCAAGGCCCGCGGCTACAAGGTGATCGGCACGACGTCGTCGCCGGAGAAGGCCGCGCTCGCCAAGAAGAACGGCTACAAGTGGGTCATCGACTACACCAAGCAGGACATCGTGGCCGAGGTGAAGAAGATCACCAAGGGCAAGGGCGTGCCGGTCGTGTTCGACGGTGTCGGCAAGGACACCTGGGCCGCCTCGCTCGACTGCCTGCGTCCGCGCGGCCTGATGGTCTCGTTCGGCAACGCCTCGGGCCCCGTGCCGCCGCAGCCGGTCGGCATCCTCAATGCCAAGGGCTCGCTCTATCTCACGCGTCCGAGCCTCGGCGCCTACACGCCGGACCGCAAGGAACTCGAGGCGTCGGCCCGCTCGCTCTTCAAGCTCGTGAAGAGCCGCAAGGTGAAGATCTCGATCGACCAGCGCTATCCGCTGGCCGAGGCCGGCCAGGCCCATATCGACCTGGAGAGCCGCAAGACCACGGGCCAGACGATCATCGTCCCGTAAGGACGTCCTGGATCGATGGTCATCGTCGGGCTGACCGGCTCGATCGGCATGGGCAAGTCGACTGCCGCGAAAATGCTGCGGCAGATGGGCGTGCCCGTGTACGACGCCGATGCCGCCGTGCATGCGCTCCAGGCGCCCGGCGGCATCGCCTTGCCGCCGATCGAGGCGGCGTTCCCCGGCGTGGTGAAGAACGGCGTGCTCGACCGACAGGCGCTGGGTGCGCGCGTGTTCGGCAACAAGGAGGCGCTGCGGCGTCTCGAGGCGATCGTCCATCCATTGGTCGCCCGCAAGCAGCGTGCCTTCCTGAAGCGCGCTGCGCAGCGCGGCGTGCCGCTGGTCGTGCTCGACATCCCGCTGCTGTTCGAAGGCCGCGGCGAACGCCGGGTCGACGGCACGCTGGTGGTGACGGCGCCGGGCTTCCTGCAACATCGCCGCGTGATGGCCCGCCCCGGCATGACGGCGGAAAAACTTGCCGGGATCCTGCGCCAACAGGTGCCGGACCATCTCAAGCGCCGCAAGGCCACGTACATCATCCCCACCGGCATGGGCCTCGCGCCTACGCGGGCGGCGCTTCAGCGGGCCGTCGATCGGCTGAAGCGCGCGCCGGCGCGGTCCTGGCCGCCCCATCCGTGGCGCGAGAAATTCACAGGCCATCTCGCGCGGGCGCGGCGCAAATAGACTAAACTCCGCCGATGCGGGAAATCGTCCTCGATACGGAGACCACCGGCCTCGATCCGGTGGCGGGCCATCGCGTCGTCGAGCTCGGCTGCGTCGAGATCGAGAACATGGTCGCGACCGGCCGGACGTTCCACGAATACTTCAATCCCGAGATGATCATGCCGGCCGGCGCGCAGGACGTGCACGGCCTCAGCGACGAGTTCCTGGCCGACAAGGCGCTGTTCGCGGAAAAGGCTGATGCGTTCCTGGAATTCATCGGCGACGCGCAGCTTGTGATCCACAACGCGCAGTTCGACCTCGGCTTCCTCAACTCGGAGCTGGCACGGATCGGCAAGGCCAAGCTCACCAACCCCTATGTCGACACCGTGTCGATGGCGCGCCGCAAGTTCCCCGGCCAGCGCGCCAGCCTCGACTCCCTGTGCGAGCGCTTCGGCATCGACAATTCGAGCCGCACCAAGCACGGCGCGCTGCTGGATTCGGAGTTGCTCGCCGAGGTCTATCTCGAGCTGAGCGGCGGGCGGCAGCGCGACCTCGGTCTTGCGCCGGAAATCGCCGCGCGTGCAACGGCTGCGGCGGTTGCCGCCAGCGCGGCGCGTCCACCGCGCCCGCATGCCGCGAGCGTGGCCGAGCTGGCCGCGCACGCGGAGTTCCTCAAGAAGCTGAGCGAGCCGCTCTGGCTGAAAGCCGAAGGCTGACTTAGTCGGCGTGGCCGACGGGACCGCCCGGCACGGTCGGGGCCGGGCCCGCGCCACCCTGTGCGTCGAGCTGCTGACGGTAGAGCGCCGCGAAATCGACCGGCGCGATGTTGAGCGGCGGGAAACCCGCCTCGCGCGTGACGTTGGCGACGACGGCGCGGGCGAACGGGAACAGCAGGCGCGCCGTCTCGATGAACAGCAGCGGGCCGAAGGCCTCCTGCGGGACGTCGCCCAGGGTCACGGTGCCGGCATAGACCAGCTCGAGCATGAACAGCGGCTCTTTTTCGGGCGTCGTGGCGCTCGCCTCGATGTTCAGCGCGACCTCGAAGGTCTTCACGTCGAACTGGCGGTTGTTGACCGCGACGTTGAGCGTGAGCTGCGGCTGCTTCTGCTCGATCAGGCTCTGCGGCGCGCGCGGATTCTCGAAGCTCAGATCCTTGATGTACTGGCCGTGGATGGTGATCGGGTTCGGGTTGGGCTGGCCGGGAGCAGGCGGGGCGGGCGGCGGCGTGTCGGTCATGATCTGCCTTCAGAAAGGGGAGCGGCGGGCGGTACCATGCAGGGCTGCACTGCACAAGGCGCGGCCAGGCGCCTCGGACCGGCGATTGCCAAGAGACGGGCCAATCGCGATGATAAACCCTTGGTTCCATGGGGTTTGGCACGTCGATGGATCGCACTACCGTTCGGCCGCTCGTCGGCATTTCCGCCTGTCTCAAGGAGAACGGCCGCGGCGGCTGGATGCATACCGTTGGCGACAAATATGTGCAGGCCGCGATCCGCGCCGTCGGCGCGCTGCCCGTGCTGATTCCCGCCTTCGGACCGGAGTTCCGCGACGAGGCGATGACCGAGGCGCTCGATCGGCTGCTCGACACGCTGGACGGTGTGCTCCTGACCGGCAGTCCCTCCAACGTCGAACCGCATCACTATGACGGCACGCCGAGCCGCGCCGGCACGGCGCACGATTCGGCGCGCGATGCGACCACCCTGCCGTTGATCCGCCACACGATCGATCTCGGCGTGCCGCTGATCGCGATCTGCCGCGGCGCGCAGGAAGTGAACGTGGCGCTGGGCGGCACGCTCCACCAGCTCGTGCACGAGGTCGACGGGCGGCGCGATCACCGCTCGCCCAAGT
>JAFEFH010000143.1 GCA_018240695.1 Pseudomonadota bacterium | reverse complement strand
CGTGACGCTGAACTCGTACGACCCGCCGTTCTTCCACACGACGCTCGGCACCGAATACGACCAGGCGGGGCTCGACGACGAGACGCTGCGGCGCATCACGCGGACGGCGATCGAGTCGTCGTTCGCCGATCCGGCGACCAAGGCGAAACTGCTCGGAGGGCTCTGACATGCGCGCAAACCGGATGGCTGTCGTCGCAGGCGCGATCGTGCTGGCAGTATCGGCCGCCCAGGCCCAGACGCCGCCGGCGCAGGACTGGCTCGAGGCCAACCTGTGGACCCAGCGCTCGATCGAGTTCAAGGCCAATGCGCTCGCCGTCTACGCGCTGGGCCGCATCCGTCTCGACGAGGCGCTGGCCGACAGGAAGTGGACGGCGGCGCCGGTCGAGCAGACCGGCGACTACCAGAACCTGCCGCCGGCGATCGTGCTCGATATCGACGAGACTGTGCTCGACAACTCGCTCTACCAGGTGTGGAGCATGAAGACGAACACGCCGTTCAGCGTGCCGACCTGGAACCTGTTCTGCGCCGACAAGGTCTCGCGCGCCGTGCCGGGCGCCGTGGAATTCACCAAATACGCCGAGTCGAAGGGCGTGAAGGTGTTCTACATCTCCAACCGCGGCGTCGAGGTCGAGAAGCCGACGCGCGAGAACATGGAGACGCTGGGCTTCCCGATGGGCGGCAACGTCGACACCTTCCTGATGCAGAACGAGCAGCCGGGCTGGGGCAGCAAGAAGGGCACGCGCCGCGCCGTCATCGCCAAGGACTATCGCATCCTGCTGTCGTTCGGCGACAATTACGGCGACTTCGACGACCGCTATACCCAGAGCGAGGACGACCGTCTCAAGACGTTCGCGGAGAACGGCCCGCGCTGGGGCCGCGAATGGCTGATGCTGGCGAACCCCACCTACGGCTCGTTCGACGCCGCGACGTTCAACTACGTCTACAAGCTGCCGCCCGACGAGCAGCGCGCCGCCAAGTGGAAGGTCCTCGAGGCCTGGCGGGGGCCGAAGAACTAGATCGGACTTCTTCCCCATTCAAATGGGGAAGTCCCGCGTCGTACGCGGGGATGGGGTCATGACCCCTCCGTCGCGCCAGGCGCGCCACCTCCCCCTATGAATGGGAAGGAATATTCTCACGTCAGAATGGCTGAATCTGTCTAGATCAGCTCGGGATCGAGCGTGAAAAGATCCTGGGCGCGTCCCACGCCACGCAGTGCGAAACGGCCGACCGACACGAGATGGTTGCGTTTCTCGGCGGGCAGCGCGTCGACGAAGGCCTGCGAGATCAGCACCGGACGGTCGACCGAACGGCACATCGAGGCGATGCGGCTGGTCTCGTTGACTGCAGGCCCCACCACCGTGAAGTCGAGCCGGTCGACCGAGCCGATATTGCCGAACAGCACTTCGCCGATGTGCAGGCCGACATAGACCTGCGTCGTCGGCCGGCCCTCGCCGCCGCGCCGGTCGTTGAGCTCGCGCACGCGCCGGCGCATCTCTCTCTCGGCCTTGAGCGCGAGCGCGCACGCCTTGGCGGGATCGTCGGCGCGGAAGATCGCGAGCGTGCCGTCGCCGATCAGCTTCAGCACGTCGCCGCCGGCCTGCTGGATCGAGGTGATGACCGCGTCGGCATAGTCGTTCAGCAGCGGGATGATCTCGCCCGGCGCGGCGCTGTCGGTGATCGTCGTGAACGAGCGCAGGTCGGAGAACCACAGCACCGAGCTGATGCGGTCGGCGACGCCGCGCTGGATGCGGCCCTCGAGCACGCGGCGGCCGGCGTCGCGGCCGAGATAGACCTCGACCAGCGTGCCGGCGATGCGCGCCAGCGCGCCGCTCTTGATGGCGAGCGCCAGCGCCGGCACGAGGCGGCGCAGCGCCGTGACGTTGGCGTCGCTGAATCCCTGCGGATGGCGCGTCGCCCAGGCGGAATAGACCCCGTCCATCTCGCCGATCGAGCTTTCGCTCGGGAAGCGGTGGACGAACAGGATGTAGTCGGTGTGGCCCGCGTCCTTCACTTCCTGCACGATCGAGTAGTCGATCGGATCGCCGAACGCGATGCGCCGCCGCAACTCCTCGCCGCCGGTCTGGAGGAGATGGAAGAACGGGCTGCGCTGCCACGATTCCGCGCTGGCGCCCTGGTCGCTGCGGCCGTAGTCGCGCGTCGCTTCCTCCTCGACGCCGTCGTCGCGCCAGCGGAACAGCCGGCCCTCGTGCACGGGATGCAGCGTGTCGATGAAGGCAAGCCCGCGTCCCAGCGGCAGGCCCGCGCCTGCGCACTTCTCGCAAAAGGCGCGCAGCAGCTCGGTCTCGTCGGCGCCCGCGAGGCCGCGGCGGACGATCCAGTCGGCGATCCGGTCGATGTCGGTGTCGTTCATCGTCCCAATCTAGCCTATTCTGGGCGGACCGAAGGGAGTTGAGGACATGGGGAAGCCGGCGACGGCGGTCAAAGGCGATCCGCGTCGTCGTCGTGTCGCTCTTGCGGAGGAGACCACGCCATCGCGGATTTTCGTGACGACGCTGGTCAATTTCCTGCATCGTACCGACGAATTGCGGCGAAGCGCCTATGACGGCGACCTCGAACTGGCGATCGTCGGCGAGGCTGTCGGCCTGAACGCCTCGGAGCCGATGCGGCGGAATCGCAATTTTCGGGAAAAGTTCGGCGACTATCGGGTCATGGTGGGCGTCGAGGGCCAGCAGCCCACCAACGCGCTGTCGGTCGCCGCCGCCACCGGCATGCCGCGCGAAACCGCCCGCCGCAAGCTGAAGCTCCTCGAGAAGCGCGGCATCCTCGTTATGACGGACGGCGGCTATGTCCTGAAGCCGGGCTTCATCCAGTCGCCCAGGAATCTCGCGCTGGTCGATCGGGCGATGCGCGAGACCGTCCAGTTCATCAACGAGTGCCTGAGCCTCGGCCTCCTCGAGCTGGTCGAAGAGCCGGCAACACCCCGCCCGCGCGGGCGACGCGGCCGAAAGGAATGAGGGGCGCAGACAGGCGCGGAGCGACGACCTGTAAGTGCGATTATGGCTTGACAAAAATTGCGTAATATGCAATAACTGAAGCTGCTCTATTTGCCGTTGGATGAAGACGATCAGGTGAGGGGCGGGCTCGCGAGTTCCTCGCGAGCGCTCGCGAGGAATCGGATAAAAGGCATCTCTGCCTGGATCAGGGGCCGATCCTCGCGAGGGAGAATTTTTAGCGAGGCGGCCGCAATGCCGTCGCGGGCGTGCCCGCGAGGTCGCGGAAGTGACAGGCCGCGAGATGGCCCGGTGAAACGGGATCGAGTGCCGGGACCTCGCGTACGCAGACGTCCTGCTTCAGCGGGCAGCGCGGATGGAAGTGGCAGCCGGGCGGCGGGTTGAGCGCGCTCGCGATCTCGCCCTTGGCCTTGGCGGTCTCGACGACGACGGCGCGATGGAACGGGTCGGGGATCGCCGCGATCAGCGCGCGCGTATAGGGATGGCGCGGATCCTCGAAGATCTCCTGCCAGCTTCCCTGCTCGACGATGCGGCCGAGATACATCACCGCGACCCGGTCGCTCACATGCTCGACCACGCCGAGATCGTGGCTGATCATGATGTAGGCGAGGCCGAGCTCGTCCTTGAGGTCGAGCAGCAGGTTGATGATCTGGGCGCGGATCGACACGTCGAGCGCCGACACCGGCTCGTCGCAGATCACGAGCTTCGGCCGCAGGATCAGCGCGCGGGCGATGCCGATGCGCTGGCGCTGGCCGCCGGAGAATTCGTGCGGATAGCGGTCGGCCTGTTCGGGGCGCAGGCCCACCTTGGCCATCATGTCGGCGACCCGCGCCTCGATCTCGGCCTTGTCGGTGACGCCATGGATGCGCAGTGGATCGGCGAGCGTGCGGCGCACGGTCTGGCGCGGGTTGAGCGAGGCGTAGGGATCCTGGAAGACCATCTGCACCGTGCGCGCCGTGGCCATGCGGTCGACGGTCTTGATGTCGCGGCCCTCCAGCGCGAGCCGCCCGCGCGTCGGCGGCAGCAAGCCCATGATCGCCAGCGCCAAGGTGGACTTGCCGCAGCCCGATTCGCCCACGAGGCCGAGGCACTCGCCGGGCTTCACGTCGAGCGTGACGCCGTCGACCGCCTTCAGCACCTTCACGCCGCCGGCCAGCAGGCTGCCGACCGTGAAGTGCACGGCGAGGCTGTCGAGCGCGAGCAGCGGCTCAGCCATGGTGATGGCACCGCACGAGGCCGTCGGCCGGTAACGGCGTCGCCTCCGGCGAGACCTCGCGGCAGATATCGGTCACCGCCACGCAGCGCGGGTTGAAGCGGCAGCCGGCGGGATAGCCCGCGATCGACGGCACGACGCCCGAGATTTCCTGCAAGCGCTGGCGGCCCTGACGCGCGCGCGCGCCCAGCCGCGGCAGCGAGTTGATCAGGCCCCTGGTGTAGGGATGGCGCGGGCTGGCGAAGATCGCGTCGGCATCCTGCTGCTCGACGATGCGGCCGGCATACATCACCGCGACGCGCCGGCACATGTTGGCGACCAGGCCGAGATCGTGGCTGATCATCAGGATCGCCGTACCCTTGGCGGCGCAAAGCTCGCGCATCAGGTCGATGATCTCGGCCTGCACGGTGACGTCGAGCGCGGTCGTGGGCTCGTCGGCGATCAGCAGCTCGGGCCCGCAGGCGAGCGCGATGGCGATCATCACGCGCTGGCGCATGCCGCCCGAGAGCTGGTGCGGGAAGTCCTTGATGCGGCGCTCGGGCGAGGGCACCTGGACCTGGCGCAGCGCGTCCTCGGCACGGTCCATCGCCTCGCTCCAGCCGGCGCCCTGGTGCAGCACGAACATCTCGGCGATCTGGCGGCCGACCGGCGACAGCGGATTGAGCGCCGTCATCGGCTCCTGGAAGATCATGGCGACCCGCTTGCCGCGCAAGCGGCGCCACTCGGCGGGCGAGGCGTCCTGGATCTCCTCGCCGTCGAGCACGATCTTGCCGCCCGCGAGCGCCAGCGGCCGGCGCAGCAGGCCCATGACGGAGAGCGCCGTGATGCTCTTGCCGCAGCCCGATTCGCCCACCAGCCCGAAGGCCTCGCCGCGGCCGATCTCGAAGGAGACGTTCTCGACGGCGTTGTAGGTCGCGCTCTCGGTGCGGAGCGCGATGCGCAAATCCTCGATCCGCAGCAGCGGCGCGGTCATGTGCGCCTCGTGGTCGATTGCGGGTCGAGGATGTCGCGCAGACCGTCGCCCAGCAGATTGAGGCCCAGCACCGTGAAGAAGATGGCGAGGCCGGGAAACACCGACAGCCACGGCGCGGTGGTGATCTGGTCGCGCGCCTCCGACAGCATGCTGCCCCAGCTCGGGAAGGGCGGGCGGATGCCGAGGCCGAGAAACGACAGCGCGGCTTCCGACAGGATCGCGCCGCCCATGCCCAAGGTCGCGATCACGATCAGCGGTCCCAAAATATTCGGCAGCACCTGCGTGAACATGATGCGCAGGTCGCCGTAGCCCAGGATGCGCGCGGCCTGGATGTAGCCCTGGCTCTTCAGCGACAGCACCTGCGCCCGCGCGATGCGGCAGGAATAGGACCATGCCGTGAGGCCGAGCGCCGCCAGCAGGCTCGACAGGCCGGGCCCCAGGATCGCCATGATGGCCAGCGCGAAGATCAGCGACGGGATCGCCAGCATCAGGTTGGTGAGGCCGGTGACGACATCGTCCCACCAGCCGCCCCAGTAGCCGGCGGTGAGCCCCAGGGTGACGCCGATCAGGCTGTTCAGGATCTGGCTCACGATGCCGACGGTCAGCGAGATGCGCGCGCCGTAGACGATGCGGGAATAGATGTCGCGGCCCTGCGCGTCGGTGCCGAACGGGAACTCCAGCCCGGGCGGGATCTCGGCGTTCATCAGGTTGGCGTCCATCACCGGATCGGTGCGCGCGATCAGCGGCGCGGCGACGGCGACCGCGATGGCGACGGCGACCAGCGTGCCGCCGATCCACAGCGACGTGCCGCCTTTCAGGCGCAGGCGCGGCATCCTCATCGGCGGTACCGGATGCGCGGATCGATCGCCACGTAGGCGATGTCGACCAGCGTGTTGATGGCGAGGAAGAACAGCACGATCATCAGGATGCAGCCCTGGACCGCGGGCATGTCCCGTTGAAAGACCGAGTCCACCAGCAGCGAGCCGACGCCCGGCCACGCGAACAGTTTCTCGACCACGACCGCGGCGCCCATCAGCGAGCCGAATTGCAGGCCGACGATGGTGACGACCAGCACGAGCGCGTTGCGCAGCACGTGCCACGACACGACGCGGCGCTCACTCATGCCCTTGCTGCGGGCGGTGCGGACGAAGTCGGCGTTCAGCACGTCGAGCACGGCGGCGCGCGTCGTGCGCGCGAGCAGCGCCATCGGCCCGACGCCCAGCGCGATCGCCGGCAGGATCAGGTGGCGGATGCCGCCGTCGCCGTAGCCGAAGCTCGGCAGCCACTGGAGCTGGAGCGCGAACAGGTACATCAGCATCAGGCCGAACCAGAACTGCGACAGCGACAGGCCCGAGATCGCGAACACCATGGAGATCGTGTCGACCAGGCTGCCCGGCCGCAGCGCCGCCACGAAGCCCAGGGTCACGCCGACCAGGATGGCGAAGCTCATCGCCGCGAAGACCAGCTTCAGCGACGGCCACACGCGCACGCCGATCAGCCTGGTCACCGGCTCGCGCGTGCGGAACGACCGGCCGAGGTCGCCCTGCGCGATGCTGATCACGTACTTGGCGAAACGCTCGGGCAGGGGATCGTCGAGCCCCATCTCCTTGCGCATGCGCTCCATGACGGCCGGATCGATGGCCCCGCGGCCGTCCTCGTTCATGCCCGAGATGAAGCTGCCGGGCAGGACGGAGAACAGCAGGAAGACCAGCGCCACGACCGCCAGCAGGGTCGGGATCACATTGGCGAGGCGTCGTCCGAGGACGAGGAGCACGGCGGGCTAGGCGGCCGTCACTTCGCCGGCGACTTGTCGTCGACCCAGATGTCCTCGGGATACTGGTGCGTGATCTCGGTCGGGTTCGCCTGCAGGCCGTGGATCCACGGCTGATGGGCGAGCACGGCCTTGTTGTAGTTGAAGAACCAGACCGGCGCTTCGTCGTACAGCAGGTTGTTGGCCTTCTTCAGCAGGTCGTTGCGCTTGTCGGCGTTGCCTTCCTGGGCCGCGTCGTCGAGCAGCTTGTCGAACTGCGGGTTGTTGAACGAGGTGTAGTTGCCGGCCGTGCGCGGCGTCTTGGAGTAGAAGGCGCGCAAGGTGGCGAGCGAGTCCGGGCCGGTCAGCGACGAGGAGATCAGCGACTGGTGCTCGCCCTTCATCAGGATCTCGGTCAGCACCGTGGCCTCGACCAGCTTGGGCTTCACCTTGATGCCGACCTTGGCCAGCATCGGCATGATCGCCTCGACGATCGGCAGGCCCCAGCTCTCGTTCTGGCTGGTCGTCAGCTCGAACTCGAAGCCGTTGGGATAGCCCGCCTCGGCCAGCAGCTTCTTGGCCTTCTCGGGATCGTGGGCGTAGGGCTTCATCGTCTTGTCGAAGGCGGCCGAGGAGGGCGGCAGCCAGCTCACCGCGCGATAGGCCTTGTCCTTGACCAGGCGCTTGATGATCAGGTCGGAGTCGATGGCGTAGTTGACCGCCTGGCGCACGCGCTTGTCGGCGAACGGCTTGAACGCCGGGTTGAACTGCAGCGAGCGCGTGAACATCTCGGCGACCTCGAGGATGCCCTTCGAGAGCTGCGGGTCGGCGCGGTAGGCGACGTACTGCGCCGGGCCGAGGATCGAGGTGTCGATCTCCTTGTTGCGGAAGGCGACGTCGCGCGCGGCGGCCTCGGCCATGATCAGCACCTGCAAGGTGTCGGCGTAGGGCTTGCCGGGCTTGTAGAACTTGTCGAAGCGCTCCATCACGACGCGGCTGCCCGGGATGTGTTCCTTGAACTTGAACGGGCCGAGGCCGACCGGATGCGAGGCGAAGTCGGGCTTGGAAGCCTCTTCCTTGGGCAGGATCGCCGTCGTGCCGCTGAACAGGTAGTAGCCGGGCTCGACGCGGTCGGTGATGGTGATCTCGAGCGTGTTGTCGTCGATCTTCCTGAGGCCGGAGATCTCCTTGGCCTGGCCCTTCTCGACGTCGATCGCGCCCTTGATCAGGCGGATGTAGCGCGCGCCGGGAAAGCCCTTCGAGCCGTCCATGATGCGCGTGTACGACCAGATCAGGTCGTCGGCCGTCATCTTGCGGCCGTTGTGGAAGTAGGCGTCGTCGCGCAGCTTGTAGGTGTAGACGAGGCCGTCGCCCGACACCGAGACCGACTTGGCAAGCTCCAGCACCAGCTTGTTCTGCGCGGTGTCCCAGTTGTAGAGCGTGCGGTGCATCGCCTTGTTGACGATGTCGTCCTGGGCGCGCGGCGTGGCGTGCGGGTCGAGGCTGCCGAAGCTCGCGGCGTAGGGCGCCGTCATGCGGATCGTGCCGCCCTTGCGCGGCGTCGTCTGGGCGCTCGCGGCCGCGGCGGCCAGCATCGCGGCGGCGGAGACCGCCAGCCACATCAACTTACGCATCGGCATCCCCTTTGTGTTCCGTCTCGTTGCCCGCATTCCAACGCGGCGCGGCGTCCCGTGCAAGCGGAATGCCGAAAGGTCCATGCAACCCGCCGCCGATGGCTGCATTGTTCCTGTATGCAGATCTGCGAGATCATGACCCGCGAGGTCGAGACCGTGGCGCCGGACGCCTCGTTGCAGGCCGCGGCGGCCGCGATGGAGGCCGAAGGCGTCGGTTCGCTGCCGGTCTGCCAGGGCCGGCGGCTGCTGGGCGCGATCACCGACCGCGACATCGTCATCCGCGGTGTCGCCACCGGCGCCTCGCCGGTCGACATGACGGTGCGCGAGTGCATGAGCGAGGAGATTTCCTACGCCTTCGAGGACGAGGACGTGGAGGCCGCGCTGAAGCGCATGGAGGCCCTGCAAGTCCGCCGGCTGGCCGTGCTCGACCGCGACAAGAACCTGGTCGGCATCGTCTCGCTCGGCGACATCGCCGCCGAGCCGCGCGCGACCGACGCCGAGCATCTCGGCGAGGCCATCGCCGAGATCTCGCAGCCGTCGCTGCCCGACAAGTAAGTCCTATGACCCCTCCGTCGCCGTAAGACGGCGACACCTCCCCATCTGAATGGGGAGGAAAGTTTTCCCGCGTCTTACGCGGGCGATGGGATCAGAATGCCGGCACCACGTAGCCGTCGCGGCGGGGGTCGCAGCCGCCGGTGTACATGCCGGTCGCCGGATCGATGGCGACGCCCTGCATGCCGCCCACCTTCATCGTCCAGTCCGGACCGCTGGTCAGGTCGTGGCCGCGCTGGCGCAGCTCGGCATGGACCGCGGGATCGACGCGCGTCTCGAGCGTCACGGCGCGGCCGTCGGTGAGACGGGCGCGCGGTGCCTCGATCGCCTGCTGCAGAGGCATCGCGTAGTCCACGTATTGCACGAAGGCCTGCGGCTGGGTCTGCAGGATGCCGTAGCTGCCCGGCGTGCCCAGCGCGAGGATGGGCTTGTCGCCCTGCGTCACGATCGAGGGCGCGACGCACACCGGCATGATCTCGCCGATCTTGGCGCGGTTGGGACTGTCGGGCGTCACGTCGGCCCAATAGAGGAAGTTGTTGCAGCAGATGCCGGTGCCCGGCACCACGACACCCGAGCCGAACACGCTGCCGAGGCTCTGCGTCACGCACACCATGTTGCCCTCGGCGTCGCCGATCGAGAACGAGGTCGTGTGGCCCTCTTCCTTGATGTCGGGCGTCCACTGCTCGGTCGGGCCGGTGATCGGCTTCTTGTCGCGCACGCGGGCGCGCAGGCCCTCGACATGGCCGTCGGACAAGAGCTCGGCGAGCTTCTGCTTCGACGGCGTGCCGGTGCGGATGCGCACGCCGGCGGCGAGGCGAATGGCGCGCAGCACGGTGTCGATATGCTCGACGCCGTTGCGCGGCATCTTGGCGAGATCGAAGCCCTCGAGGATGCGCAAGGTCAGGAGATACTGGAACGATTCGCAGGGCGGCGGCGGCACGTGCACCGTGCGGCCGCGATAGTCGGCCGAGATCGGATCGACCCATTCGAAGCGCGCGTCGAGCAGGTCTTCCATGGTGAGCACGCCGCCCAGCTCCTGGAGCCGGTCGATCAGCTTCTTGCCGAGCGCGCCGCCATACAGCGCCTTCGGCCCCTCGGCCGCGATCGTCTCGAAGGTCTTCGCGAGATCGGGCTGCTTCAGCACGGCGCCGAGCTTCGGCGTGCCGCCCTCGATGCCGTCGATATAGTTGCTGCGCCAGGCCGGGCCGAGCGCCGGGTTGGCGCCGAGCTCGGGGCCGGCGTTCTTGAATTCCTCGATGTTGAACTCGATCAGCGCCGTGCCGTCGCGGGCGAGCTTGATCGCCGGCGCGAACAGCTCGGAGAGCTTCTTCGTGCCGTAGGCGCTCACCATCTCGCACCAGCCGCCGAGATTGCCCGGCGCGCCGACGGCGACCGGGCCGCGCAGCAGCTGCTCGCGCTTGCTGAGCTTGTCGAGCGGGAACTTGTGCGGGATCGCGCCCATGAAGGACAGCGACCGCACCCGCTTCTCCTTGGCGATATAGGCGGTGGCGAGGCCTTGGCCCGCGAGGCCGGACATATAGGGCTCGACGACGTTGAGGGCGGCAGCGGTGGCGGCGGCGGCGTCGAAGGCGTTGCCGCCGTTGGACAGGATGCGGGCGCCGGCGGCGGCGGCGAGGGGATGGGCGGCGGCCACCATGCCGTGTCGCGACGCGACCGTGGGGCGCTTGCCGTGCTGCATCGTCATGATCGTTTCCCTCTGCAAACCGTCTTCGTGGGCCGCGATGGTGGCGAGTTCCGCCCGTCGGGACCAGCGCATTTTGCGCATGCCCGTTTGTCCGCGATAATGGACGTCATGAAGATCACGCGCCGCACCACGCTCTCCGCCCTCGCCGCGCTTCCGCTCGGCACCCCCGCACTCGTCGCGCTCGCCAGGGCCCAGGCCTGGCCCACCAAGCCGCTCACCATCGTCGTGCCCTATGCGGCCGGCAGCGCGACCGACACGCTGTCGCGCATCATGGCCGAGCAGCTGGCGCCCAAGCTCGGCCAGCCGGTGATCGTCGACAACAAGGGCGGCGGCAACGGCTCGATCGCCGGCGGCTACGTCGCCCACGCGCCGGCCGACGGCTACACGATCATGATGGCGACCGCCGCGACGACGGCGGGCAATCCCAACCTGATGAAGTCGCTGCCCTACGATTCGCTGGCGGACTTCACGCCGGTCGGCTTCTACGGCTTCCTGCAATTCGTGCTGCTGGTGCGCAACGAGCCGGCCACCGCGACGCTGGAGGCCTTCATCCAGCGCGCCAAGGCGGCCAAGCCGCCGCTGACCTCCGGCGCCGGCACGCCGTCCGCCCGCCTGATGACCGCGACCATGGCCGAGCGGCTGAAGACCGACCTGGTCTACGTGCCGTACAAGGCCGCCCCCCAGGCGCTGGCCGATCTGCTGTCGGGCCAGGTCGACATGACCTTCGCCGACGTGGCGATCGCGGTGCCGCAGGTGAAGTCGGGCAAGGTCAAGGCGCTGGTCATGGCCTCGGACTCGCGCGCCGCGCAGCTGCCGGACGTGCCGACCTTCCAGGAAGCCGGCCTCGGCCAGTTCGCGCTCGACGCCTGGTTCGTGCTGATGGTGCCGTCCAAGACGCCGGCCGACGTGGTGGCGAAGATCGACAAGGCGGTGCAGGAGGTGGTGGTCGACCCGAAGGTGGTCGAGCGGTTGCGGGGCATCTCCTTCCAGCCCAAGCGCATGGCCGCGCCCGAGGTCCGCACCTTCATCAGGTCGGAGATCGACAAGTGGGGCCGGCTGGTCAAGGCCGCCGGCATCGAGAAGGAATAGACATGTCCGACCCCAAGCGCCTCGAGTTCGGCTGGTTCCTGCCGACCGCCGGCGACACCACGGCCTATGGCCTGCCCTCGGCACAGATCGCCTCGTCGCTGCCGCTGTTCGACAAGGTGGTCGCCGCGGCCGAGACGGCGGGCTTCGAATACATGCTGGTGCCGGTCCAGACCGCGTGCTGGGAAGCGTGGATCTCCAGCGCCATGATGGTCGCGCGCTCGAAATCGATGCGCATGCTGGTGGCGGCGCGGCCCTCCTACATCAACCCGGTCCTGCTGGCGAAGATGATCACCACCTTCGACCAGCTCTCGGGCGGGCGCATCTGCATCAACCTGATCGCGGGCCAGAGCGAAGCGGAGAACGCCTCCGAAGGCGTGAAGTGGGGCAAGGAAGAGCGCTACGAGATCATGGACGAGGAGGTCACGATCCTGAAGCGGCTGTGGACCGCGCGCGGGCCGGTGACCTTCGACGGCAAGTTCTACCAGCTGAAGGGCGCGCAGATCCGCCCGTT
>JAFEFH010000142.1 GCA_018240695.1 Pseudomonadota bacterium | reverse complement strand
ATCTCGAGTTCGGCGGCCGACGGCGCGAACACCTCGTTGCACGGCTCGACCTGCGAGGGATGGATCAGCGTCTTGCCGTCGAAGCCCAGCTCCAGCCCCTGCACGCAGGTGGCGCGGAAACCCTCGGCGTCCTGGATGTCGTTGTAGACGCCGTCGAGGATGGTGAGCCCGTGCGCACGGGCGGCCAGCATGCCGAGGCCGAGCGCCGTCATCATCGGCAGGCGCATCGGCGTATGGCGCGCGCGCATGTCCTTCACCAGGTCGTTGGTGCCCATGATGAAGAGCTGTAGGCGCTTGTGCGCTCCGCCGATCTCGTCGGCATTCAGCATGCCGCGCGGCGTTTCCATCATCGCCCACACCGCCATCGACGATGGCGCACCGGCGGCATTGAGCAGGTTCACGACCGCCGCCACGTCGGCCGCGCTCTCGACCTTGGGCACCACGATCGCGTCGGCGCCGGAGGTGGCGATGGCCGCCACGTCGGCCTTGCCCCACGGCGTGGCGAGGCCGTTGCAGCGGATCGCGATCTCGCGCTTGCCGTAGCCCCTGCTCTTTGCCGCCGCGACGACGTTGGCGCGCGCGGCTTCCTTGGCGTCGGGCGCGACGGCGTCCTCGAGATCGAAGATCAGCGCGTCGGCCGGCAGGGTGCGCGCCTTCTCCAGCGCGCGCGTGTTGGCGCCCGGCATATAGAGGACGCTGCGGCGCGGACGGACCTTGCTCTGCATGTGAAACTCCCGGAACGGGGGCGGACTATAATGAGGGGCGTCCTTGTGGCAAGCTGACGGCGGCATGCGCTTTCTCTCGCTCCAGAGCCACGTCGCCTACGGCTATGTCGGCAACCGGGCCGCCGTCTTTCCCCTGCAACGATTGGGCCACGAGGTCTGGGCGGTGAACACCGTCGAGTTCTCCAACCACACCGGTTACGGCGCCTGGCGCGGCCGCGCCGCGCCCGCGGAGCAAGTGGCCGAGATCGTGCAGGGCATCGAGGCGCTGGGCGTGCTCAAGAGCTGCGATGCGCTGATCACCGGCTATGTCGGCGACGCAGCCCTCGCCGACGTCGTCCTCGATACCGCGCGGAGAGTGCGCGCCGCCAATCCCAAGGCGATCTGGTGCTGCGACCCGGTGCTGGGCGACATCGACACCGGCATCTATGTGAAGCCGGGCATCGATACCTTCTTTCGCGACCGCGCCCTGCCCGCCGCCGACCTGATCACGCCCAACCATTTCGAGCTCGAGCACCTGACCGGCGGCAAGGTCGAGACGCTGGAAGCCGCGCTCGCGGCGACGTGCAGCCTGATGAACGGCCCGCGCCTCGCATTGGTCACAAGCCTGCGCCGCAGCGACCTTGCGGCCGACCGCATCGAGATGCTGGCGGTGACGCACGACGCGGCTTGGCGGATCGCGACGCCGCTGATCGGTTTCCCGATCGCGCCCAACGGCACGGGCGATGCCGTGGCGGCGCTGTTTGCCGCCCACTGGCTGGAGAGCGGTGACGCCGCCGATGCGCTGGGCAAGGCAGCCTCCTCTATCTACGCGGTGCTGGAGCAGACCGCGGCGATGGGCGAGCGCGAGCTGCAACTTGTCGCGGCCCAGGAACGTCTGGTTGCGCCGGAGCGTCGGTTCACGGCAGAACGGCTCTAGATTCGCGATGACTGTTCCCGGTTTCACCTTTGACCCGCTGATGCTCGCCCTCGAGGGCGGCGTCATCGGCTTCCTGATCGCCGTGCCCGTGGGGCCGGCGGCGGCGCTGTGCATTCGCCGCTCGATCAGCGTGGGCGCGGTCGCGGGCTACCTCACGGGCGTCGGCGCGGCGCTGGGCGACGCGGTGTTCGGCGCGGTCGCGGCGTTCGGCCTGAACTTCGTGCAGCAGTTCGTGGCCTCGCACGAAGCGTGGCTGCGCGGCATCGGCGGCGTGGTGCTGGTGATCATGGGCTGGACGACGATGCGGCACCGGCCGCGCAATGTCGGCGATCCGGTGAGGCACGACGTCGAGCACAACGTCGCGACGCATTTCCACTATACGAGTTCGGCCTTCATCATCACGGTGTTCAATCCGCTCACCGTGATGGCGTTCGGCGCGGCCTTCGCCGGCCGCAACCTCGGCAGCGTGGCGTCGAGCCTGGCCGATGCGTCGCTGCTGGTGATGGGCGTGCTCGCGGGCGCGCTCACCTGGTGGGCGCTGCTCTGTACCGTCGCGGTGCTGCTGCGCCAGCACTTCACCGGCACCGGCATGCTGTGGCTGAACCGCATCTCGGGCGCGGTGATCCTGGCGTTCGGCGTGATCGCGCTGGTGTCGATCCTGCCGCTGCCGTGGCGGCGCATCGAGCACGCGCTGGGACTGTAGACCCTCAGGCCAGCGTGCAGGCTTCCTCGAAGCTGAGGCGCGGGCTGCGGTTGAACAGCTTCGAATGGTCGCCGTAGCCGAGATTGCACAGGAAGTTCGACTTGAAGCGGCCGTCGGGGAAGAACGCCGCGTCGACCTTGGCATTGTCGAAGCCGCTCATCGCGCCGACGTCGAGGCCGAGCGAGCGCGCGGCCATCATCAGGTAGGCGCCCTGCAAGGTGCCGTTGCGGAACGCCGTGGTGAACGCGACCTGCTCCTTGCCCGGGCCGGAGAACCAGCTGCTCGCCGTCTGGTCGTGCGGGAACTGCTTGGGCAGATGCTCGTGGAAGCGCGTGTCGTAGGCCACGATCGCGGTGACCGGCGCGCTCATGGTCTTCGCGGTGTTGCCGGCACTGAGCGCGGGCTTCAGCTTCTCCTTGCCCTCCGGGGTGCGCACGAAGACGATCCGCGCGGGCTGCGAGTTCGCCGACGTCGGGCCCCACTTCATGATGTCGTAGAGCGCGCGCAACTGGGCGTCGCTGACCGGCTTGTCCTGGAAGCCGTTGTGCGTGCGGGCGGAGCGGAAGAGAAGATCGAGCGCCTTGTCGTCGAGCATGGGGGTCCTCGCGGGTGAGGCGGCGACCCTAACGAAGCGCGGCGGCGCGGTCGAGATGCGCGGCCGTGACCGGGTTACGGTTCGGCAACCTGCCGCTTCAGCTCTTCGAGGGCGCCGTGCACCTCGCCGAACACGCTCTCCCAGTCGCCCGCTCTCGGCTGACGGAACAGGCGGGCCGACGGATGCCACGAGGCCCGCGCGCCGCCCAGCTGCCAGCGCCAGTCGGCGACGCTCGGCAGCAGCACCCAGACCGTGCGGCCCATCGCCGCCGCGAGATGGGCGATCGGCGCGTCGATCGAGATCAGGAGGTCGAGTTGCGACAGCGCGGTCGCGGCCTCGGCGAAGTCGAAGATGCCGCGGCCGACATCGTGCACGAGGCCGCCGGCGCCGAACTGCTGGATGTCCTTCTGGTGCGCGCCGCCCTGCAGGCTGAACACCAGCAGCTCGGGATCGCCCGCCAGCCGCAGGAAGTGCGGGAACGGCGCGGAGCGCTGGCGGTCCTGCGGCTGGCCGGGCATGGCGGCCCAGTAGATGCCGATGCGCAGCCTGGCCTTCTCGGTGCGGCCGAGCTTGATGCGGCTCTCCGCCGGCGCCTCGAGGTAGGGCGGCGCGGCGGCCAGCGCCTCGAAGTCGGGCTTCAGCAGATGCGGCAGCGAGACCAGCGAGGCGTGCACGTCGAACGCCGGCAGCTTCTCGCCCTCCGCCACCGCCTCGTCGACGAACGGCGCGGCGGCCAGCAGTTCCTTGAGCAGCGCCTGGCAGAGCACGATCACCGTCGCGCCGCGGCGCTTCAGCTCGCGCGCGAAGCGCACGAACAGCAGCACGTCGCCCAGCCCCTGCTCGGGATAGAGCAGGATGCGCCGGCCCTCGATCGGCCCGCCGTCCCACGCCGGCTGCGTGAACTCCGGCGCCGGCGTCTCGGGCAGGCGCTTGCGCGCCTCGTAGGCGGTGAAGCCGCGCTCGAGGTCGCCGCGCATCAAGAGCGTGACCGCGAGCTCGGTGCGGGCGCGGCGGTTGTCCGGGTTGAGCGCCAGCGCGCGGCCGAGACAGCCGACGGCCTCGTCGAGCCGGCCGAGGTCGCGCAGGCAGAGCGCCAGGTTGTAGAAGCCCTCGCCATAGTCGCGGTTGAGCGCGATCGAGCGAAAGTGGTGCTTCACCGCCTCGTCGAGCCGGTTGGCGGCGCGCAAGGCGTTGCCGAGGTTGGAGTGCAGGGCGGGATTTGCGGAATCGGCGGCAAGCGACAGGCGATGATGCGACACCGACGCTTCGAGCTTGCCCGCGAGCCGCAGCGCGACGCCGAGATTGTTGTGCAGCTCGGCGTGATAGGGCCGCAGCGCCAGCAGCCTGAGGTACGACGCGATCGCCTCGTCGAGCCGGCCGGCGCGATGGGCCTGCGCGGCCAGCCGCAACTGCTGCACGAAGCTGTCGGCCTCGCTGCCAAAGAGCGGCGTCGCACCGGAATGCGATTCCGATTCGGGGCGCAGGGGATGGATCGACGGCGTGTCGTTCACCCCGGAAGTCTACACCCGAAAGCCGGCCTAGATGTAGCCCTTGATCAGCTCTTCCGCGATCTGCACGGCGTTGAGCGCCGCGCCCTTGCGCAGGTTGTCGCTGACGACCCACAGCGACAGGCCGTTCTCCACCGTCGGATCGACGCGCACGCGGCTCACGAACACCGCGTCCTGGCCCACGATCTCCTTGGGCGTGACGTAGCCGCCCAGCTCGCGCCGGTCGACGACCAGCACGCCGGGCGTCGCCGCGAGCAGGCGCCGCGCCTCGACCTCGTCGAGCGGCTCCTCGAGCTCGAGGTTCACCGCCTCGGCATGGCCGACCAGGGTCGGCACGCGCACGCAGGTCGCATGCACCTTGATCTTCGGGTCGAGGATCTTCTTGGTCTCGACCACCATCTTCCACTCCTCCTTGGTCGAGCCGTCTTCCATGAAGACGTCGATCTGGGGAATGACGTTGAAGGCGATGTTCTTGGCGAACTTCTTGGGCTCGAGGTCCTGGTTGACGAAGAAGCTCTTGGTCTGGCTGAGCAGCTCGTCCATCGCCTCCTTGCCCGCGCCCGACGTCGACTGATAGGTCGACACAACCACGCGCCGGATCTTCGCGGCGTCGTGGATCGGCTTCAGCGCCAGCACCATCTGGATGGTCGAGCAGTTCGGGTTGGCGATGATGCCGCGGCCCTTGTAGCCCTTGATGGCGTCACGATTGACCTCGGGCACGACCAGCGGCACGTCCGGATCCATGCGCCAGTGCGAGGTGTTGTCGATCACCACCGCGCCCGCCTTGGCCGCGCGCGGCGAATGCTCGGCCGAGACCTTGGCGCCGGGCGACGACAGCACGATGTCGATGCCCTTGAAGTCGAACTTGGCGAGGTCGTGGACCTTCAGGACGGCGTTGTCGCCGAACGAGATCTGCCGCCCCGACGAGCGTTGCGAGGCCAGCGCCACGACCTCGTCGGCCGGGAAGTTGCGCTCGGCCAATATCTGGAGCATTTCGCGACCGACATTGCCGGTCGCGCCGACGACGGCGACTCTGTATCCCATGGCGCGGAGATAGGCGTCGGGGCCCGCTTTGGCAACCTTACTCGGCCGACGCGCCCGAGGCCTTGATCACCGGCAGCCAGAAGTCGCTGTCCTGGCGCAGGAACTTCATGCACTCCTCGGGCGAGCGCGCCGGCCAGGCGGTGATGCCCTGCTCGGCGAACTTCCTGCGCATCTCCGGCAGATCGGTGATGCGGTTGAGCTCGCTGTTGAGCTTGTCGACCATCGGCCGCGGCAGCGCCGCCGGCGCGCCGACGCCGAGCCAGGTGTCGACCACGAAGTCCTTGAAGCCAGACTCGATCATGGTCGGCAGCTCGGGGAACTGCTCCTGCCGCTTCTCGCTGGTCACCGCGAGCGCCTTCAGCTTGCCGGATTTGATCAGTCCCACCACGGTCGGCATGTTGTACATGCCTATCGCGACCTCGCCGTTCACCACCGCCTGGATGCCGGCCGGCGTCGCGCGATAGGGCACGTGCGTCATCTTCGCGCCCGAGCGCATCTCGAGCAGCACGCCCGACATGTGATGACTGGTGCCGACGCCGCCCGACGAGAAAGTGAACTCGCCGTTCTTGGCCTTGGCCTGCGCGACCACGTCGGCCACGGTCTTGGCCGGGTTCGACGGATGCACGATCAGCACGTTGGCGACCGAGAAGTTGATCGCGAGGATGAGCAGGTCCTTGAACGGATCGTAGCCGGGGTTCTTGTAGAGCCCCATGTTGTAGACCAGCAGGCCCTGCGCGATGACGCCGAGCGTGTAGCCGTCGGGTGCGGCGCGCGCGAGCTCGGCCATGGCGATGGTGCCGCCGGCGCCGGTCTTGTTGTCGATCACCACGGTCTGGCCCAGCACCTTGCCGAGCTCGTCGCCGTAGAGCCGCCCGCCGATATCGCCAGTGGCGCCCGGCGCGTAGGGCACGATCATGCGGATCGGGCGGGTCGGCCACTGCTGCGCGCGGACCGCGAACGGCGCGGCCATCGAGGTCGCCAAAGGTGCCGCCAACGAGCCGGCGAGAAGCGTACGTCTTTTCATCGGAGCCCCCCCTGATCGAGAATCGCGTTGCGCAGTCGCTTGCCGGAACCACGCTAGCCGCCGGCCTTGCCGGACGCCAGAGGCCGCGGGTTTAATTGCCCGCATCTTTTTCGAGGGCCCGACATGAGCCAATCCGACCTGCCGCTGGCAGGCCTGCGCGTGCTGGACATCAGCTCCTTCATCGCCGCCCCGGCAGCCGCCGTGGTGCTGGGCGACTGGGGCGCCGACGTGATCAAGGTCGAGGGGCCCGAAGGCGATCCCAACCGCCGGATCATGCACGACTCGGCCAACTATCCGAAGGCCGGCGTGAACTATCCGTGGGAGATGGACTCGCGCAACAAGCGCTCGCTCTCGCTCGATCTCAAGAAGCCCGAGGCGCGCGCCGCGCTCTATCGCCTGATCGAGACGGCCGACGTGCTGATCTGCAACTTCCCGCCGCTGGTACGCGAGAAGCTGAAGCTTACCTATGACGACGTGAAGCCGCTCAACAAGCGGCTGATCTACGCCTCGCTCACCGGCTACGGCGAGCAGGGCCCCGACCGCGACCGGCCGGGCTTCGACGTCACCGCCTACTTCGCGCGCTCGGGCCTGCTCGACTCGCAGCGCTACGACGGCGGCCCGCCCGGCGTGCCGGTGCCCGCGCAGGGCGACCGCGCCACGGCGATGACTTTGGTCTCGGCGATCCTGATGGCGCTGATGCAGCGGCAGAAGACCGGCGAAGGCAACTGGGTCGGCACGTCGCTGCTGGGCAACGGCCTGTGGTCGTGCGGCGTGATTGCACAGGCGGCGCTGGCCGACGCCTATCTCCCGCCGCGGCCGCCGATCGACCGGCCGCGCTCGGCGCTGGGCAACATCTACCGCACCAGCGACGACCGCTGGATCCAGCTCACCATCGTGCGCGAGGACAAGCTCTGGGCGCCGCTCGCCAAGGTGATCGGCCATCCGGAGCTGATCGACGATCCGCGCTTCGCCACGCAGGCCGACCGCCGCACGCGCTCGGGCGAACTGGCGACCGTGCTGCGCGAGGCCTTCGAGAAGAAGGACTACGCGCATTGGCAGGCGGCGCTCGCGTCGCACGACATCACCTTCGGCGTGATCAGTCGGCCGCAGGACGTGCCGCACGACGCGCAGGCCGTCGAATGCGGCGCCGTCGTCGAGACGGCGATCCCCGATCTGCCGCGCACGCTCGCCAATCCGATGCGGCTGGGCTTCGCCGAGCCGCGCACGGCGACGCCCGCGCCGGCGCTCGGTCAGCACAATGACGAGATCCTGCGCGAGGTCGGCCTCTCGGCCGCCGAGATCGCCGCCCTCAGGGCCAGCGGAGCCATGACATGACCGACGCCGCCGAACCGCTGCCTCTCGAGGGGCTGAAGGTCCTCGACATCAGTTCCTTCATCGCAGCCCCCGTCGCCGCCGTCGTGCTGGCCGACTACGGCGCCGACGTCATCAAGATCGAGCCGCCCGACGGCGACCCGCACCGCCAGAACTGGAAGAATGTCGGTTATCCGCGCGCCAACGTGAACTTCCCCGTGCAGCTCGACGGCCGCCTCAAGCGCTCGATCGCGCTCGACCTCAAGAGTCCCGCGGCGCGGCCGGTGCTGGAGAAGCTCATCAAGTCGGCCGACGTGCTGATCGCCAACTTCCCGCCGCCGACGCGCGAGCGGCTCAGGCTGCGCTGGGAGGACATCGAGCCGCTGAACCCGCGCCTGATCTACTGCTCGCTGACCGGCTACGGCGAGAGCGGCCCGGATCGCGACCGGCCGGGCTTCGACATCACCGCCTATTTCGGCCGCGCCGGCATGCTCGACGCCGCGCGCTACGAGGGCGCGCCACCGGCGATCTCGCTGCCGGGCCAGGGCGACCGCGCGACGGCGATGACCCTGGTCGCCGCGATCCTGATCGGCCTGCGGCGGCGCGACCGCACCGGCAAGGGTGGCTGGGTCGGCAGCTCGCTCTACGCCAACGGCGCGTGGGCCAACGGCACGACGGTCGCGGGCGCCGCGATCGGCGCCAAGCTGCCGCCGCGCATGCCGCCCGACAAGCCGCGCAACGCGCTGACCAACCTCTACCGCACCAGGGACGATCGCTGGCTCCAGCTCCTGATGGTGCGCGACGACCGGCTCTGGGAGAAATTCTGCGCCGCCCTCGGCAAGCCCGACCTCGCCACCGATCCACGCTTTACCGACCGCGAGGAGCGCAAGGCGCGCGCGCAGGAGCTGCACGACGTGCTGGCGCCCACCTTCGCGGGCAAGACCTACGCGGAGTGGGTGGCGGCGCTGTCGCCCACCGGCGTGCCGTTCGGCGTGATCGGCCGCGTCGCCGACATCGTCGACGACGAGCAGGCCGCGCATGCCGGCATCTTCGCCGACACGACCAATCCCGAGGTGCCGCGCACACTCAACAACCCGATCCGTTTGGGCTTCGCCAAGCCGCGCGTCTCCGGCCCACCGGCGGCCGTCGGCCAGCACAGTGAGGAGATCCTGCGCGAGCTCGGCCACAGTGATGCGGAAATTGCAGCGCTGAAACAGGCCGGAGCCCTCGGCTAGGTTTTCTCCGTTTTTTAAACAGAAAAATAAATCGGTCACTTTTCGTAACGGTATCGAGCGCATCGACTAGTGTTGCGTATATCGCAATGAAAGTCAAGCGAACGGTTGAGGCCGTCCTTGTCATTCCGAGCGCAGCGAGGAATCCTTTCGCCATGCCCCAACGCTTCCAGACCTATGCCGAGTTCTGGCCGTTCTATCTCGGCGAGCACGCCAAGCGCTCGACGCGGGCGGTGCATTATGTCGGCACGATCGGCGCGGTGCTGGCGCTGGCGGTCGCCATCGCCACGCGCCACTGGTGGCTGCTGCTGGCGGTGCCGTTCTTCGGCTACGGACCGGCGTGGTTCGGCCACTTCTTCCTGGAGAAGAACCGGCCCGCGACCTTCGAGGCGCCGTTCTGGTCGCTGATCAGCGACTTCCGCATGTGCGGGCTCTTCCTGACCGGCCGCATCGGTCACGAATTGATGAGGCATCAAATCCGGCCCTGAGGGCCAGCCGTAGATATCTCATGCGGCGTCTGTTTCTTCTCTGCCTTCTTTTGTTCGCCGGCGCGGCCCACGCCGAGACGCCGTCGCTGCCGTGGCAGAAGTGGGACCCGGCGCTGTTCGACCGCGCCGCCAGGGAGCACAAGTACATCCTGCTGCACATGGCGGCGGTGTGGTGCCACTGGTGCCACGTGATGGAAGGCACGACCTATCGCGACCCCGCCATCCAGAAGACCATCCTCGACAAGTTCATTCCCGTGCGCGTCGACCAGGATGCCGATCCCGAACTGAGCTACCGCTACGAGGACTGGGGCTGGCCCGCGACCATCATGCTCGACAAGGACGGCAACGAGATCTTCAAGCGCCGTGGCTACCTGCCGCCCGAGCTGTTCTCGAAGTTGCTGGCCGCGGTGATCGACGACCCGTCGGCATTGCCCGCGCTGACGCGCGGCGCCGACGTCGATCCCAACGCGGTGGCGCTGGCGCCGGCGCGGCGCGACGAACTCGAGGCGCTGTTGCTGAAAGGCTACGACCGCGCGCATGGCGGCTTCGGCGACGGCCAGCGCTTCATCCAGGCCGACACGATGGAGTGGGCGCTGGAGCGCGGCCGCGATCTCAAGCGCAACACCGACACCGCGACCTGGAAAGACGTCTCGACGCGCACCCTCGCCGGCGCACGGAAGATCATCGATCCGGTGTGGGGCGGCATGTACCAGTATTCCGACAAGCTCGACTGGTCGGGGCCGCATTTCGAGAAGCTGCTGAACATCCAGCGCGACGCGCTGCGCAGCTACGTGCTGGCCTACGAGATCGGCCGCGATCCCGCCGACCTCGCCGCCGCGAAAGACATCGCGCGCTGGCTGATGGATTTCATGCGCGCCGACAGCGGCGCCTTCTTCACCAGCCAGGACGCCGACGTGAGCGCGGCCGAGCATGGCGACGTGTTCTACGCCAAGACCGACGCGGCCCGCCGTGCCGGGCCGCAGCCGCCGATCGATCGCCATTCCTATGCGCGCGAGAACGGCTGGGCCATCGCGAGCCTGGCGACGCTACACGACATCACCGGCGACACCGCGCAACTGGCCGCCGCGCAGCGTGCCTATGACTGGGTGCTGGCCAATCGCCACGCACCCAACGGCGGCTTCGGCCACAGCCGCGCGGCCGACGACGACACGCATCTCGGCGATACGCTGGCGATGGCGGAGGCGGCGCTCGCCCTCTATCGCAGCACCGCCCAGCGCCGCTATCTCGCCGATGCCGAGGCCTTCGCCACCGTGATCGCGCGCGACCACAAGGCGCAGGGCAACGGCTTCATGGTGCGCGCCCCCGAGCCGGGTGCGAAGGGCGTGCTGGCCAAGCCGGTGCGCCAGATCGACGAGAACGTCGCGACTGTGCGCCTGTTCAACCTGCTGGCGCGCGCCACCGGCAAGGGCGCGTTCCGCGCCGATGCCGAGCACGGCATGCGCTACCTGATTTCGCTGGCCGACGACGGGCTGGTGGTGCCGGGCGCGCTGCTCGCCGACCGCGAACTGGGCCGCGAGCCCGCGCACGTCACCATCGTGGGCGGCAAGGACGATCCCGAGGCGCAGGCGCTCTACGCCGCCGCCCGCACCTATCCGGCGCGCTACCTGCGCATCGAATGGCTCGACCGGCGCGAGGGCCCACTGCCGCAGGCCGATGTCGACTATCCCGAGATGCCGCAGGCCGCCGCCTTCGCCTGCGCCAACGGCACCTGCTCGCTGCCCGTCTTCACGGCCGCGGAAGTGCACCGCATCGTCACAAAGGTCGACAACCGCTAGCGCGGGCACCGCGTGTGCGCCCATCCTTCGAGACGCCGCGCTTTGCGCGGCTCCTCAGGATGAGGTTGAACCTGAAATAACCTCATCCTGAGGAGCGCCCTCTTGGGCGCGTCTCGAAGGATGGAACCCGCACAGCGCCCACGTCCGACCCGCCTCTTGCGCCCACAGGGGGCGGAGGCCACATTGGGCGGGAACACATCTTCCGCTCCCGAGGACCTATGGAAACGATGCTGCAAGGCGCCGCGCAACAGGCTGTGCCCGCCGATCTCATCAAGGACAGCGACCAGACCAAGTTCGCCAAGGACGTGCTCGAAGCCTCGCGCACCGTGCCGGTGATCGTCGACTTCTGGGCGCCGTGGTGCGGCCCGTGCAAGACGCTCCAGCCGATGATCGAGAAGGTCGTCAAGGAGGCCAAGGGCGCGGTCAAGCTGGTCAAGATCGACATCGACAAGAACCAGATGCTGGCCCAGCAGCTGCGCATCCAGTCGATCCCGGCGGTCTACGCTTTCTTCGGCGGCCGCCCGGTCGACGGCTTCATGGGCGCCGTGCCCGAGAGCGAAGTGAAGGGCTTCGTCGATCGCCTGGTGCAGGCGAGCGGCGGCGTGGGCGATCCGGCCGTGGCGCAGGTCGCCGAGCTGCTCGAGCAGGCCAAGGCCGCCGTGGCGCAGAACGACCTCGACACCGCCGCCGCGCTGTACAGCGAGATCCTGGGCACCGAGCCGACCAACGTCACCGCGCTGGCCGGCCTCGCGCGCTATCAGGTGTCGATCGGCGACATGGAACAGGCGAAGGAACTGCTCGCGCAGATTCCGCCCAAGGAAAAGAACCACGCCGACGCCGTGGCCGCGCAGGCCGCGATCGACCTCGCCGAGAAGGCGAAGGAAGCCGGCCCGATCGACGACCTGAAGGCCAAGGCCGCCGCCGATCCCAAGGATTTCCAGACCCGCCTCGATCTCGCGATGGCCTATTGGGCCGGCGACAGGAAGCAGGAAGCGGTCGACGAGCTGCTCGCCATGATCAAGGCCGACCGCAACTGGAACGAGGCCGCCGCGCGCCAGCAGCTGCTGAAGTTCTTCGAGGCGCTGGGCTTCACCGATCCGATCGCCGTCGACGCGCGCAAGCGGCTG
>JAFEFH010000141.1 GCA_018240695.1 Pseudomonadota bacterium | reverse complement strand
TGACCCCTCCGGCCTTCGGCCACCTCCCCATCTGAATGGGGAGGCACATGATTTCTACCCTCCTCCCCATTCAGATGGGGAGGTGTCGGCGTCCTACGCCGACGGAGGGGTCAGAGCCCCAGCATGACCTTCGACATGATCCCGCGCTGCACTTCCGACGAGCCGCCGTAGATCGTCATCTTGCGGCCGTTGAAGTAGCGCGGCGCCAGCACGTCGACGCCCTCGGGACCGATGGGTTCGACATTGGCGTTCCACGCGCGCTGCTCGGGGAACGGCATCGAGTACCAGCCCGCGGCCTCGACCGCGAATTCCTGGACCTGCTGCATGACTTCGGTGCCGCGCAGCTTGATCATCGACGACAGCGGGCCCGGATTCTGGCCCGAGGCGAGCTTGGAATAGAACTCCTGCTCGAACATCTCGAGACCGGAAATCTCGATGTCCATGCGCGCGAGCTTCTCGCGCCACGCCGCGTCGGCCAGGATCGAGTCCTCGCCCTCCGGCATCGACTGGGCGAGCCGCTTCAGCCGCTCGAAGCCCGACCTCAGGCGCGGGCTGTACGGATTGCCGCCACGCTCGAATTCGAGCAGGTACTTGGCGTAGGTCCAGCCCATGTTCTCTTCGCCGACCCGGTTCTCGACCGGCACCTTCACGTCGGTGAAGAATACCGAGTTCACTTCCTGCGTGCCGGCGCGATTGCCGTCGGCGGTGATGATCGGCTCGACCGAGATGCCGGGTGTCTTCATGTCGATTAGCAGGAACGAGATGCCTTCCTGACGCTTGCCCTCGTTCGACGTGCGCACCAGGCAGAAGATCCAGTCGGCGGTCTGCGCCAGCGTGGTCCAGGTCTTCTGGCCGTTCACGATGTAGAAGTCGCCCTGCCGCTCGGCCTTGGTGCGGAGCGACGCGAGGTCGGAACCCGAACCCGGCTCCGAGTAGCCCTGGCACCAGATCAGGTCGGAGTTCAGCATCGGCGGCAGGTGCCGCTTCTTCTGCTCGTCCGAGCCGTACTTCATGATCACCGGCGCACACATCTTGGGGCCGAACGGCGAGGTGCCGGGCGCGCCCGCTTTCGCCATCTCCATCTCGAAGATGTACTTCTGCGTCGTGGTGAAGCCCGGGCCACCGAATTCCTTGGGCCAGCCGGTGCAGAGCCAGCCCTTCTTCGCCAGCCGCTTCTGCCAGTCGATCAGCCGCTCCTTGGGCATGTAGGCGTTCCGGCCGACCTTGATCTCGCCCATGATCTCGGGCGTCAGGTTCTCTTTCAGCCAGCCGCGCACTTCCTGCTGAAAGGCCAGTTCTTCCTTGCCGAATGTCAGGTCCATGGGGACTCCTTTGGGGACGGCAAGGTACCGCGCCGGGTTCCGGGCCGTAAAGCGTGGTAGTTGTGCGGATAATCCGTCGGAGCCGCCGTCAATGCACGTCACCGTTCAGCCCGTCACAAGCGATCCCGCACTACCGACGTCCGTCGACGTCGCGGTGATCGGCGCCGGAATCGCGGGCTGCACGGCCACCTACTTCCTGTCGAAGAAGGGCCACCGCGTGGCGCTGCTCGACAAGGGTGTGGTGGGCGGCGAGCAGACCAGCCGGAACTGGGGCTGGTGCCGCCAGCAGCATCGCGACCTGCGCGAACTGCCGCTGGCGATGAAGAGCCTGGAGATCTGGGGCGACCTCAACCGCGAGATCGACGCGGAGACCGGCTTCCGCCGCACCGGCCTGCTCTACGTCACGACGCGGCCCGCCGACTTCGCGCAGTGGGAGGAATGGACGCTGAAGGCGCGCGAGCACCAGATGCACAGCCGCATCCTCACGCCGCAGGAAGCCAAGGCGATGACGCCCGGCAGCACCGGCGATTGGATCGGCGGCGTCCATTCGCCGACCGACGGCCGGGCCGAGCCGTCGCTCGCCGGTCCCGCGATCGCCGAAGCCGCGCGCAAGCACGGCGCCACGATCCACCAGAACTGCGCTGTGCGCGGTATCGACATCGAAGGCGGCAAGGCCGTGGGGGTGATTACCGAGAAAGGCCGCATCCGCGCGTCCGCAGTGCTGTGCGCCGGCGGTACCTGGAGTTCGATGTTCGTGCGCCGCCATGGGCTGCGCCTGCCGCAGGCCGGCGTGCGCTCGACGTCGTTCCGGACCAAGGCGGCGCCGCAGGTCACCGACGGCGGCCTGTCGATGCCCGACGTCACGATCCGCCGCCGCCTCGACGGCGGCTACACGGCGGGACTGGGCGGCCGTGGCCTGGTCGAACTCACGCCGCAGGCTCTTCTTTACGCGCTGCCCTTCTGGCCGACCTTGAAGAAGCGCTGGGGTGGCGTGACGCTCGGCATCGGGCGCTCTTTCTTCGACGGGCCGGAATCTTTCGCCAACTGGTCGTTCGACGGGACCTCGCCGTTCGAGCGTCATCGCACACTCGATCCGGCCGCCGATCCCAAGCTGGTCGACCAAGGTCTGACGAAGCTCGCCGAGCACTATCCGGTGCTGAAGGGCCTCGAGGTCGAACAGGCGTGGGGCGGCATGATCGACTCCACGCCTGACGGCATTCCGGTGATCTCCGCCGTCGATCCCCTGCCCGGCCTCTTCCTCTCGACCGGCTACACCGGCCACGGCTTCGGTATCGGTCCCGGCGCCGGGCGGCTCGCTGCCGACATCGTGGCCGGCGACCCGCCGATCGTCGACCCGCATCCGTATCGCTACAGCCGCATGATCGACGGTACCGACCTCGGCGCGCCGGGAATGATGTAGCGCGCTATTCCGGCTTGGCGCCGGACGCCTTCACGATCGGATCCCAGAACGCGATCTGGTCGTTGAAATACTTGGTCGCTTGCGCGGGGGTCGACTGGATCGGCTCGATCGCCAGCTCGGCCATCCGCTTGGTGACCTCCGGTAGCGCCAGCGCCTTGTTGAAGGCCGCGTTCAGCTTCTCGACGATCGGACGCGGCGTCGCGGCCGGGGCCTGGGCCACGTACCAGGTGTCGATCGAGAACTTGAAGCCTGCGACCTCTTCCACCGTCGGCACGTCGGGCAGTTGCTTCAGCCGCTTGTCGGCCGCCACCGCCAGCACGCGCAGCTTGCCGCTGTCGATGAAGCCCTTGCTCGAGCCCAAGGTGTCGATCTGATAGGCGTGCCGGCCGGCGATCGTATCGATCAGCCCTGGTGCCGAGCCGCGATAGGGCACGTGCAGCGCCTTGGCGCCAGCCTTCTCGGCGAACAGGAAGCCCGCCATGTGGATGATGCCGCCGTTGCCCGACGAAGCGTAGGAATACTTCTCCGGCGCCTCGCGCAGCAAGGCGATCAGCGCCTTCAGATCCTTCGCGCCCGTCGTCGGCGCCACGATGATCAGCGGCACGCTCGCCACGTAGGAAATGCCGGTGAACGCCTTCTCCGGGTCGTAGCTCAGCGTCTTGCCGTAGATCGCCGGGAACACGGCGTTGGTCGAGGGTGCCATCAGGATGGTGTAGCCGTCGGCTTTGGCTTCGGCGACCTGCGCCGTGCCGATCGCGCCGGAGGCACCGGTCTTGTTGTCGACGACGACCGTCTGGCTCAGCACGGCTTGGAGGTGCGGCTGGAGGATGCGTGCCACGACGTCCGTCGGGCCGCCTGCGGCGGCGGGCACGACCATGCGGATCGACCGGTCCGGGTAGCCTGCTTGCGCGTATGTCGGCGACACACCTGCCACGCCGGCGGCGCCGATCCCGGCCAATATCGCGCGGCGGCTCACGTGGTTGGTCATTCGTTTCCTCCCCTTTTTCGCTAGTCTAGGGACGATGGCAGCGGCACGGAACAGCCGCGGTTCGAGGAGCAACATGGCCAAGCGCATCAACCGGGCGATCGAACTGCTCGAAGCCGACCAGGCGCTCTACTACGACGGCGGCCATACCGGGCACGTGCTGACCTACGAGCAGGGGCTGAAGGACGCCAAGACGTGGGCCGACTACATCAATGTCGGCATGGAGCATGGCGCCTTCGACATGACCGGCCTCGCCGAGTACATGCGCGGGCTGGTCGATGGCGGGCCGACCGCCTCGGGCCATCGCACGCCGCCGATCGTCGTCGAGCCGCCGGTCAACGGGACCGACGACCAGAACGTCGCTTTCAACGCCTGGCAATTCCGTCAGCTCCTGGCACGCGGCGTCCACGGTATTCTCCTCTGCCAGGCCGAGACGGCGGATGCTGTCCGGGAGTTCGTGCGTGCCTGCCGCTTCCCACACCACAAGGAAGGGACCGAACAACTCGGCACCGGCTCGCGCGGGCGCGGATCGGAGCCGTCGGCGGCCCCCGTTTGGGGTATCGACCAGATGGACTACTTCGAGCGCGCCGAACCATGGCCTTTGAGCGCCCATGGCGAGCTTTTGCTCGGTGTAAAGATTGAAAGCCCGCGCGGCGTCGCAAATGCCGAGGAAATCTTGGCAGTGCCAGGATTGGGTTTTGCGGAGCTGGGACCCGGCGATCTGGGCCTGTCGCTGGGCTACACGACCATTCAACGCCGCCCTTATCCGCCCGTGATGGAGGCGGCCCGCGCCAAGGTCTTCGGCGCCTGCCGCAAGCACAGGATCGCCTTCCTCGAGAACGCCACGGCGGAAACCATCGCCCAGCGCCTCGACGAAGGGGTCCGCGTGATCAGCGGCCACAATCAGGAGGTCGCGCGTCGCGGGCGTGCCCACCAGAAGCGCACCATGCCGGTCTAGGAGATCTTGCCGTGAAGAAGCCGAGTATCGCCGTCGACAACACCTCGCTCTCCGATTTGCAGAAGGCGCTAGCAAAGGGCCGCACCACTGCGAGCGCCCTCACCAAGGCCTATATCGAGCGGATTGCGGCCTACGACCGCGGCGGCCCGGCCCTCAACTCCGTGCGCATGGTCAATCCCGAGGCGAGATCGATCGCCAGGAGCCTCGACGGGGAGAAGCCTTCGTCCGCCCGGCCGCTCGCCGGCCTGCCGATCCTGATCAAGGACAACATCGCCACCGGCGACCGGCAGCCCACCACGGCGGGCTCGCTGGCGTTCAAGGGCGCCTTCGCCAAGGACGACGCGCCGGTCGTGAAGCGGCTGCGCGCGGCGGGTGCCGTGATCCTGGGCAAGGCCAACCTGACCGAGTTCGCGAACGTCATGACCATGGGCATGCCGTCGGGCTACAGCTCGCTCGGCGGCTACGTCCGCAATCCCTACGCGCCCGCTCCGGTCGGCGACGACGGCATGGCGCCGCTGGTGCCGCCCGGCGGGTCGAGCGCCGGCTCCGCCGTCGCCGTCGCGGCGGGCCTCTGCGCCGCCTCCATCGGCACCGAAACCTCGGGCTCGCTGCTCAATCCCGCGACCCAGAACGGACTCGTGACCGTGAAGCCCACGGTCGGCCTGATCAGCCGCGGCGGCATCATCCCGATCTCGCACAGCCAGGACACGGCGGGACCGCTCACGCGCACCGTGCGTGACTCGGCGATCCTGCTGAACGTGCTGGCCGCCCGCGATCCGAAGGATCCGGCGACGCGCGCCCTGAAGCGGCCGCGCGACTACACCGCCGGCCTCGACAAGGATGCGCTCAAGGGCGCGCGCATCGGCGTGCCGAGCGATCCGCGCGATCCGCTGAACGATCCCTACTACGGACCGCTGTCTCGCCCGTCGAAGAAGGTGATGGCGCGCGCCATCGAGGCGCTCCAGGACCTCGGCGCCGTCATCGTGCGCGCCGCCATCCCGCCGATCGGCTGGATCGGTGGGCCGGGCACGACGATGGCCGTGCTCAACCGCAATCCGCACTCGCCGGCCAAGGGCACCGCGGGCAGCGCGTCGGTCGTGTTCCTGCACGAGCTGAAGTACGGGCTCGATCTCTATCTGCGCACGTGGGCGACCGGCACCAGGATCAAATCGATGACCGATGTCATCGCCTTCAACCGCGCTCACGCCGCCAAGGCGCTGCGCTACGGCCAGGACCTGTTCCTCGCCGCCGAGGCGACCGGCGGCGATCTGTCGGCATTGGCCTACCGTTCGGCGCGCGCGATGGACCTCGAGGCCGCCAAGGTGCGCGGGCTGGATGCCTACATGGCGCGGCACAAGCTCGACGCCGTGGTGTTCCCCGGCGCGACCGGCGCGGCGATCGCGGCCAAGGCGGGCTATCCTAGCGTGCAGGTTCCGGCCGGCTTCACCTCGGGCGTGGGCACGCACGAATCGCCCGCCTATCCGATCGGCCTCACCTTCACCGGCCGCGCCTGGAGCGAGCACAAGCTGCTGCGGCTGGCCTACGCCTACGAGCAGGCGACGAAAGCGCGGCGTCCGCCGGCGCCCGGCCGGTCGAGGCGATAGAACGTCCAGGCATCGCCGCGACGGCCGCATTCCGGATCGTCCGCGAAGCGCAGGCCCCCGCCGACATGGGCCTCGCGCAGAAGCTCGATCATCAGACCGCGATGACGACGCCGTCGTGGCCGGGATCGGCGCCGCCGTCGAGCCCGTCCTCGTGGATGCGGATCGCATGCACGGCGGCGAAACCGAAATTGTACGGGCTGCGCACCACCGGATAGCCCATGCCGGCGAGCTCGCGCTCCACCCGGCCCTGGATGCGGTTGGAGATGTCGATCGCGTCGGAGGTCGCCGAGAAGCGCGGCGCACTCACCGCCTCGACCATGGTCATGTCGAAGTCGAGCGCGTTCAGGATGACGTGCAGCACGCCCATGGCGATCTGCGTCGCGCCCGGCGCGCCGATGATCAGGTGCGGCTTGCCGTCCTTGAAGACGATCGACGGCACGACCGAGCTGAAGCGCGCCTTGCCCGGCGCGATCGATCCGGCGCGGCCCGGACGCGGATCGAACACGCCCATGCAGCCGTTGTACATGAAGCCGAGGCCCGGCGAGATCACGCCCGACGGCATGCCCAGCGAATGGGTCATCGAGAAGCAGTTGCCGTCCTTGTCCAGCACCGAGATGTGCGTGGTGTCCTTCGACACCGCGCCCGAGTTGAAGCGCGTGACCGACGCCTTCTCGCCGCGCCTGATGGCGTCGGCCATCGGCCGGGCATAGGCCTTGGAGGTCAGCTCCTCGACCGGCACGGTCACGAACTTCGGGTCGCCGACCTTGAGGTCCTTGTCGATGGTGGCGCGCTTCATCGCCTCGCTGACCACGCGCACATACTCGGTCGAATTGTGCACCATGCCGCGCAGGTCGAAGTTCTCGAGGATGTTCAGCATCTCGAGCAGCATCACGCCGCCGCCCGGCGGCTGGTTGGTCGAGACGTCGTAGCCGCGATACTTGCCCCACAGCGGCGCATTGCGCGCGGTCTTCCAGGCCTTCAGGTCCTCGATCGACAGGAGCGCGTCGTTCTTCCTCATGTCCTCATCGATCGCGCGCGCGATCTCGCCCGAGTAGAAGACGTCGGCACCGCCCCTGGCGATGGCGCGCAAGGTCTGGCCGTAGTCGCGGTTGACGACGCGGTCGCCCACTTTCTTCGGCACGCCGTCGGGCCGGCAGTAGAGGGCGCGCGCCGCCGGCGTGAAGCCGGTGCGCTCGAAGTTGGGGGCGCGGCCGAAGGCGCCGTCGTCGGCCCACCAGAAATGCACGTGCGGCCGCACGGTCCAGCCGCTCTCGGCCCAGTGGATCGCGGGCTCGACGATGCGCGACCACGGCAGGCTGCCGTGCTCCTTGTGCGCCTCGTAGTACATCTTGAGATTGGCCGGCGCGCAGATCGACTTGTAGCCGATGTCGTTCACGCGGCCCTTCAGGATGAAGCCATAGCCGTCGCGCGCCTCGCTCTCGATCAGGTCGGCCCACATGTCGGGTCGCGCGGCGAGCGGCGCCGGCGCATGAGCGTCGATATAGCCGTGGAACTTCTTGCCCGGGATGTAGATGCCGCAGGAGCCGAAGCCCGCGATGCCGCACATCTGCGGATCGACCACGCCCTGCACCAGCGCGCAGGCGATGCCGGCATCGACGGCGTTGCCGCCCTCGCGCAGCACGTCGGCGCCCGCCTCGGTCGGCTCCGGCTGCGGAGCCACGATCATCGCCTCGTTCGGATATCTCATGCGTCCACTCAATCCCAACCGTTGCGCTTGCGCAACACGGCCGTCGCGGGCGCCAGCGCGAAGCCCTTGGCCTGCAAGCCGGGCAACCATTCGGCCAGCGCCTGAAGGGTCGCCTCGTGCGGATGGCCGATCGCCACCACGAAGCCCTGGCGGCGCGCCACCGCCTCGGTCTCGGCGAGCCGGCGGCGCACCTGGTCGATCGCCTCGTCGTCGTCGAGGAAGACGTTGCGCTGCATGGTCGGCACGCCCAGCTCCTGCGCGGTCTGCTCGGCCACGGTCTGCGCCGTCGTGCGCGAATCGAGGAACATCAGGCCGCGCGCCTTGAACAGGCGCATCGCCGTCTCCATGCCGGGCTTGTTGGCGGTGAAGCGGCTGCCCATGTGGTTGTTCACGCCGACATAGCCGTCGAAGCTGTCGAGCGCCGTCGTCACGCGCTGGCGCAGCTCGCTCTCGCCCAACGACACCAGCAGCGCGCCCGGCCCCGGATCGGCGCGGCCCATCGGCTCCATCGGCAGATGCAGCATCAGCTCCTGGCCGCGCGCATGCGCCGCCCGCGCCTGCTCGCGCAGGTCCTTCGCGTAGGGCAGGAACGACAGAGTGATCGGCCCCGGCAGTTCCCACGCGCGTTTGGAATGCGGCCGGTCGAGGCCCACGTCGTCGATCACGATGGCGATCAGCGGCCTAGTGTGCAGGTCGGCGAACGGCACCGCGTTGCGCCGCCACATGGCCGAGGTGGCGCTCGCGGCGGCAAGCTGCGGCGGCTGGCTGCGCGGCCGCGGCTTCTCCTCGATGGTCGCCAGCGGATGATCGGCTTCCTTGTATTTCGGGAAGCCCGGGATCTGGTCGATGCTGGCGTATTTCGGCGGCGCCGCCGGCGTCTGTTGGGCGCCGCCGCGCTTCATGTCCTGGAGCGTGTCGTGCACCAGCCGGTCGCGGTCGCCCCTGTCGATGCGTTGCGCCAGCCAGTAGCCACCGACAAGACTCATCAGGAACAGCACCGCGGCGACCGCCGCGACCGTCGGCCAATGGCGCGCCCGGACCCACGCGCGCAGGGCCAAAAATCGAGCTTCGAGCCGCTCGCGTACCGAGGCGCGCGTTTTCGGACTCTTTCTGTTCGCCTTCCCGCTTCTGTTCTTCTTCGACGCCATCTCAGATAATGATTCCAACCCTATGATCTGACGCCACTATTTTGCCTTAGTTCAGGGCCGCGGACAAAACATTGGTTACAAACGGCTAAAGCAACTTCAGGACGCTCAAGTCGTAGCTGCCACCCGTCCCCGGTTGTCTTTCGAAGCCCAGCCGCTCGGCCAGCGCCAGCATCTTGCGGTTCTCCCGCAGCACCAGCCCGACCACCCGCTTGACGCCGCGCGTGCGGGCATAGTCGAGCACGTGCCGCAGCAGCAGTTCGCCGTAGCCGCGCCGCTGGCGGCCGGACGCCACGACCAGCGCGAACTCCGCCGACTCGAAGTTCGGCTCGGCGGCAAGGCGGCCCACGCCCAACAGTTCTTCGCCATCGAGCAGAAGGAACGCCATCTCGCGGTCGTAGTCGATCTGCGTGAGCCGGGCGGCCATCTCATGCGTGAGCTGCTTGATCGGCCCGAAGAAGCGCAGGCGGATGTCCTCCGGCGACAAATGCTCGGCGAAGCGGTTGATCATGTCCTCGTCCTGCGGGCGGATCGGGCGCAGCCGCAGTGTTTCTCCGCGCCATTCGACCGAGGTCTCGAGCTCGACCGGATAGGGCCGGATGGCGAAGCGCGCGGCGCGCCCGGTCTTGAGCGGCGCCCGCACGACGATGCGGCTGCGGCGCGCGAGGACGCCCTGCCCGTCGACCAGCAGCGGGTTGATGTCGAGCTCGGCGATCTGGTCGACGTCGGCCACGAGCTGCGACAGCCGGATCATCGCCTCGCCCACCGCCGCGCGCGCCATCGGCGGCCGGTCGCCATAGCCGCGCAGCAGGCGGTCGATGCGCGTGCGGCTGAGCGCATCCTCGGCCAGCACCGCATCGAGCGGCGGCAGCGCCAGCGCCTTGTCGTCGATCACCTCGGCGGCGACGCCGCCATGGCCCACCATGACGATCGGCCCGAACACCGGATCCTCCGTGGCCCCGAGGATCAGCTCGACCACCTCCGGAAGCCCGGTCGCATCGGTTCCCGCCAGCATCGTCGGAATGCCGTAGGCGGCCAGCACCTGCTGCGCCTCGGGCTCGGTCAGCAGCTCGCGCCCCTCGGCGAGCGCGGCGGCCACGATGCGGCGCACCAGCGCCGTGTCGACCGGCGTCTCCGGGATCGACGGCGGTGTGCGTTGCAGGGCGCGCCGGCCGCGCCGGTATTGCACGATGTGCATGAAGCCGCGCACCGCGCGCAGGGGCGTGTCGTAGGCCGGGATGCCCTTGTCGTGCAGCACGCGCCGGCCGGCGTCGGCCTCCGGCCCGCCGATCCAGCAGCCGATCACCGGCACGTTGCGCGCGCCCGGCGCCGCGGCGATATCGCGCGCCGCCTCTTCCGCCGAGGTGAGGGCCGTCGGCACGTTCACAACCAGCACCGTGCCGACACTCCTGTCCGCCGCCAGCACGTCGAGGGCCGCGGCATAGCGAGGGCCGTCGGCATCGCCGCCGATATCGACCGGATTGCCGCGCGACCAGATGCGCGGCATCGCCTTGTCGAGCCCCAGGAGCGTCGCCTGCGACAGCTCCGCCAGCTCGCCGCCATTGTCGAGCAGCAGATCGGTGGCGGCGATTCCGACGCCGCCGCCATTGCTCAGGATCGCCAACCGCTCGTTGCGCGGCACGATCGCGTTGTGGCCGAGCGTTTCGGCCGCATCGAACAGCTCGCCGAGGCCCCGCACCTGCACGAGGCCCGCGCGCGCGAAGGCCGCGTCGTAGACCGCGGCCGAACCCGCCATCGATCCGGTGTGCGACGCCGCCGCCTCGGCCGCCGCCGCATGCCGGCCGGCCTTGAGCACGATCACCGGCTTCACGCGGGCGATGCCGCGCGCCGCCGACATGAACTTGCGGCCCTGGGTGATGCCTTCGACATACATCAGCACCGCGCGCGTCTCGTAGTCCCGCGCCAGCACGTCGAGCATGTCGCCGAAGTCGACGTCGGCCATGTCGCCCATCGACAACAGATGCGAGAAGCCGATGCCCTGCGCCGAGCCCCAGTCGGCCAACGCCGCCAGCACCGCGCCGGACTGGGTGATCGCCGCGATCTGGCCGGCCTTGAGCGTCGCGGGCCCGAAGCTCGCGTTCAGGCCGATGCGTGGTGCTGCAATGCCGATGCAGTTCGGTCCGACGATGCGCAGCAGGTGCGGCTGCGCCGCTTTCAGGAGCTTGTCGCGCCACTGCGCGTTGGCCACGCGGCCGAAGGCGCCGCTGCCCGGTCCCGCCGTGATCACGACGGCAGCCCTAGTGCCGGCGCGGCCCAGCTCGTCGATCAGGCCCGGCACGGTGTCGGGCGGCGTCATGATGACCGCGAGATCGGCCGGCGCCGGCAGCCCGGCGAGGCTCTTCGACACCGGGCGACCCGCGATCTCGCCGCCCTTGACGTTGACCAGATGGATGCCGCCCTTGAAGCCGCCCGCCAGCAGGTTGCGCGTCACCGCGTCGCCCACCGAACCCTTGCGCGCGCTGGCGCCGACCACGACGACCGAGCGCGGCGCGACCAGCCTGTCGAGATTGCGTATGGACATCGCGACGCCTCCCGTGACGGCTAGAGGATGCGGGGACCGTTCATCAGCCCGAGACCCGCGACGATGACCAGCGCCGCTATCACACGGCGGCGTCCGAACGGCTCACCCAGCAGCAACGTACCCATCAACGCGCCGAACAGCACCGAGGCCTCGCGCAACGCGGCGATGTGCGCCATCGGCCCCAGCGCCAGCGCGTAGATGGCGATGCCGTAGCCGGTGTTGGCGATCACGCCGCCGAGCACGCCCCGCCACCAGGTGCGCCGCAGATGCGTCCACACGGTCTGCGGCCGCAGCATGATGGCGAGCACCAGCAGCCATGGCCCTTCGAGCACGCACAGCCAGGCGATGTACGCGAGCCGGTGCTCGAGTCCCGGTCCCGCGGCACGCACGCCGAAGCCGTCGGCGATGATGTAGGAGGCAATGGTCAGGCCGGTCAGCACCGCGAACAACGTCGCCAGACCGTGCCGCCCGCCGACCTTCGGCACCACCGACTTCAGCGGCAGAGCCAGCGCCACCAGACTGCCGCTCAACAGCAATACGCCCAGCATGTCCTGCGCGCGCAGATGCTCGCCGATCAGTTGCCCCGACACCAGCGCCACCAGCAGCGGCCCCAGCCCGCGCGCGATCGGATAGGTATGGCTGAGGTCGCCATACGAGTAGGCCTTCAGGAGGAAGGTGTAATACGCGACGTGAACCACCACGGAGGTGACGAGGAATTTCCACGCGCCCTGCGCCGGCATCGGCAGGAACGGCAGCGCCACCAATCCCATCAGGGTACCGGTGGTCATGATCATGCCGAACGTCGCCAGCCGGTCCGAGCGATCC
>JAFEFH010000140.1 GCA_018240695.1 Pseudomonadota bacterium | reverse complement strand
CGGCCACGGCGCGGTCGCGGCCGAACCAGTACACGGTGCCCGCGATCAACCGGTCCTGGCCATCGATCAGGCGCGCGTTGCAGGCCGTGAAGCCGACCGCATAGGTCTCGTTCAGGTGCGCCGCGAGGTGCCGCTCCAGGAACGTCTCGTGCCAGAGATCGTCGGAGTCGAGGAAGCAGACGAAAGGCGCGCGCGTCTTCGCGAGCCCGGCGCGGGTGGCGCCGGTCTGGCCGACATTGGTCGCCAGGCACTCGAGCCTGAAACGCGGGTCGTTCAGCTCCGACAGCGTCTGGCGAATGACCGCGACCGAGTCGTCCTTCGACGCATCGTCGACGATCACGCAGTCGAAGTCGCCAAACGTCTGCCGCGCGACCGAGCGGATCGCCGCGGCGATGTAGTCGCGCGTGTTGTAGCAGGTGACGACGACCGAGATCTTCGGGAGCGCGACTCCGGTCACTTCTTGGCCGGCCCCAGGAAGTCGAAGTCGACGCCCTCGTCGGCTTGCAGCACGGTCTTGTGGAACAGCCCGGTATAGCCGCGGTCGCTGCCGGGATGCGGCGGCGGGGCCTTCCACGCCTTCTTGCGCTTGGCGAGTTCGTCGGCGGAGACGAGCAGCTCGATGGAGCGCTTGGGCACGTCGAGAGTGATGCGGTCGCCGGTCCTGACCAGCGCCAGCGGCCCGCCGACGGCGGACTCGGGCGCGATGTGCAGCACGATGGTGCCGAAGGCCGTGCCGCTCATGCGCGCGTCGGAGATGCGGATCATGTCCTTAACGCCCGCACGCGCGAGCTTCATGGGGATCGGGAAGGAGCCGGCCTCCGGCATGCCGGGCGCGCCCTTGGGGCCGGCGTTTCGCAGCACCAGGATATCGTCGGCCTTCACGTCGAGGGCGGGATCGTCGCCGCGCGCCGCGAGGTCCTCCAGCGAATCGAACACCACGGCGCGGCCGGTATGCGTCAGCAGCGCCGGCGTCGCGGCGGCATGCTTGATGACGGCGCCGCGCGGCGCGAGGTTGCCGCGCAGCACGGCCATGCCGCCGGTCTCCTTGATCGGGTTCTTCGCCGTGCGGATGACCGTCTGGCCCGGCACCATCTCGGCCGCGTCGATCACCTGCTTGATCGTCTTGCCCGCGACGGTCTTGCACTTCTCGTCGAGGTTCCTGCGGATCTCCTTCATCAGGCGCGAGTTGCCGCCGGCCCAATGGAAGTGCTCCATGTAATGGTCGCCCGAGGGCTTCAGGTCGACCAGTACCTGCACGTTGCGGCCGATCTCGTCGAACTCCTCGAGCTCGATGTCGATGCCGAGGCGTCGCGCCACGGCGGTGAGATGGACCAGCGCGTTGGTCGATCCGCCGATCGCCTGCAATACCGTCAGCGCGTTGCGGAAGGCGGCCTTGGTCATGATCTCGCTGGGCTTCGGGCCCTGCTTGACGGCCATCTCGGCGGCGAGCTTGCCGCTGGCTTCGGCGACCCTCAGGCGGTCCGAGTGGGTGGCGGGGATCGAGCCGGAGTTGGGCAGGCCCATGCCGAGCGTCTCGACGATGCAGCCCATGGTGCTGGCGGTGCCCATCACCATGCAGGTGCCCTTGGTCGGCGCGAGCCGCTCGCTCACCTTGTCGATGTCTTCCTGGCTGAAGGTGCCGGCGCGGAACTGGCCCCACAGGCGGCGGCAGTCGGTGCAGGCGCCCAGCACCTCGCCCTTGAAGTGACCGACCAGCATCGGGCCGACCGGCAGCACGACCGCCGGCTTGTCGACCGAGGCCGCGGCCATCAGCTGGGCCGGCAGTGTCTTGTCGCAGCCGCCGATCAGCACGACCGAGTCCATCGGCTGGGCTCGGATCATCTCCTCGGTGTCCATCGACATGAGGTTGCGCAGGAACATGCTCGTCGGATGGGAGAAGCTCTCGTGGATCGAGATCGTCGGGAACACCATCGGCATGGCGCCGGCCATCATCACGCCGCGCTTCACCGCCTCGATCAGGTCGGGCACGTTGCCATGGCAGGGGTTGTAGTCGCTGTGCGTGTTGGTGATGCCCACGATCGGGCGGTCGAGCGCGTCGTCGGTGTAGCCGCCCGCCTTCAGGAACGCCTTGCGCAGGAACAGCGAGAAGCCCGCGTCGCCATAGGTCGCCAGCCCCTGGCGCATGCCGGTGGCCTTCCTGGGCGCCCCGTTCTTGCCTGTTTTCGCCGCGCCTCGCTTGCCGGAAGCCATGTCGTTCCCTCTCCTGGACTGGAGGTCATTTTGTATCGCCTTCCAGTCCGGCCGCCCAGCGTGCATGTGCCGCCGGTTCGCGCTCCGAGACGATGGTGCGGGCCAGTTCCCGTCCCATCAGCGCGCCGAACTTGAAGCCGTGGCCCGAGCAGGGCGACATCACCCAGCCCCTGGCGCCGGTCTTTTCGACCACGAAGCGCTCGTCGTCGGTCACGGTGTAGAAGCAGACCTTCAGCCGGTCGACGCGCCATCGATCGAAACCGTGCAGCAGGCTGGCGCAGCGGTCGAGCAGGGGCTTCATCTCTGCCTCGGTGGCGTCGTCGCGGCTGCCGTCGGGATCGCCGCGGCGGCTGAACTCGTGGTCGCCGACCTTCATGCCGCGGCCGTCGTGCGGCGGCACCAGGTAGAGGCCGACGTCGCCCGTCTTGTCGATGATCATGGGGCCCTTCGACCAGGCCTGCCGTGCCTCGTCGGGGAGCTGGAAATAGACGACGACCTGGCGCGAGGGCACCAGCCGGCGAGCCAGCGATGGCAGCAGCCGGCCGACCCAGGCGCCGGCGGCGACCACCACGACGTCGGCGGCGTGCTCGGTTCCGCTCGCCGTCGTGACGCGGCCGTGCTCGAGGTCGACGGCGCTGACCGGCGTGCCGGCATGAAGCCGCACATTGGATCGCGTGCCGAGGTGGCGGGCCAGGGCGACGACGATGTCCTGGGCGAACAGCTCGCCGCCGGTCTCGATCCAGTAGGCATGCTCGACGCCGCGCGAATCGATCATCGGAAAGCGGCGGGGCAGTTCGTCGAGCGCCAGCGCGGTCATGGGCCGTCCGATGGCCTGGAGGCTGGCGGCCGAACGTTGCGCCCAGTCCGCGCCGTTGCCGGTGAGCGCGAGCGTACCAGTGGCGGCGTAGAGGCGCTGGCCGAGGTCGCGCCACATCTCATCCCACGCCGCGAAGGCATCGTCGATCAATCGTGCATAGCCTGTGTGATCGCCATAGGGATGGCGGATCAGACGATGGTCGTCCATCGAGGAGGCGAGCGGGTTGGGCAGCGGGCCCTGCTCGAACACTTCCACGTCATGACCGCTGCGGGCCAGCGCCCAGGCGGTGCTGAGGCCCATGATGCCGGCGCCGACGACAATCGCTTTCATGCGCTTCTTCCTAACGTTGACGCGAACGTAAACTCAATCCCGGTCGGAGATGAGTTGCATTTTTCGGCATATGCAGGCTCTTGCAAATTGCATCATGTTGGGCGTTGATACATTTGAGCTTTTTTCAACGTTCAGTAGTCGAGGATCGAACATGGCAATGACCATGCTGCAGATGGCCGGAGCGGCGCCGACGCCGGCGACGATGGCCGATGGGGTTCTGCTCATCATCGATGCGCAACGCGAATACACTGACGGCCTGCTGCCGCTGACCGGCGTCGACGCCGCGGTGGATGCGCTGGCCGTCCTGCTCGACAAGGCGCGCAAGGCCAAGGCGCCGATCGTGCATGTCCGCCACAAGGGGCCGGGCAAGGCCTTCAATCCGTCCTCGAGCGGTTTCGAGATCGTGAAGCAGCTCACGCCGCGCGACGGCGAGACGGTGATCGACAAGGGCCTGCCCAATGCCTTCACCGGCACCGACCTCGCCAAGCACCTCCAGGCGGCCGGCCGCAAGAACCTGATCGTCGGCGGCTTCATGACCCACATGTGCATCTCGGCCACGGTGCGGTCGGCGACCGACCATGGCTACATGAGCACGATCGCCGCCGATACGGTGGCCACGCGCGACCTGCCGGATGCCACGGGGGGTGCGACGGTGACGGCGGACGCGATCAACCGCATCACGCTGGCGGCGCTGTCCGACCGGTTCGCCTGGGTCGTGCCAAAGGCCGCGCAGGTCGGCTAGCACACCAAGCGTCAGTTCAGGAAGCGGCCGCCGGTCTCGCCGAGGAGGGCGATCGCCGCGATCGCGACGAGCAGCGCGAGCGAGCTGTATTTCACGAACACCGTTCCGCGATCGTCGTCGAGCAGCGCGGCAAGAGTGGTCATCAGTTCATTGCCCCGGTGACGGTGGTCATCAGGTTGCGGATGCTGGCGCCGACGGTGCTCATGCCGCTCACCGCCGCGGTCGCGATCAGGGCGACGATCAGCGAATACTCGATCAGCGTCGCGGCCTGCTGGTTCTCGAGGAGTTGGCGGATGATCGGCGGCATGACGGCACTCCGGGGCAACGTGCTTCCAGCGTAGCCGGGGGCGGCGCCATCGCAACGTAACATTCGTATTGTTTGTCGTTCCGGCGGCGAGGCGAAGGGCGCCAAAGAAAATGGGCGGCCCGTTTGCGGACCGCCCATCGTATCGCGTACTAGGAAAGCGAGATCAGATCTGGCCGGCGACGGTGCTCAGCACGGTGCTGACTTTGGTGCCGACCGAGCCCATGGCGGTGATCGCGGCGACGGCGATCAGCGAGGCGATCAGCGTGTACTCGATGGCGGTGGCGCCACGGTCGTTCTTCATCAGGTTACGGAAAATGGACAGCATGTGTATCTCCAAATGAAAGTCGTTGTTCTTTAAAAACGCTTCTACTGACCTTCCCGCCGTTCTGGGGTTCGGGAGGAGGGCCGGTACAAACGCTGGGCTTTCAAATGCACCCCTAATCTCAAGAAACGGTTGAGATATGGATGCTAAGATATTGGACCGACAAACGACTTCAATGACGCTATTGTATCATCTGCATCATCCCCCGACGGGACGGGTTTGCATGGTATCGTCGGGACAACAGGGAGGCGTGTCATGAAGTCAATTCTGACAATGGCCTGGACGGCGGAAGATCCGTCCGCGTTCGAGCTGGCGTCGAAGATCGCACGGAACTTCGATGCGAAGTTGATAGGGCTGGAGCCGCCGTCTTACGGCGTGATGAGCATGGCGTGGGCGGATGCCGGCATGGGCGCGCCGATCGGCGGCGGACTCGCGGAGGACGCGGAAGAGCGTCAGCGCGTGGCCGCGGTGAAGCAGGCGTTCGACCAGCGCGCCGCCGGCCTCAGGGCCGAATGGCGTTCGGCCGACGACAGCGGGCCGACGGCGATCGGCATTCTCGGCCGTTCCTACGACCTGATCGTGATGCCGCAGCCGGGCGCGTTGCCCAAGATGCCGGAGAGCGTGTTCGAAACCGCGCTGTTCGATTCGGGCCGTCCTGTGCTCGTGGTGCCGCCGGGTTACACCGGCATGGTCGGCAAGCGCATCCTCTTCGCCTGGAACGGCTCGACCGAAAGCGCGCGCGCGATCTCGCTCGCCATGCCGGTCCTGAGCGGCGCCGAGGCGATCGAGGTGTTGAGTGTCGAGGGCGCGATGGTGCCGGGTCCGAGTTCGGCGGAGATCGCCGAGTCGCTCTCGGCGCACGGGCTCAAGGTCGCGAGCCAGCACGCCAAGCCGGGCACCCGCTCGGCGGGCCAGACGATCGTCGATACCGCGATCGCCGTCGGCGCCGACCTGATCGTCAAGGGCGCCTACACGCAGAGCCGCCTTCGCCAGATGATCTTCGGTGGCATGACGCGTCACCTCATCCTCAACTCACCGCTGCCGGTGCTGTTCTCGTACTGATGTGAAACCCCTGCGCTGGATCGTTGGCGCCGCGTTGGTGGTTGGCGCGCTGGTTGCGGGGGCGGCGATCGGCTTTCCGTTCCTTCGGGGTGACGGGCCCGGAGGCGGCCCTACCGTGGGCGAGAGGTTGAGTGCGCTGCGTGCCGAGCGCGCCGCCTTGCAGGCCCGCGCCGACGGCGAGGCGCGGATCGGCCTGCTGAGGCCGTTCCGGGTCGCCAGCCTGCTCGCCGACGCTTTGGCGGCGCGCGGTGAAGCCGAGCGCGAACGCGTCTTCGACCGGCTGCCGTCGGACCGCCGCCAGGCCTTCGCCGCGGCCGACGCGCTCAACGCCGCGCTGAAGGACGCGCTGGGACGGCCCGGCGCCGGCACCCGCCAGCTCGCGATCGCCGCCGCCGGCCCCGCCCGCGAGGCGCTGGAGCGACTGGCGAACGCCGGCGACTTCCCGCTGGTCCTGCAATTCACCCCGCGCTTCGTGCCGCCCCGGCGTGCCACCGGCGAGCTCACCCTCGCGCCCGGGGCGCCGGCCGCACCGCCATCCGGCAGCGACGTTCCGCTGGGCACGGGAGGGGCCGCGGCGGGGACCGCCGTCGTGCCGACCGTGCCGCGCTATGCACCGGCCTTCGCGGCGACCAACGAGGACGATCCCGCGGTGCCGATCGAGATCGTCGGACTGCGACTTGGCCAGGATGGCAGCGCGCCGCCGACGCTGACCGTCGGCGCGTGGCGCGGCGAGGCGACGGTGACGCCCGAGCGGCTGCGCTTTGCCGTGCCGCGCGCGGCGTTCGCGACCGAAGCGGCGCGCACGACCTTCGTCACCGCTACTCTCGCGCTGCGCCGCGACGGACGCACCGCGACCTTCGATCTCGTCTTCACCGTGCTGCCGGACCGGCCGGGCTCCTTCGCGCTCGACCAGAAGATTCGCACGACAGTGCCGGAGTCGCGCACGCTGGTGTCGCCGGAGATCCTGGCGCGGGGCGGACCGGGCGAGGCGCGCACCGTGCACCGCTGCTTCGATCCGCCTGCGGAATGGCGCTTCGATCCGGCCAGGCGCAGCGTGATCGTGGTCGAGAAGCTCGGCTCGCAGGACGACATCCCCGATGCCACTCTCAATGCCGGTACGGTCGAATTCGCCTCGGACGGCAAGCCGGGGCAGGTCTGCGTCGTCGTCAGCGCCAAGCCCGCGACCAAGACCGCGAAAGTCGCCACGATCGGACGCTTCGAGGCGACGTTGCTGCGGGATCGTCCCGAGGACCGCACCGAGCGCAGCGGCGTGCGCGCGCTGGACTGGAACGAGGCGGCCCGTGTGCCGCTCGATCCCGCGGGCGTGGCGTGGAAGCTCTACGTGCGCCTGTTCGACGAAATCGATCGCGAATATGACGGCAAGCTCGCCGCCGACACGCCGTTCCTGCGCATCACGCGCGAGCCCGACGGCGGACTGGTGCTGCGGGCCGATCCTTCGGCCGACCCCTGAGGGTCTTCAGGCTGTCGGTTCGGGCACGTTGCCGTCGGCCGACAACAGGACCGCCACCGGATGCGTGGTCTTGAAGTGCGCCAGTACGATCAGAAGCATGACCATGATCGGCACGCACAGGAACATCCCGACGACGCCCCAGATCGTGCCCCACACCATCAAGGAGACGATCACGACCAGCGGTGAGAGGTTCAGGGAGCGGCCCATGATCGCGGGCTCGATGACGTTGGCCATGACGATCTGGATGGTGCCGATCACCAACAGCACGATCAGGAAGGGCGTCAGGTGGTCGAATTGCACCAGGGTCAGCACTGCCGGCGCGAGGATTGCCAGGATCGAGCCGACCGTGGGCACGTAGTAGAAGAAGAACACCATCACCGCCCAGAAGCCTGCGAAGTCGACGCCGACCCAGGCCATGACCGTGTAGGCGAGCGCCGCGGTGACGGCGGCGAGCGCGGTCTTGATGCGGATGTAGGTGCGGATGTCGCGGTCGATCTGGCCCAGCACGGCATGTACGCGGGCTTCCTGGGGGCCGCTGCCGAACATGACCGCGAGCTTGCGCCGGAAGTGGACCTGCTCGACGAACAGGAACGCCGCGTAGATCAGCACGATGCCGGTCACGCTGACCAGCGAGGCCAGCGCCGAGGCGAGGTTGCCCAGCGTGTCGGCGAGGCTGATGCGGTCGAACAGCTGGTTGAGGGTCGGCGCATGCTCGACGCCGACCATCTGCGCGCCCTGGTCGATCAGGCGCTGCAAGCGGACCTCGTAGCTGGGAGCGGCGGCCGCCACGGCGCTGATGTTGCGGCCGATCGTACGGCCGATCAGGTAGAACAAGCCGGCCATGGCGCAGAACGCGGCGAACAGCGCGATCGGACGCGGCAGCTTCAGGCCCCGGACGCGCGGCTGCTCGAGTACGTCGGCCAGCGCGTCGACCATGTACCAGAGCACCAGTCCGAGGACCAAGGGCAGCAGCAGGCTGCGGCCGGCCACCAGCAGGTAGACAGCCGCCGCAATGACGATGGCCCACAAGGCGGCACGTTGCAGAGTCATGACGCCACTATAGGCGACAGTGGGCGCCAAAAGCCAAACCGCGAGGGTGGGCAGGCACCGGCCGGGAGCACTTGCGCGGCCGACTGTCACGTCGTGCACCGGCGGCCGGAACGCAATAAACTCCCGTCATGAACAAGCTCCTGCCCGCCATCGTCCTTGCGGCCGCGCTCGCCGCGCCTGCCGCTTTTGCCCACGACTACAAGGTCGGTTCGATCGAGGTCGGTCATCCCTGGTCGCGCGCGACTCCGCCGACCGCGCCATCGGCCGGCGGCTTCCTGACGCTCGCCAACAAGGGCGCAACGGCCGACCGGCTGGTCGCCATCGAGAGCCCCGCCGCCAAGCAGGTCGAACTGCACGAGATGAAGATGGACGGCAACGTCATGCGGATGCGCGAGCTGGAGAATGGCGTGACCCTGGCGCCCGGCCAGACCGTCGAGCTCAAGCCCGGCGGCTATCATGTGATGTTCATCGGCCTCAAGGCGCCGTTCGTGAAGGATCAGAAGGTGCCCGCGACGCTGGTGTTCGAGAAGGCCGGCAAGGTCGAGGTCGAATTCGCCGTCGAGGCGCTGGGGGCACCGGTCCCGAGCGACCACAAGCACTGAGTGTGAACGGCGCCGCCCGAGCGGCGGTTCAGTCGACGTGGAGTTCGGCGTGCGGTGAGCGCACCGCGCGCGCGGCGATGCGCCAGGCGCGGCCGTCGAGGAAGCCGGAAAGCAAGGCGGCGCCGAGCGCCGGATCGTGGCCGGGCGGCCACAGGCCGATGCCCATCCAGAGGGCGATCGAGTCGGCGAACACCGTCAGCAACACGCCAAGGGCCGCGACAAGGCCGGCATAGGACGGCTTGAGGCGGATCGCGCCCCACATCTGATCGACCTCGAGGTGCACGCGGCTGCCGGCGACGATGCCCGCCACGGCGCCGGCCGACGCCGCGCCGATCCACATGAACTCGAGCAGGTGCGGCGTCGGGGTATTCGCGAGCATCACGATCGAGGTAACGGTACAGAAGATCGGCGGCAGGCCGAGCCGCCACAGCTTCACCGGCTTGCCGCGCGTTTCGGGCAACGTCGCGCGCAGCCCCGCAACGGCGAAGAGCACGTTCAGCAGGGCGGCCAGGTTGAAGGTGAAGGTCATCGGGGCGTGCGCACTATACCCATAAGCCACGTCGTCGACGCGCAAGAGAGCGGCGACGCCCCATCGGTCTAGACGAGGGACATTACAGCAGACTGACTTTCTGCCGCCAGTTCTGAAAGCGGAGATGAAAACGCCGGCCGCCAAAAAGGCCGGCGTGAACGCGATGCCGCGCCGGTCAGGGCATCCTGCTTCCATTGTGGGTCTCCAGGATCAGCGTCCGGGCGCGGTCCCATACACTGCATGCGCAGGCCCGATAGGGCGGGATTGCGCGCTTTGCCGCTTCACGGTCGATGCGGGCGCGCACGAAGGTGCTCCGGTAGTCGACGCGGAACTTCTTCGATTGGGTGAAGCCCTCGGTCCGCAGCACGCCGGCCCCGAGGCCGTTGTCGTCGAGAGTGATGAAATGGCCGGGATCGAACACGGTGATGTCGCCGCGAGGCCGCGAACGGATTGGTGTCCGTGGCGCCCCCCAGCAAGCCCGACAGGCGCACCCACTGTGCGGCAATATAACCCCATAAATTGGTAAACATTTGTGTACCGATCAGCGGAATTTCATTGTCGCTGAAAGGCATCGGGGCCTAGCGTCCAGGCAAGGCCCCAATGAGGGCCATTCAGGGAGGTTGAAAATGGCTTCAGCAAAGATTGCCCGTCGTCGCTTCGTCACCACCACTGCCGCAGCTTCGGCTGCGTTCGTCGCCGCGCCGTTCGTGCGCGGCGCCCATGCTGCCGGAAAGCTCTCGCTCGCGATGTGGGACCATTGGGTGCCCAACGCCAACAACGCCACCTCGGCGCTCATCAAGGAGTGGGCCGACAAGGAGAAGGTCGAGGTCCAGGTCGACTTCATCACGTCCCAAGGCAACAAGTTGTTGCTGACGGGCGCTGCCGAATCGCAGGCCAAGTCGGGCCACGACATCATCGCGCTGTCGACCTGGCTGCCGTCGCGCTACGCCGAGCAACTGGTGCCCGTCGATGACCTGATGACCCAACTCATCAAACAGAACGGCGCGGTGAACGCGACCGTCGAATATCTCGGCCATCTCAAAGGCAAGTGGATCGCCGTGCCGGCCACCGTGGGCAGCCAGATCAAGGGGCCATGCTCGCGCCTCGACTACATGAAGAACCTGGCCGGTCTCGACATGCGGGCGATGTATCCCGCGGGCTCCGCGCCCAAGGCGGACAACTGGACGTTCGACACGTTCCTCAAGGCGGCGGAGGCCTGTCACAAGGGCGGTCATCCGTTCGGCATCGGGCTCGGCTCGACGGCCGACAATGTCGACACGGCGGGCGCGATTTTCCACGGCTTCGGCGCCATGCTGGTCGATGCCAAGGGCGAGATCGCGGTGAAGTCGGACGCCGTGCGCCAGGCGCTCGAGTTCTACAAGAAGCTGATGAGCTTCCTGCTGGCCGACGTGCCGGCATGGGACGACGCCTCCAACAACAAGTTCCTGGTGTCGGGCCAGGGGGCGCTGATCATGAACCCGCCCAGCGCCTGGGCGGTGGCCAAGCGCGACGCGCCGCAGGTCGCCGAGCAACTCTGGACCCACGGCTTCGCCGCCGGGCCGAAGGGACGCTACGCGCCCTTCACGCCGTATTTCTGGGGCATCTGGAACTTCAGCAAGAACCAGGCGGCGGCCAAGAGCCTGCTGATGCACCTGTCGCAGCCGTCATCCGCGGAGAAGATGGTGGAAGCGAGCGGCGGTTACGACCTGCCGTCGTTCGCCAATCTCACCACGTTCAAGATATGGGCCGAGGCGGGGCCGCCGAAGGGCACGCTCTATCACTATGCCAACCCGTTCAACCACCAGACGCTGTCGGTGGCCGGTGCGCCGGCGCCGCACGCGATCGCCGAGCGTATCTACACGCAGGCGACGCAGACGCAGATGGCGGTGCGCTACTTCCGGGGCGAGGCGATGGAGAAGACGCTCGCCTGGGCGGCCAGCGAACTCGAAGGCTTCATGCGCAACTAGCGGTCAAGTCGGGAAGGTCGCCAGCCACTTCCGGGCGGCGTCGGCTGCCCGGAAGATCTTCAGGGGACGATTGACCTCGGCCAGCGCCGCGAACGTCTGGGCGTGCTCGTAGAGCTTGTCGGAGGCGGCGATGATGGCGATCGGTCCGAAGATCGGCGACAGCGCCGGATAGGCCCGGATGCGGGCACCCAGCGCCAGCATGTCGGCGTCGGTGAGGGCCCAGTTGGCCTCGCCGGTGTCGAAGATCTTGGCGTAGGGCAGGGCGTCCGAGACGATGACATCGTCGAGGTAGCGCTCGACGTCCGACAGGACGATCGATCCGGTGCAGCGCGCCGTCACCAGCCGCTCTGCATGGGAAATCTGCCACGTGACCGCCATTCGCCTGCGCCGCCCTTTCCGGGCGCGACTATGCAGGACCGCCTTGCGGTACGACAAGCCCGGCGACGGACCGCCCGCCGTCAATGGCGGATGGTGCTGCCGGACAGGATTGAACTGTCGACCTCTCCCTTACCAAGGGAGTGCTCTACCACTGAGCTACGGCAGCGAAGGGCGCGGATATGCCATAGGGGGACGGGCGGTTCAACCATTGGTCCTTTTTCTGCGTGGTGCCTGTTGCCGCTCTGCGCGCCTCAAGCCTACCATTTGGCCAAAAGGAGGAGGAAAGGCATGGACTGGCGCCCGATTTCCGCCGATTCGCACATCACCGAGCCGCCGAACTGCTATCGCGACCATATCGACCCGGCCTACCGCGAGCGGGCGCCCAAGGTGGTCGCCATGGACAAGATGGGCGACACCTTCGTGGTCGACGGCATGAAGACGCCGGTGCCGCTCGGGCTGATTGCCGCGGCGGGCATCGCGCCCAAGGACATCAGGATCGGCGGCGCCCGCTTCGACGACCTGCACAAAGGCGGCTGGGATCCGAAGATGCGGTTGGCGGACCAAGACCGGGACGGCGTCGGCGCCGAGCTGATCTATCCGACGGTCGGCATGCTGATCTGCAATCATCCCGACTTCGACTACAAGAAGGCCTGCTTCGACGCCTACAACCGCTGGCTCCAGGAATATTGCAGCCACGATCCGAAGCGCCTGATCGGGCTCGGCCAGACGGCGATCCGCACCGTCGCGGAAGGCATCGCCGATCTCCAGGCGATCAAGGCGATGGGCTTCAAGGGCGTGATGATGCCGGGCAATCCCGGCGAAAAGGACTATGACGACCCGGCCT
>JAFEFH010000013.1 GCA_018240695.1 Pseudomonadota bacterium | reverse complement strand
GGTGATGGAGAAGCTGCTCGAGGAGATCAGCTTCACCGCCTCGGACAAGCCCGGCCTGAAGATCGACATCGACGCGGCCTACGTGCGCGAACGCGTGAGCTCGCTGGCCAAGAACACCGACCTGTCGAAATTCGTGCTCTAGCTCAGGTGCAGTAGGCCTCGAACAGGTCGATCAGGTAGGCCGGGCCGTTCAGGCCCCACAGCACGAACGACACGCCGATCAGCGCGACGATCGTGGCGACGGCGCTCCACAGCAGCAGGGAGCGCCAGCCCGCGGTCATGCCGGCTGCGGCGCCAGCGCCGGCCGCTCGATCGGCTTCTCGACGATCGGGAAGTGCAGCGCCGCCGAGACGAGGCCGAGCACGATGGCGATCCACCACATGGCGTCGTAGTTGCCGGTGATGTCGAACAGCTTGCCGCCGCCCCAGCCGCCGAAGAACGAGCCGACCTGGTGGCCGAGGAAGACGATGCCGTTCAGCATCGTGACGTGCACGCGGCCGAACATGAAGCCGACCAGCGACGTGGTGAGCGGCACGGTGCCCAGCCACAGGAAGCCCAGCGCGCCGGCGAAGGCCAGCACCGAGGCCGCCGACAGCGGCGCCAGCACGAACGCCAGGAAGACCAGCGAGCGCAGCAGGTAGAGCAGCGAGAGCAGGTTCTTGCGCTGGTACTTGGCGCCGAGCGAGCTCCACAGGATCGAGCCCACGATGTTGAACAGCCCGACCATGCCGATGCTCCAGCCGCCGAGCTCGGCCGGCGAGAGCGTCACGCCGAACAGCGACAGACCGATGCCCTTGTCGGAGATGTACGCCGGTAGATGGCCGCCGACGAAGGCGACATGGAAGCCGCAGACGAAGTAGCCGACAGTGAGCAGGATGTAGCTGCGGCTGCGGAACGCCTCGGCGAGCGCCTCGCGCGAGGTCTGCGCGCCGCCGGCCGCCTGCTTGGCGGCGGCGATCTGCTTGCTGTCGTTGAGTCCGATCGGCAGCAGCATCACCAGCACGGCAAGGCCGGTCAGCGCCCACATGGTGAGGCGCCAGTCGCCGAAGTGGCCTTGCAGCACCGACGCCAGCGGCACGATGAAGAACTGGCCGAACGAGCCGCCGGCCGAGCAGATGCCGACCGCCAGCGCCTGCTTCTCGGGCGGCGCCACGCGCAGGATCACGCCCAGCACCGGGCCGAAGGAGGCCGCCGACAGGCCGATGCCGACCAGGATGTTGCCCAGGATCAGCATCGTGCCGTTGTGCATGGTGGTCGTCACGATCATGCCCAGCACGTAGACCGCGCCGCCGCCGGCGATGGTCGGGGCCGAGCCGAAGCGGTCGGCGAGGCGGCCGACGAAGGGGGCGAAGAAGCCCATCAGCAGCATCGACACGGCGGTGCCGAACGAGAACAGCTCGCGGCCGACATGGAGTTCGGCGGAGACCGGCTTCAGGAAGATGCCGAAGCTCTGGCGGACGCCGAGGCCGATGGTCAGGACCAGGAAGCCGCACAGGACGGCGACCCAATAGGAGCGGGCGGGAGAGGCGGAGGTCGGAGCTGAGGTCATGGGGCGCACCATAAGGGCTTGCCCTCGGCGGACCGCATACAAAAACTTCATGCCGTCACAAGCTGCAATGTGGCACAAACGGTCCCGATGATCCGGAAGTGGCTTGGCGGCGGTTTGGCCCTGGTCGTGCTGGCGCTGGCGGGAACGGCTGAGGCCGGTCCGCCGCGGCTGGAGCGGGACCGCTGCGTCTTCCGGGCGCCGCGCGGCGAACGGCTCGAATGCTACACGATGGTGGTGCCCGAGAACCGGGAGAAGCCGCAGGGCAGCGAGGTCCGCCTCAAGGTCGCCGTCCTGAAGGCCCGGCGGGTGGTGGCGCCCGACCCCGTGATCTACCTCGCCGGCGGTCCCGGCGATTCACCCCTTGTGGCCTCCTCGGCCGGCGCCGACCCCCTGTCCGAAGGCGACTGGTGGAACGACACGGCCTCGATCCGCAAGAAACGCGACGTCGTGATCCTGAGCCAGCGCGGCGCCCCCGGCTCGACGCCCAGCCTCGACTGCTTCGAATCGCGCGCCTCGGAACTCGCCCGCGCTCGCCGCCGCGCCGTCACCGAGGGCCAGGAGCGCGACATCCTGCTGCGCTGCCGCGCCGAGTTCGACCGCAAGAAGATCGACGTGTCGATGTATTCGACGCCGACCCTGGCCGACGACGTGGCCGATCTCGCGCGCCTTCTGAAGCAGCCCAAGGTCAATCTCTACGGCATCTCCTACGGCACGCGCTGGGGCCTCGAGGTGATGCGCCGCCATCCCGATCTGGTGCGCTCGGCGGTGCTGGACGGCGTCTACCCGCCGCAGATCAACGGCGACCAGAACGAGCCGGAGGTCGTGCGCGCCGCCTTCGAGCAGCTCGCCGCCGACTGCGCGACCGACGCCGTCTGCAAGCAGCGCAATCCCGGCTTCAGCAATGCCATGCGCGCCGTGGTCGAGGCGGCCGAGAAGATTCCGTTGCAGATCACGCTCCAGCTCGACGACGGGCCGCAGAATGCGCGGCTCGACGGCACGCGCATCATGATGGTGCTGATGCACATGATGCGGATCGGCGAGGCCGGCATGATCCCCGAGGCGATCTCGGGCATCGAGCGCAAGGACCTGCGGGTCTTCCAGCAGTTCGCCGAGGATTTCGAGGACGACGAAGGCGGCCTGCTCGAGCCCAACGCGCAGCAGTTCGGCGGCCTGTTCAACACCATCGAATGCCGTGAGACCTGGGCCGCCATCGACCTCGCGGCGCGCGACCGTGCGATCGCGATCGGCGGCATCTACGGGCTCGACGCCAAGGCCAGCAAGCTGCCGACCGTGTGCCCGGCGTGGAACGTGCCGCCCGCGCCGCCGGGCGAGCGCCAGCCGGTCTCGTCCAACGTGCCGACATTGTTGCTGAGCGGTGCCTTCGATTGGCTGACGCCGCCGGCCTGGGGCAAGGAAGCCGCGCGCACGCTGTCGGTGTCGCGCCACGTCGTGTTCCGTGCGCAGGGCCACGGCGTGTCGAGCCAGGATGCCTGCGCGGCCCGCCTGCGCGACGAGTTCATCGACAACCCCGATCCGCGCGCGGTGCCGCCCTGCCGCACCAACGCCGCGCCCGACTTCGCCGCCGCCGCCGATCGCGTCAAGACGCTGCCATGAAGCTGCTGCTGTCGGCGCACGCGCTCAAGACCTGGGGGGCGCGCATCGCGGCTTCCGTGCCGGCGGGAGCGCTGTCCTTCGTCACGGCCGAGGACGCGCTGGCGGCCGACGGGCCGTGCGACGCCGAGATCGCCTTCATGACGCGCGAGGTCACCGGCAAGTCGAGCAGCAACAATCCGACGCCGGAGCTACAAGGCTTCGATGCCGTCGTGCGCAAGTCTCCCGGCCTGAAGTGGCTGCAAATCCATCCCGCCGGCGCCGAGCGGCCGATCTATCGCGAGCTACGCGGGCGCGGCGTCAAGGTGACGACGGCGTCGGGCGCCACGGCGGTGACGGTGGCGCACAGCGTGCTGGGCGCGTTGATCGCGATCAACCGCCGCTTCCCGTTGCTGGCCGACGCGCAGCGCCGCCATGCCTGGGAGCCGCGGCTGGGCGAGCGCTCGCCGCGCGACCTCGCGGGCCAGCGCGCGGTGATCGTCGGCATGGGACCGATCGGCTGCACCATCGCCACCTTGTTGCAGGCGCTGGGCATGGTGTCGGTCGGCGTGCGCCGCGCCGTGGCGCCGCAGCCGCCGTTCGAGCAGGTCATACCTTACGAGCGCCTGTCCGACATGCTGCCGCGGGCGGACTGGCTGATCCTGTGCTGCCCGGCCTCGCCGCTGACGCGCGGGCTGGCCAACAAGGCGGTGTTCGACGCGATGCCGAAAGGCTCGCATTTCATCAACGTCTCGCGCGGCGAGATCGCGGTGCAGGCCGACGTCGCGGCGGCGTTGCAGTCGGGCCATCTGGCGGGCGCCTATCTCGACGTGTTCGAGAAGGAGCCGCTCGATCCCGCCTCGCCGCTCTGGGACCTGCCGAACGTGCTGATCTCGCCACACACGGCCAGCCATTCGCTGGGTCAGAACGAGGCGATCTTCGGCATCTTCCTCGAGAACCTCGCGCGCTATCGCAAGAGCGAGCCGCTGCGCAACGACGTGGACCGGCTGGGCTAGCCGCGCGCGGCGAGGCTCTTGAACAGCGCGTCGCTGCGCTCGTCGGCCGGGAAGAAGCACTCGATCCGCACCTCCTGCAGCGTGACGTCCTGCGGCGTGCCGAGCGTGGCGATGGTGGTGAACACCGACAGCGACTTGCCGCCCACCAGATAGTCGAGCGTCAGCACCGGCGAGGGCCGCTCCTCGAAGCGCAGCTTGCGGAACGATTGCGGCACGTCGGGATAGGCCATCACCTCCTCGATGAAGGCGAGCGCCTTGGGCTCGCCGCCGTCGGCCAGGATCTCGGCATAGGTCGTCGACACGAGATGGCGCGCGACCTCCTCCCAGTTCACGAGCTTGGGCCGCAGCGCCTGCGGGTCGAGCAGCCAGCGCAGCAGGTTGGCGGGCTTGCCGGCCGGCGGCGGTGGGGGCGGGCCCTCGAACAGGAAGACGGTGAAGGCGTTGGCCGCTTCGTTGGCCTGGAGGAGGTTCCAGAGCCGATCGACGACGACGGCCGGGTAGGGCTCCTGCTGCTTCAGCATGCGATCGATCGCCTGACGCACGGGGGCGAGCTCGGGCGCGGCGAGGCCGCTCTCGCGATAGACCGGTGCGAAGCCCGCGGCCAGCAGCATGGTGTTGCGCTGGCGCAGCGGCACGTCGAGCGCCGAGGAGAGCTGGACGACCATCTCGCGGCTGGGGCGGGCGCGGCCGGATTCCAGGAAGCTGACATGGCGCTGGGAGACGCCGGACTGGAGCGCCAGCGCGAGCTGGCTGGCGCCGCGGCGCCGGCGCCAGGCGCGCAGCATGGGGCCGAACAGGTCGGGTTGGGTGGCGGAAGCCGAGGGGGTGGGGGTGCTCATGTCCCGACGGTAGCACCCGCCCGCCGGTCCGCCGATTACCTGTCGCGTAATGGACGGGCAGGCGCCGGGCGGGCTACCAAACCGTCGACGAACCGGAGGATGTCCCATGAGCGCACCCGACAAGCTCGCTTTCCTGAACGACCGCCCGCTGCCCTTCGCCAGGCTGCTCGGCCTGAAGTTCACCGCCGCCAGCGACACGCAGGTGAGGGCCGAGATGGTGGTGCGGCCCGAGCTCTGCACGCGGCCCGACATCCTGCACGGCGGCGCGGTCATGGCCTTCGCCGACACCTTGGGCGCGGCGGCCACCGTGCTGAACCTGCCCGAGGGCAAGGGCACGACCACGATCGAGAGCAAGACCAACTTCGTGGGGCCCGCGCCGGTCGGCGCCACGATCGTCGGCGAGACCACGCCCGTCCATCGCGGCCGGCGCACCCAGGTCTGGACGACCCGCATCACCACCGCCGAGGGCAAGCTCGTGGCCGTCGTGACGCAGACGCAGATGGTGCTGGATCTCGCCCCCGCGCGGTAGAGCGCCGGGGCGTCAGTGCATCAAGGCGGGAATGAAGCTGTTCAGCGCCTGATCGGCGTCGTTCAGGGTCTGGCCGGTACCGATCGACCAGATGATGCTGATCTTCACGAAGTTGTCGTGATAGCCGGTCATCAGCAATTTGCTGTAGAGCCGCGTGCCGCCGGTCGAGGCGCTGTAGACCAGGCAACGGAACGCCACGGCGCCGTAGGTGCAGGTCGAGGGCACGGTCGGCCGCTCGAAGCTGGTATAGCCCGCCGCCTTGATCTGCTGCTCGGCGGCGGTCGCCTCGCTGTCGAACTGGGTCGCGACCGTGGGATTGGACGTGCCGCTCGGCACGCGCCGGCCGCCGTCGAACACGTCGACGGTGATCTGCATCTTGCCGACGGAATAGGTGTAGGTGTAGCCCACGCCATGGCCCGCGGCGGCCGGCGTCGCGGTCGAATGTTCGAGCTTCGCGGTGCCGAGGGTCGGGGCGAAATTGAGCTTGGTGCCGGGGTGGACCGACGGCGCCGTCCCCTGCGCGAGCGCCGGGCCCGCCAGCAACGCCAACACCGTTGCCAGAATCGTTGCCAGAATCGCCGCCGTCCTAGACATCGAGGTTCGCCACCTTCAGCGCATTGTCCTGGATGAACTCGCGGCGCGGCTCGACCACGTCGCCCATGAGCGTCGAGAAGATCTCGTCGGCCTCGTCGGCGTGGTTGATCTTGACCTGCAGCAACGTGCGCGCCTCGGGGTCGAGGGTCGTCTCCCAGAGCTGGTCCGGGTTCATCTCGCCCAGTCCCTTGTAGCGCTGGATCGTGACGCCTTTGCGGCCGGCTTCGAGGACGGCGGCAAAAAGTTCGGTCGGCGAGGCGATCTGGGTTTCCTTGTCCTTGACCGCGAAAGTGCCGGGCTTCTGGTAGACGGCCTGAAGATCGTCGGCCAGCGCGTCGAGCTTGCGCGCCTCGGCGCTCTTGATCAGCGGCCCGTCGATGACGTGGCGTTCCTGCACGCCGCGCAGGCGGCGGATGAAGGCGAGACCGCCGTCGGCCGTCGGCTCGCCGGACCAGCCGCGCTCGAGCGGCGGGCTGACGACGTCGAGCCGGCGCGCGATGTAGTCGGCGGCCTGCTTGGCCAGCGCGGGATCGGCCAGCACGTCGGGCTTCAGCGCGCCCGCGATGGCGGCCTGCTCGATCACCGCCTGGCTGGTGACGCGCCGCGACAGCGCCAGCGGCTTCACGAGGTTGGAGACCGACCGCGCGATGTCGACCGTGCGGCGCAAATCCTCGCTCGCAACCACGCTGCCGTTGCCGAGCCTGAAGGTCGCGCCCTCGAGGCCGGTGTTGATCAGGTGGTCGTCGAGGGCGCGCTCGTCCTTGAGATAGATTGCCGACTTGCCCTTGGCGGCTTTGAACAGCGGCGGCTGGGCGATGTAGAGATAGCCGCGGTCGATCAATTCGCGCATCTGGCGGTAGAAGAACGTCATCAGCAGGGTGCGGATGTGGCTGCCGTCGACATCGGCGTCCGTCATGATGATGATCTTGTGGTAGCGCAGCTTGTCGGGCGCGAAGTCGTCGTGCCCGATGCCGGTGCCGAGCGCGGTGATCAAGGTGCCGATCTCGGCCGAGCCCAGCATCTTGTCGAAGCGCGCACGCTCGACGTTCAGGATCTTGCCGCGCAACGGCAGGATCGCCTGGTTGGCGCGGTTGCGGCCCTGCTTGGCCGAGCCGCCGGCCGAATCGCCCTCGACGATGAACAGCTCGGAGAGCGCCGGATCGCGTTCCTGGCAGTCGGCGAGCTTGCCGGGCAGCGAGGACACGTCGAGCGCGCCCTTGCGCCGTGTGAGCTCGCGCGCCTTGCGCGCCGCTTCACGCGCGGCGGCGGCCTCCACCACCTTGGTCAGGATCTTCTTGGTCTCCGACGGATGCTCCTCGAACCACTGGCCGAGCTTGTCGCCGACCACAGATTCGACCACCGGGCGGACCTCGGACGAGACCAGCTTGTCCTTGGTCTGCGAGGAGAACTTGGGGTCGGGCACCTTGACCGACAGCACGCAGGTCAGGCCCTCGCGCATGTCGTCGCCGGTCAGGCTGACCTTCTCCTTCTTCGACATGCCGCCCTCGTCGGCATACTTGTTCAGCGTGCGCGTGAGCGCGCCGCGGAAGCCCGCGAGATGGGTGCCGCCGTCGCGCTGCGGGATGTTGTTGGTGAAGCACAGCATCGTCTCGTGATAGCTGTCGTTCCACTGCATCGCGACCTCGACGGCGATGCCGTCCTTCTCGCCGCGGATCGAGACCGGCGGGTTGTGCAGCACCGCCTTGTTGCGGTCGAGATACTTGGCGAACGCCTCGACGCCGCCCTCGTAGAACAGCTCCGTGACCTTGGGCTCGGCGCCGCGCTCGTCGGTGATGACGATGCGCGCGCCGGAATTCAGGAACGCCAGCTCGCGCAGGCGGTGCTCCAGGGTCGAGAAGTCGAACTCGGTCTGGGTGAAGGTCTCCTTCGACGGCAGGAAGGTCACCTCGGTGCCGCGCTTGCCCTCGGGCGCATCGCCCACCAGCTCGAGGTCCTTCACGGGCTCGCCGTGATGGAAGCGCATGAAGTATTCCTTGCCGTTGCGCCAGATGCGCAGGTCGAGCTGCGAGCTCAGCGCATTGACCACCGCGGCGCCGACGCCGTGCAGGCCGCCCGAGACCTTGTAGGAGTTGCTGTCGAACTTCCCGCCGGCATGGAGCTGCGTGAAGATCACGTTGGCGGCGGAGATGCCCTCTTCCTTGTGGATGTCGACGGGCACGCCGCGGCCGTTGTCGCGCACCGTGGCCGAGCCGTCGCCGTGCAGCACGACGTCGACCCGGTCGCAGTAGCCCGCCAGCGTCTCGTCGATCGCGTTGTCGACGATCTCGTAGACCATGTGGTGCAGGCCGGTGCCGTCGTCGGTGTCGCCGATATACATGCCGGGGCGCTTGCGCACCGCGTCGAGGCCGCGCAGCACCTTGATCGAATCGGCATCGTATTCCTGGCCATCGCCGGCGGTCGCGCGGTTCAGTTCGTTCTCGCTCATGGTCTTCGTCCTTGAAGGATCAGTGGGCCGCGATCGTTCCGTCGGCCACGCGCAGGATCTGCGCGCGGCCGGCGAGCGGCTTGAAAAGTTCGGCGTCGGTTCCGGTCATCCAGCTCTGGACGCCGAGCGCCACCACCTCGTCGAACAGCGCCTCGCGGCGCTCCCCGTCGAGATGGGCCGCGATCTCGTCGAGCAGCAGCAGCGGCGGCTTGCCCCGCGACAGCGCCACCAGCCGCGCGTGGGCGAGCGCGATCGAGACGAGGATGGCCTTCTGCTGGCCGGTGGAGCCGTCGGCCGCCGGCATGTCGAGGTCGAGATGGCGGACCGCAAGATCGCTGCGGTGCGGGCCGACGCATGTGGTGCCGGCCTCCGCGTCGCGGACGCGGGACGCCGCCAGCTCGCCGCGCAGCCGATCCTCGGCGTCGAGGGCGGCCATGGTGGCGATCCAGGTATCGACTTCGCCCGCCATCGCCAGCGCGGCCCGTGGGAAGGGACCGACGCCCAGCCGCGCGGCCGCGTCGAGGCGCTGCACGGTGTCGGCGCGGTTGGTGGCCAGCGCCACGCCGTGGCGCGCCATCGTGTCTTCCAGCGCGGTGAACCAGTGCGGGTCGCGGGTGCCGCCGGCGCGGCTGTCAGCCAGCAGGCGGGCGCGCTGGCGCTGGGCGTTCTCGTAGGCCGCGACGTCGCCCGCATGGTCGGGATGCAGCGCCGTCACCAGCCGGTCGAGGAAGCGTCGGCGCTCGCCGGCGCCGTCGAGGAACAGCCGGTCGAGCTGCGGCGTCAGCCAGACGGCGGCGACGTGGTGGCCGAGCGCGGTCTGGCTCTGCGCCGGCCGCCCGTCGATCCGCACCACGCGGCGCGGCAGGCCGCCGTCGCTCCTGGCGGGCTCGAGGCCGGTGCCGATCGCCAAGCGTCCGTCCGAGGTGTCGAGCGTGGCGGCCACGGCCCAGCTGGCCGCCGTCTCCTCGTCGCGGCCGCGGCGGCAGACCTCGTCCAGCCGGGCGCGGCGCAGGCCGCGGCCGGGCGCCAGGAAGGACAGCGCCTCGATCAGGTTGGTCTTGCCCGCGCCGTTGTCGCCGACCAGCACCACCGGGGCGATGTCGCAGTCGAGCCGGAGCTGACGATAGTTGCGGAAGTCGGTCAGCCGGAGCTGGCGCACGGCAAGGAGTGCCGGCGCTGCGCCGCTTACGGCGTCGGGGGAACGGACGAGGGCGCTCGTTGCCGCTGCGCTCATACCCGCATCGGCATGAGAACGTACAACGCGCTCTCGTCGGCGCCGTCGCGCACCAGGGTGGGCGAGCCGGCATCGGCCATCAGGAAGCGCGCGTCGCTGCCCGCGATTTGCTCGGTGATGTCGAGCAGGTAGCGCGAGTTGAAGCCGATCTCGATGGCGGCGGCCTGGTACTCGACCTCGATCTCTTCCGTGGCGCTGCCGGCGTCGGGGCTGGTGGCCGAGAGCGTGACCACGCCCTTGGCGACGGCCAGCTTGATGGCGCGCGACTTCTCGGTGGAGATGGTCGAGACGCGGTCGACGGCGCGCGCGAACTCCTTGCACGGCACGTCCAGCACCTTGTCGTTGCCGGTCGGGATCACGCGCTCGTAGTCGGGGAAGGTGCCGTCGATCAGCTTGCTGACCAGGGTGACGTCGCCCGAGGCGAAGCGGATGCGGGTGTCGGAGAGCTCGACATCGACCGAGCCGTCGCTCTCGTCGAGCAGCTTGCGGACCTCGCCCACGGCCTTGCGCGGCACGATCACGCCCGGGATCTCGCCCGCGCCCTTGGGCAGCGGCACTTCCACCCGGGCCAGGCGATGGCCGTCGGTGGCGACGCCGCGCAGCACCTGGGTGCCGCCGGCGGTGGCGGCGTGGAAGTAGATGCCGTTCAGGTAGTAGCGGGTCTCCTCGTTGGAGATCGCAAAGCGCGTGCGGTCGATGATGCCCTTGAGGTCGGTCGCCGGCAGCTGGAAGCGGTGCGGCAGGTCGCCCTCGGTCATTGCCGGGAAGTCGGCGGGCGGCAGGCACTGGAGCGTGAAGCGCGAGCGGCCGGCGCGGATGGTGAGGCTGTTGCCGTCGGCGGCGGTTTCGAGCTCGACCTGGGCGCCGTCGGGCAGCTTGCGGACGATTTCGTAGAGGGTGTGGGCCGGGGCCGTGGTCGAGCCGGTCTTGGCGGCCGTCGCCTCGACGCTCTCGGTGATCGACAGGTCCATGTCGGTCGCGGCGAGGCTGAGACGCCCCTTCTGCGCGGTGATCAGGACATTCGACAGAATGGGGATCGTGTTGCGGCGTTCGACGACACTCTGGACATGGGCCAGCGCCTTCAAGAGAGCGGCCCGTTCGATCGTCAATTTCATGGTCTGGTCGCTGGTTCCCGGGGTGTCGAATAAGCGGTTTGGACGCCCCGTTTCGCCGGCTCCGGAGGAGCCATGCGGAACGGTTGCGGAGTATACCACAGGCGCCGCCCGCCGGAAGCGATTTCGCCCGTAGTTTGAGGCGCTTAAGCCCGGATTTCCCAATAAAAAACGGGGCCTTTCGGGCCCCGTCCTTTTTCGTTTCGTTCGCGGACCGTTTTCCGGCCTCAGCCCTGCAACTGCCGCTTGAGCAACTCCACGTCCTCTGCAATCGAGAGGTCGGAAACCTTGAGCTCCTCGATCTTGCGGACGGCGTGCATGACCGTGGTGTGGTCGCGGTTGCCGAAGCGCTTGCCGATCTGCGGCAGGCTGAGCGTGGTCAGCTGCTTGGCGAGGTACATCGCCACCTGTCGCGGCCGGGCGACCGAGCGTGCGCGGCGCGGCGAGGACATCTCGGCCAGCTTGATGTTGTAGTGCGCGGCGACGCGCTGCTGGATCTCGTCGACGGTGACCTTGCGGTCGGCCTGGCGCAGCAGGTCGTGCAGCACGTCCTGCGCCATCTCGACGGTGATCTCGCGGCCCAGCATCTGGCCGTGCGCGACGACGCGGTTCAGCGCACCCTCGAGCTCGCGGATGTTGGTGCTGATCTTGTGCGCGAGGAACTCGAGCACGCCGACCGGCACCGGCACGCGCGCGGTCTCGGCCTTGGTCTGGAGGATCGACAGGCGCAGCTCGTAGGTCGACGAGTGGATGTCGGCGACGAGGCCGGAGCCCAGCCGCGAGCGCATGCGCTCCTCGATGTCCTGGAGCTCGCTCGGCGGCTTCTCGGACGACAGCACGATCTGCTTGTTCTGCTCGACCAGCGAGTTGAACGTGAAGAAGAACTCTTCCTGGCTGGCTTCCTTGCCGCAGATGAACTGCACGTCGTCGACCATCAGCACGTCGACGTTGCGGAACAGCTCCTTGAACTGGCTGGTGCTCTTGGTGCGCAGCGCCTGGATGAAGCGGTTCACGAAATTCTCGGCCGTGAGGTAGAGGACACGGGTCTTGGAGTCGCGCTCGCGGATGGCATGCCAGATCGCGTGCATCAGGTGGGTCTTGCCGAGGCCAACGCCGCCGAAGATGTAGAGCGGGTTGCGCTCGGGCAGCGGCTTGTCCTGCTCGGCGATGTTGCGCGCGGCGGCGTAGGCGAACTCGTTGGGCTTGCCGACCACGAAGTTGTTGAACGTGTAGCGCGCCTCGGGCGCCTGGAAGAGGTCGTCCGTGCCGCGGCCGATCGACGGACCCATGCGGGGCATCGGCGGCTGGTAGCTCTGCGAGGACGAGGGTAGCGGCGGGACCGCGACGATCTCGTTCGGCCGGCGCGGCGCCGGCGGCGGCACGAGGTTGACCTCGACCTGCTTCACGTCCGGCACCACGGCCTGCCAGTAGGCCAGCACGCGGTCGCCATAGTGACGGCCGACCCAGTCGCGCACGAAGCGCGTCGGGGCATAAAGACGGAGCTTGCCCGTCTTCAGCTCGCCGAGTTCGACCTCGCCGAACCAGGTCTTGAAGGCCTTGTCCCCGATCTCCTTCCGGAGACGGTCGCAGACGCGGGTCCAGTGCGCTTCAAGCTCTTTCCGGCCCTCGTCACCCATTACGGCCCCCGCGATATTGTCTTGGTTGATGGTGGCTTCTTTGTCGCCCGTGCCGGGCCCCTGGATGCGCGTCATGACTGCCTCCAGGGAAGTCCCGAGGCCTTCCAGCCGCCCGACGAACCGCGCTTGGACTGCGCGTCGAGGGGACCTTCGAACCCGTCTGCAATATTGAGGCAGGTGCCGTAGCCGGCGGCCGTCATGGCCTTGGCGGCGGCGGCCGAGCGCGCCCCGCTGCGGCAGAGGAAGAGCAACGGCGTGTCCTTGTCCGCCACGCCGCCCGCCAGCGCCGACACGAAGTCGGGGTTGGGCTGCATGCTCGGGAACACCTGCCATTCGAGCAGGGCCGGCTTCTTGGAAACGGAGGCAAGATCGGCGACGCCGACGAAGTTCCACTCGGGCCGGGTGCGCACGTCGATCAGAATCGCGTCGGAACGCTCGCTCAGGATTTTCCAGGCCGTCTTCGGGGCCACGTCACCCGCGTAGCCGGCGGCGGGAGACACTTCGTACGTCTCGGTGATCTTGTTGTCTTTCGACATGGCCCCCGCTCTTCATTCGTCGAAGCGGGACACGGACGGCGAGCCAATGAACGTCGGAAGACACACAGCGAGACACGAGCGAGAAATCTTTCGGGTAGCGCGCCTTCTTGGTGAGGCACTGCTGTCAGTACGTCGCTCTGTCGATTGCTGTGGCTTTCTCCCTCGTTCGTTTTTCCGGCAGGGAAGAAGCCCCTCATCCCTGCCTTGGCTCGCGTTCCAGTGCCCCACGCTCCGTCGCGATGTCTCGACTCTTAGACAGACTCATTCGGCAGCGCAAATGATTCACAACAAGAACGAGACACGTGATTCAGACTGTTCGTGGGGAGAGTCGATTGACTTCCTTTTCGATTCGATTCTCCGCACTGTTTGCGGCGCATGTGATTCGTGACGGCTCCCTACATCTAGCGCCCGAGCGGCGCGTCGCTCCGATAAAAGCGAATCGTATGTCGTTCGCCCAATTGCCGACCAAACGTTCTTCACCGAATCGGTTCAAAAATTTTTTCACGTCAACAGCGACGCACGCCACAAAAAAGAAAAACGCCGCTCGGATGAGCGGCGTTCACGTCTTGCTCGAGAGCGACGCTCTCCGCGTCAGCTCATCGCCTTGATGCGCGCGTTGAGGCGCGAGACGCGGCGGGCGGCGGCGTTCGGCGCCACGACGCGCGCCTTGGCGCCGCGCTGGATGTCGGGCTGCGCGGCGCGCAGCGCGGCGGCAGCCGCTTTCTTGTCACCGGCGGCGATCGCCTCCTCGACCTTCTTGATCGAGCCGCGCACGCGGCTGCGGCGCTTGGTGTTCACGGCGGTGCGGCGCTTGGTCTGGCGCGCGCGCTTCTCTGCCGACTTGTGATTGGCCATCTAATCCTCGTCTACCGGAAGGGCGGGCTTATACGAACCGGCTGGCGGCGGGTCAACCCCGCCGGAAAACGCCGATTTAGCGATGTTTCCAGCCGGCTTTCCGCTTCTCGGCGAAGGCCGCCATGCCCTCGCTGCGGTCCTCGAAGGCAAACGTCGCATGGAATGTGCGACGTTCGAAGCGAATGCCCTCGGCCAAGGTGGTCTCGAAGGCGCGGTTGACGGCCTCCTTGGCGACCATCGTGGCCGGCAACGACATGCCGGCGATCTTCTCGGCGGCGGCGACCGCCTCGTCCATCAGCTGGGCGAGCGGCACGACGCGGCTCACCAGGCCGCAGCGCTCGGCTTCGGCGGCGTCCATCATGCGGCCGGTCAGCACGAGGTCCATCGCCTTGGCCTTGCCGACGAAGCGCGGCAGGCGCTGGGTGCCGCCCGCGCCCGGGATCGTGCCGAGCGTGATCTCGGGCTGGCCGAACTTGGCGTTGTCGGCGGCGATGATGAAGTCGCACATCATGGCCATCTCGCAGCCGCCGCCCAGCGCGAAGCCTGCGACCGCGGCCACGATCGGCTTGCGCACCTGGCTCACCTTCTCCCAGCCGACGGTGATGAAGTCCTGCATGAAGACGTCCTGATAGGTCTTGTCCTTCATCTCCTTGATATCTGCACCGGCGGCGAAGGCTTTTTCGCTGCCCGTCAGGACGACGCAGCCGATGCCCGCATTCTGCTCGAACGAATCGAGCGCCAGGCCGAGTTCGCGCACGAGCTCGGCGCACAGCGCGTTCAGCGCCTTCGGGCGGTTCAGCCGGATGATGCCGACGCGGCCCTTGGTTTCGGTCTGGATGTTTTCGTATGTCGCGGCCACGGGGTCCTCCGGAAGGATGGTGCCGCTCTTGCTAGCTAGCGCTGGCAGCGCGCGCAATAGAAGGTGGAGCGTCCGGCCTGGACCAGCCGCCTGACGAGTTGGCCGCATTTCGGCGTCGGGCACACCGCGCCCCTGCGGTCGTACACGTTGAAGCGCGTCTGGAAGTAGCCGAGTTCGCCGCCGGGCTGGACATGATCGCGCAGGGTCGAGCCGCCATCGTCGATCGACCGCAGCAGGACCTGCTTGATGGCCGCGACAAGTTTGTCGGCCCGCTCGCCCTGGACGGTGTGAGCGGAGCGCCGGGGCGAAATCCCCGACAGGAACAGGGCCTCGCAGGCATAGATATTCCCGACACCGACCAGGGTCTTCTGGTCGAGCAGGGCGGCCTTGATCGGCGTCTTGCGTCCTTTCAGGCGTCCTGCGAGGCCCGCGCCGTCGAACGCGTCTTCCAGCGGCTCGGGCCCCAGGCCCTTGAACGCTTTGTGCCCGGCGACCTTGTCGGTCGCGACCAGCAGCATCAGGCCGAAGCGTCGCGCGTCGTTGAAGCGGACCTGCCAGCCGTCGTCGAGTTCGAAGACGACATGGTCGTGGCGCTCGAAGGGATGCTCGGCGGCGCTTTTCGCGTCGTGCAGGGTCATGCGGCCCGACATGCCGAGATGGACGATCAGCGTCTGGCCGCCGTCGAGCCGGATCAGCAGGTACTTGGCGCGCCGGTCGATCGCCTCGACCCGGCGGCCCTCGACCTGCTCGGCGAAGCGCTTGGGCAACGGCACCCGCAGGTCGCGGCGGCGCTGGTGCAGCTTCACGATGCGATGGCCGACCATGCGCGGGATCAGCCCGCGGCGGACGGTCTCGACCTCGGGAAGCTCAGGCATCTCTCTCAGCCATGCAGGGGCGGACGGGCGCCGAACAGGGCGCTGCCGACGCGGACATGGGTGGCGCCCTGGCGCACGGCGGTCTCGTAGTCGGCGCTCATGCCCATGCTGATCTGCTGGAGGCCGTTGCGCGCCGCCATCTTGGCCAGCAGGGCGAAATGCAGCGCCGGCTCCTCGTCGACCGGCGGGATGCACATCAGCCCGATCACGTTCAGCTTGTGGGTGTCGCGGCAGGTGGCGACGAAAGCGTCGACCTCGGCGGGCAAAATGCCGGCCTTCTGCGGCTCCTCGCCGGTATTGACCTGGATGAAGCAGGCCAGCCGCTTGCCGGCCTTTTCCATCTCCTTGGCCAGGGTCGCGGCGAGCTTGTCGCGATCGACCGACTGGATGACGTCGAACAGCGCCACCGCGTCGCGCGCCTTGTTGGTCTGGAGCGGCCCGATCAGGTGCAGCTCGAGATCGGCGAATTCCGCCTTGAGCGCGGGAAACTTCTCCTGCGCCTCCTGCACGCGGTTCTCGCCGAACACCCGCTGGCCCACCGCCAGCAGCTCGCGCACCTTGTCGGCGCCATGGGTCTTGGACACCGCCACCAGGGTGACGGCGGCGGGGTCGCGTCCGGCCGCGCGCGCGGCCTCGGCGATCCGGCCCTTTACGTCGGCCAGACGGTCGCTGCCCTCGCTCATGCGTCGACGCTCGTGCGGGCGGCCAGCGCCTCCTGGCTGTCCGGATCGGCGGCCAGCGCGGCGTCGAGCGTCTCGCGCGCCCTGTCCTTGTTGCCCAGGGTGAGAAGGCAGATGCCGTAATGGGTCAGCAGCGCCGCGTGGCCGGGCAGCACGCGCAGCGCATGTTCGTGCAGCGGCAGGGCTTCGGCGGCGCGGCCGAGATCGACCAGCACGCGGCCGAGGTTGGTCAGCACGAACGGGTCGTCGGTGGCCAGGCGCGAGGCGCGCTTCAGGCTGCGCTGCGCTTCCTCGAAGCGCTTGAGGCCACGCAGCGCGAGGCCGCGGTTGTTCAGCGCGCGGATGTCGTCGGGCATCGCCTTGAGATAGGGATCGAGCGCCGCCAGCGCGGGCTCGAACTGCTCCTTCTCGATATGGAGGAGGGAGAGCTGGAGCACGGCGTCGCGGTCGCGCGGGTTCTGCCGGATCGCGCGTTGCAGGGTGGCGACGGCATCGTCGGTCTTGCCGGCGGCGGCCTGCGCCAGGGCGAGCGTGCGCAACGCGGGCGTGAAGCCCAGGTCGAGCGCCTTCTGGATCGGCGGCAGCGCGTCGCTGACCTTGCCCGCGAAGTAGAGGACAAAGCCCATCACGTGATTGATGCTGCCGTTCTCGGGGGCGAGCGCCAGCGCCTTGCCGGCCTCCGCGATCGCCTCGTCGTGATGGCCGAGGCCGTTCAGCGCCAGCGCGCGGTCGCCCAGGATCTGGGCGCGCCGGCCGGCATCCTCGCCGGCGTCGTTCAGCGCCATGTCGAGCACCTCGATCGCCGGACCGTAATGCGTCAGGCGATAGAGCACATGGCCCAGCATGTTGCGGGTGCGCGCCTGCACGGGGCGCAGATTGGCGCCGTCGGGATGCTCGATGGCGCGGTCTAGATTGGAGGCGACCTCGACCAGCTCGCGCTCGGCGGCGGTGAACTTGCCCTGGTCGATATGGACCCCGGCCAGCGCCAGGCGCGCCTCGACGTGGGTCGGTGCACGGCGGATCGTGTCGCGGAAGTTCTTGGCGGCCTCGTCGAGCAAGCCCATCCGCCGGGTCACGATGCCGAGGTTGAAGGTCAGCATCGCCTCCTTCGGGTCGCGGGCGATCGCCTTGCGCCACAGGTCGGCGGCCTCGCCGAGCGCGCCGCGCTGCGACAGGCACACGGCAAGGAAATGAAGAAGGTCGGGCCGGTCGCCGTAGCGGGTGTGGGCCGCGCGGAACAGCGGCTCGGCGCGGTCGAACCATCCGGCACGCAGATACTGGATGCCGGTTTGCAGGTCGGGATCGGGTTGCTGGCCGGGGCGCTGGCCCGGCGCCTGAGGGGCGGTCGCCATGGCGGGCTGTGTAGACCCGCGTCGGAGCCAAGGCTACACGAATTGGCATGGCCAAGGATGTCGACCTGTTCGCGGCGGCGATGGCGTCGGTGACGCCGCTGAAGGGCGGCCGGCGGGCGAAGAGCCCGCCCGCGCCCGGGCGGACCGAAGCCCCGCCCAGGCCCACCGAAACGCCGGCTCCGTCCGCGCCGGCGCGGGTGGGCGCGTCACCGCTGCCGCAGGCGTTCGACGCCGACGTCGCGCGGGCACTGGCGCGCGGCAAGCGCGCGCCCGAAGCCAGCCTCGATCTGCACGGCATGACCCTGGTCGCCGCCGAGCGCGCGGTCGCGCGGTTCCTCGCCACCAGCTCGGCCGAGGGCCATCGCGTGGTGCTGATCGTCACCGGCAAGGGCATGCGCCTGGAAGGCGGCCGCGTGTTCGGCGGCCGCATCCGCGCGGAATTCCCGAACTGGCTCGAGCGCGAGGACAACCGCGCGCTGATCGCGGGAGTGCGTGGCGCCCACCCGCGTCATGGCGGCAGCGGCGCCTTTTACGTGCTGCTGCGCCGGCGTTCGTCGGCCAGCAGCCGCTCCTTGCGCGCCACGCCCCAGCGATAGCCGGTCAGCGCGCCGCTCGATCCCACCGCACGATGGCAGGGAATGACGCCGCCGGCCTGGTTGGTGGCGCAGGCGCGGCCCACGGCGCGGGCCGACTTCGGCGCGCCGATCGCCTGGGCGATCTCGCCGTAGGTACGGGTCTGGCCGGCCGGGATCTCGGTCAGCGCCTTCCACACTTTCCACTGGAAAGCAGTGCCCACGATATCGAGCGGCACGTCCGGCGCATCGAGCGCGGTCGGCTTGCGGCCGTAGAGCCGGGCCAGCACGCCTTTCACCTTGGTCGAGAGCGCGCCGTCGTTGCGCGCGATCTCGGCGGCGGGGAAGTCGTCCTTCAATTCCTTTTCCAGCGCGCGGTCATTGTCGCCCAGGAAGACGGCGGCGATGCCCTTGCGCGTGGCCGCGACCAGCACCCTTCCATAGTCGGAGTCGACGGTGGTGTAGTCGATCTGCGCGCCGGCGCCGCCCTTGGCATAGGTGGCGGGCGTCATGCCCAGCGCCTTGTCGGAATGTTCGTAGACGCGGCTGGGAGAGCCGTAGCCCGCGCCATAGAGCGCGCCGGCCACGGTTTCGCCCGCACGCAGGGCCTTGCGGAAGCGCGCGCGCTTGCGCGCCACCATCCAGTCGCGCGGGTTCACGCCCAGCTCGGCCACGAAATGCTTGCTGAGCGTATTGGCGGTCAGGCCGACCTTGCGCGCGACCTCGGTCAGCGACGGCGGCGTGTCGCCGTCGATGGCGGCGTCGAACAGCTCGGTCGCGCGGGCCACCGGTTTGCTGAGCCCGGCCTCGGCGTGCCCGTCTTTTGGCCACTCGCCCGGCTTGCAGCGCTTGCACGCACGGAAGCCCGCGGCCTCCGCCGCCTCGGGCGAGGCGTGGAAGGCCACGTTCTTGCGCAGCGGCGGACGCGCCGCGCAGGACGGCAGGCAGTAAACGCCCGTTGACTTGACCGAGAACCAGAACCGCCCGTTGAAGGCACGGTCGCGCTTCTGAACCGCGTGCCAGCAGGTTTCCGGGTCGGGAAAGCCCGTGGGAGACAGGCTGGGGAGGGAGAGGCTGGCGAGCGCCATGGGGGGGAATGACAGAGTGTGTTGGGTCATGGGACCAATCTAGGCCCCCCGATCAACCTGCTCTATCCGGCGCCCGCCGGCAATTCCCGACCCGGAAAGGCCGGAAAACCGGGTCTTTTAGGCCCAGTAACCCTTGTCGGCCTCGAACCGGGCGCGGGACCGGTCGATGCCGATGTCCCGCAGCAACCGGTCGTCGAGCTCGGCCAGTTGCCGGCGCGAACGGCGCAATTCAGTTCGGGTCAGGAGAGCCTCGACACCGACCACGACCGTCCCGGCCAGCAGCGCCAGGGCGCGGCCGAAGGAGAAGGAGGGGAGTTCCGCGCGGACAGTGGTCCGGGCGCTGGACAGGGTCGACATGACTTAGCTCCGTTTGAGGCGGCTGGGACCGAATTGCCCCGTTGCACCTCGTTTGCTGCCCCTATTTGCTGTATGCTTGCCCAACTAGCAAAGGATGAAAGCTGGGGGGAGGCATAGAAAAACTATGCACAGTGAGTCGAGATGAGCCGTTCCCAACTGCCGCTCAATGCCTTGCGCGCCTTCGAGGCCGCGGCCCGTCACGCAAGCTTCACGCATGCCGCCGAGGAGCTGCACGTGACCCAAGCTGCGGTATCCCATCAGGTGAAGGCGCTGGAGGAGCGGCTGGGCGTGGCGCTGTTCGTGCGCCGCCCGCGCGGCCTCGAGATCACGGGCGAAGGGCAGGCACTGCTGCCCGACCTGCGCGACGCCTTCGACCGCATGACCAACGCGCTCGAGCGCGTCGGCCGCAAGGCCAACTCCGGCACGCTCAACGTCAGCCTCGTCACGACCTTCGCGCTGGGCTGGCTGGCGCCGCGGCTCCATCGCTTCCAGGCCAAGCATCCCGAGATCGAGGTGCGCATGACGACGGCGCTGCGCCGCGTCGATTTCGCGCGCGAGGATTTCGACTGCGCGATCCGCTTCGCGGTGCAGCCGGAATCCGATCTGCACGCCACGCGCCTGTTTTCCGACGTGCTGACCCCGCTGTGCGGCAAGCGCTACAAGGACAAGGTCAAGACGCTCGACGACCTCAAGCGCGTGCCGTTCATCGACATGACCTACGATCCCGAATGGGCGATCTGGCTGCGCGCCGTCGGCATGGGCGACTTCAAGCCCAAGCGCGTGCTCACCTTCGACTCGACGATGATCGCGGTGGAAGCCGCGATGGAAGGCGCGGGCGTGGCGCTCGGCCCGCCGCAGCTCTTCCGCGAGGAGCTGGCGGAGGGACGTCTCTTCCAGCCGTTCCCGCAGATCGTCGATTCGGGCAAGGCGTGGTGGTTCGTCTGTCCGCCCTCGTCGGCCAACCGGCCCAAGACCAAGGCGTTCGAGGAATGGCTGGTCGAGGAGCTGAGCGCGCCGCAGGCGCGGGCGGGCCGGCCGGTGCTCGCCGCCGCGGCGCGACGTTGATCGCCTTGTCTGTGCCTGTGCCGGTCCGCTAAGAACGTCCGATCATGCAAGAAAAACTAATATTGGAGATCGCGCGATGAGCCTGGCGTTCAGCCACCCGTGGGCACGCGCGGCCAACAAGGAAGGGATCGGCGGTGGGTATTTCGCCGTCACCAACAACGGCGCCGAAGGCGACCGGCTGATCGGCGCGTCCAGCCCGGCGGCCGAGTCGGTCGAGCTGCATGCCATCCGCGTGAAGGGGCCCGCCATCACCATGGCGCTGATCGAGCGCGGCATTGTCGTGCCGCACGGCCAGACGATCACGCTGAAGCCGCGCGGCTATCACCTGCTGATGAAGGGCCTCAAGGCGCCGCTGCAGAAGGGCGCCAAGGTTCCGGTGACACTGGTGTTCGAGAAGGCGGGCAGCCTGCCGCTCGATCTCGTCGTCGAGGAGCCGGGGCCCGTCGGCAACGAAGTGCCGATCTAGAATCCCTAGCCTGGATAGGGGTGACGGCCGCCGAACGCGTCGCCGACGGTGAGCGCGTCGGGATCGTCGCCGAGATAGTTCGGGCCGACCGGGACCTTCCCGTACCCGCCCGGCACATCCAATACATAAGTGGGCGTCGCGAGGCCCGACAGCCGGCCGCGCAACGCCTTCATCAGTGCCTGTCCACGCGCGATCGACACCCGGAAGTGGCCGGTGCCGCGCACCAGGTCGGGATGGTGCAGGTAATAGGGCTTCACCCGCGCCGCCACGAGGGCGCGCATCAAGGTGTCCAGCGTCTCGACATCGTCGTTGATGCCGGCCAGCAGCACGGTCTGGCCGAGCAGGGGGATGCCCGCGTCGGCGAGGCGCCGCAGCGCGTCTTTCGTCGGCGCACCGAGCTCGCGCGCGTGATTGCAATGGACGCCCAGCCACAGGGTCGCGCGGCGCGGCTTCAGCGCGGCCACCACCTCGTCGCCGAGGCGCGACGGCTCGACGATCGGCACGCGGCTGTGCAGGCGGATCACCGCGACATGCGGGATGGCGTCGAGCGCCGCGATCAGCGCCGCCAGCCGGCGCGGCGCCAGCATCAGCGGATCGCCGCCGGTCAGGATCACTTCCCACACTTCGGGATGCGCGCGGATATAGGCCAGCGCCGCCTCGAGCTCGGCGTCGCTCAGCGCCTCGCCGCCCGGCCCCACCTTCTCGCGGCGGAAGCAGAAGCGGCAATAGACCGGGCAGGCGTGCAGCGGCTTCAGCAGCAGCCGGTCGGGATAGCGGTGCACGATGCCCTTCACCGGCGAGCGCGCCTCGTCGCCGATCGGATCGTCGCGCTCCTCGGGCGCGATCACGGTCTCGGCGGCGGACGGCACGAACTGGCGCGCGATCGGATCGTTGGCCACGTCGCGGCGGTCGATCAGCGCCAGCATCTCGGGCGTGAGCGCGATCGCCATCGTCTCCGCCGCCGCCGCCAGAAGCGGATCGGGCGTGACGAGCCCCTCGCGTTCGAGGGCGTCGAGAGAGCGCAGGGTGGGCATTTCCGCCGTCACATAGGCGGCGGCGGCGCTTACGTCCAGCGCGCGGTGTCTTGCGTGTCGGTCGCGGTCAGCAGGGTCGAGGTCGACACGACGGTCCAGTCGCAGAGATCGTAGCGGCGGCTGAGCTTGTCGCGCACGGCGGCTTCGGCCGCGCCCGACGGCAGCTTGGAGCGTTCCCACATCGCGAGATTGGGACGCCGCGTCAGCAGCAGGCTGCGCACGCCGGCGTGGAGACCCGCGCCGCTGGCCTCGTCGCGCCCGGCGCCGGTGCAGTCGCCGCTCGCCTGCCACAGGCCGACGACCTGCGAGTCGTAGGCCGCCTCGAAGCCCGGCCAGGCGCCGGCGCAGAGGTCGAGGAATTCCGGCCAGTGCGGCTCGGGCGTGGCGAACCAGCGGAAGGCGTAGTTGCCCTGGCGCGTGGGCGGCGTCGCATCGGTCGGCCGGAGCGTCGGGACCAGCACCTGGCTGACGGTATGGCGCACGTCGGCCGCGCCGCCGAGCAGCGCCTGCTCCGCCGCCCTGGCGGATGTCTCGGCCGGCCACAGGGTCATCGCCTGGATCTCGTCGCGCGGACGGCCGATCTGGCTGCGCCACGCGCCGTAGAGCGTGCCGCCTTTCAGGTCGGCCTTGCTCAGGCGCTGCGCCACGGCCGCCCAGGCGCGCGGCGCGGCCTCGATGCGGTGATGGACGAAATGCACCCTAGGAGCGCGCCGCGGCCGCGTCGTGACGCGACAGCGAGAAGCCTTCGTAGCCCTTGGCCGCGACGGCGTCGCACTGCTTCTTGTAGCGGTCGAAGCCGCCGACATAGGGCATGAACACGCGCGGCTTGCCGGGAATGTTGGCGCCCATGTACCAGGAGTTGGCCAGCGGATAGAGCGTGCTGTCGGCCACCTGGTTGACGTGATGTACCCAGTCCATCTCGGCCTTGGGCGTCGGCTCGATACGGTCGAGCTGGTGCTTGCCGAGATGGTCGATGGCGTCGGCGATCCAGTCGACATGCTGCTCGATCGACGCGATCATCTGCGTCTTCACGCCGGGGCTGCCCGGACCGGTGACGACGAACATGTTGGGGAAGCCCGAGACCATCAGGCCGAGATAGGTGAGCGGCCCGCCCTCCCAGTGGTCGCGCAGCACCGCGCCGGCGGTGGTGCGCACGTCGATCTCCTTCAGCGCGCCGGTCATGGCGTCGAAGCCGGTGGCGAAGACCAGCGCGTCGAACTCGTAGGTCGCGCCCGACGCGAGCTTCACGCCGGTGGGCGTGATCTCCTGGATCGGATCGGAGCGCACGCCGACCAGGGTCACGTTCGGCCTGTTGTAGGTCTCGTAGTAGTTGGTATCGAGGCACAGGCGCTTGGTGCCGATCGGATGGTCCTTGGGCGCCAGCAGCTCCGCCGTCTTCGGGTCCTTCACCATCGAGCGGATCTTGTTGCGCACGAACTCCGAGGCGGTGTCGTTGGCCTCCTTGCTCACCAGCAGGTCGGTGTAGGAATAGAGGTAGCTGATCGAGCCGCCCTCGGCCCACTTGGCCTCGTAGGTCTCGAGGCGCTCGGCCTCCGGCACGTCGAGCGTCTTCTGCGTCGGCTTGGGATGGCCGCCGATCGCGAACGGCGTCTCCATCGCCGCGGCGCGGCGCGCGGCATACTCGGCCTTGTGCCTGCGCTCCTTCTCCTCGCCCATCGGGCCGTTGCGCGCGGGCAGGCTGAAGTTGGCAGTGCGCTGGAAGACGGTGAGCTGCCTGGCCTGCTGGGCGATGATCGGGATCATCTGCACGCCCGACGAGCCGGTGCCGATCACGCCGACCCGCTTGCCGGTGAAGTCGACGCCCTCATGCGGCCATAGGCCGGTGTGGTACCACTTGCCCTTGAAGGACTGGATGCCCTTGAAGTCGGGCACGCGCGGCGTCGAGAGGTTGCCCGCCGCCATCACGACATAGCGCGCCTGGATCTCCTCGCCCGCTTCCGTCTTCAACGTCCAGCGATTGGCCTTGTCGTCGAACACCGCCGACTTGATGCGCGTGTCGAGCTGCACGTCGCGGCGCAGGTCGAAGCGGTCGGCGACGTGGTTGATGTATTTCAGGATCTCGGGCTGCGTGCCGTAGCGCTCGGGCCACTTCCAGTCCTGCTGGAGTTCCTCGGAGAAGCTGTAGGAATATTCGAGACTCTCGACGTCGCAGCGCGCGCCGGGATAGCGATTCCAGAACCAGGTGCCGCCGATGCCGGATCCGGCTTCGTAGGCGCGCACCTTGAGGCCGATGCCGCGCAGTCGATGGATGGCATAGAGGCCGGCGAGGCCGCCGCCGACGATGGCAACGTCGAGCTGGCGAGGAGCGGAGCTGTTTGAGGCGTCGGGCATGCCGCAGCGTCCACCACTCGCGGCGGGCTTGGCAAGATGGGCTGAAGCGGCAGGCGGAATTCCCCTCCGCCGGGTATGGGGGACCTGACCATCCGCCGGCCGCGCGCAGGCTGGAAGCCCCCGGCGCCCTGACGTAGCCTTTCCCGAAAGAGTCGAGGGAAAGAAGCGCGATGACCGAGACGACTGCCGTGCCCGACGTCGTGGGCGTCTGGAAGCTGGTGGCGGCCACCACGACGGATGCGAGCGGCACGGAAGTGGCGGTGCCCTATGGCCCGCGCGGCATGGGCCTGGTCTCGCTGACCGGCGACGGCCGCATGATGGCGGTGCTGATCGACGGCCGGCGCGAGACGCCCGACGGCGCCAAGCGCGAATACACCTCCTATTGCGGCAACTACACGTTCGACGGCACGACGCTTGTCACCACCGTCGACGCCGCCTCCGATCCCGCGCGCCTCGTGCCGCAGGTGCGCACGGTGCGCTTCGAGGGCGCGCGCATGATCCTGATGCCGCCCACGATCGAGCGCGACGGCGTGCCGGTCCAGCGCGCGCTCACCTGGGAGAAGATCAGCGCGGTCTCGCTCTAGGTGGACGACGACCCTTCCGTCGAGGTCGTCGCCCGGCTGGTGCCGCCGCTGGTCCGCGGCCTGCATGCGCTGGAGTTCGCGGCGCGCCATGTCGCGCCGGCCACGCTCGGCGAGCTGATCGGCGCGATCGCGGGCCGCGACGCCGATCTCGGCACCGCCCTCGAAGCCTCGCACACGGCGGCGTGGCCGGAGCGTCTCGCGCCGGTGCGCCAATGCCTGGACCGCGCAAGCGAGGCGACCCTGGCCGGCCTCACCGGCTTCGCCGCCGCGCCCGGCGAGCCGCAGCCGATGCTCGGCGCCTACCGCGCCCTGCGCCACTACGCGCGCGCCTGCGAGGCGCTCTATCCGCTGGCCGCGCACCTGCGGCCGGTCAGCCAGTTCTTCCTCGAGGCCCGCCGGCGCGACGATGCCGCACTGGCGGCGCGCCTCGCCGCGACCGATCCGGCGCGCGAGGGCGTGGGCTTCATGCATCTCGACGGGCCGGCCGGCACGCGCGGCGGCGCCTCTCTTTATATCCCCGAGACCTACGATATATCCCCGAGACCTACGATCCGGCCGAACCCTTGCCGCTGGTCGTGGCGCTGCACGGCGGCAGCGGCAATGGCGGCGCCTTCCTGTGGAGCTGGGTGCGCGAGGCGCGCACGCGCGGCTTCGCGGTGCTGGCGCCGACCGCCACGGGCGCCACTTGGTCGCTGATGGAGCCGGAGGTCGACGGGCCCAATATCGACCGGCTGGTCGACCAGGTCTCGGCCGACTGGAACCTCGACCCGGCGCGGAGGCTGCTGACCGGCATGAGCGACGGCGGCACCTTCACTTATGTACTGGGCCTGCGCGGCGACTGCCGGTTCACGCAGCTGGCGCCCGTCGCCGCGGCCTTCCACCCGATGCTGCTGACCTTTGCCGATCCCGCGCGCGTCACAGGCCTGCCGGTCACCGTCGTGCACGGCGCGCAGGACTGGATGTTCCCGCCCGAGATGGCGCAGGGTGCCGCGCGGGCGCTGAAGCAGGCCGGCGCCGACGTCGTCTATCGCGAGATCGCCGATCTGGCGCACACCTATCCCCGCGACGAGAATGCCGCCATTCTCGACCGGTTCCTGGCTTGAGGGAGGAGCACGCAATGGCTGCCGCGAAAACCATCTCCGCGACCTTGCCGAACGAGCGCGTGTCGTTCGCCGGCGTCTCCTACGACGAGATGGTCCAGCGGGCGCGGTCGCTGGTGCCGGTCTTCGCCGAGCGCGCGCCGGCCTGCGAGAAGCTGCGCCGCATGCCCGACGAGAACGAGCGCGACCTGCACCGCACCGGTCTGTTCCGCGTCGTGCAGCCGGCCCGCGTCGGCGGCGCCGATCTCGATGTCGGCATCCTGGTCGATGTCTGCTCGGAGATCGCCAGGGTCTGCCCGTCGACTGCGTGGAACCTCGGCAATCTGTCGAGCCATCACTGGATGCTGGGCTACTACGAGCCCGAGACGCAGGACGAGATCTGGGACGCCTCGCCCGACACGCTGATCGCCACGTCGCTGGCCTTCGCCTGCGGCCGCGGCCGCAAGGTCGACGGCGGCTACGAGGTCACCGGCCGCTGGCCGATGTCGTCGGGCATCGACAATTCCGACTGGAACATGCTGGGCTTCCTGGTGCGTGAGACCGAGGACGGCCCGCCGGTCGATTCGCGCTTCGCGCTCGTGCACCGATCGGAATACGAGATCATCGACACCTGGCATGCGGTCGGCCTCGCCGGCACCGGCTCGAAGGACGTGGCCGTCAGCAAGCTGTTCGTGCCCGAGCGCCGCTCGCTCTCGGCCTGGGCGATGAACGGCACGCCGCACGCCGGCTCGAAGATCAACCCGTCGCCGCTGTTCAGGCTGCCGCTGCTGGCGCTCGGCCCCTATGTGCTGACCGGCGTGATGCTGGGTTGCGCCAAGGGCGCCTACGAGACGGTGGTGGGCGGCGCGCGCAAGCGCAACGCCACCAATACCGGGCTTCCCGTGGGCGCCAACCAGGCCGTGCAGATCAAGGTCGCCGAGGCGAGCGCGCGCATCGACACCGCCGAGATGCTGATGCTGCGCGTCTGCTCCGACGCCATGGCGACCGCGCGCGCCGGCGCCGAATTCACGCAGGACATGAAAGTGCGCTACCGCCGCGACGCGTTCTTCTCGACGCGCCTCTGCCTTGAGGCCGTCGACATATTGATGGGCGTGGCGGGCTCCAGCGGCATCTATCTCGGCGGCACCATGCAGCGCCTGTTCCGCGACGCCCACGCCGCCAACGCCCACGTGATGTTCTCGCCGGACCTGCAAGGCACGTTGTTCGGCCAGCATGCCCTCGGCATCAAGGCGCCGCCGCCGCTGATGTGAGCCGGAGCGACTAGCCGACCGCCGGCGGCGGCTTGCCCCGCGAGAAGAACGCTTTGATCTTCTTGAAGAAGAAGGCGATGGGAAGAAGCAGGAAGACGCCGACCTTCTTGGCGAAGACCGCCAGGACCGCGAGCAGGCCGAGCTTCGCCGCCACCTTGGCGCCGAGCACGGCGGCGACCAGCCCCGCGATGCCGTATTCGGCAACCTTGTCGCCGGATTGGAAATCGGTATAGCGGCCGCCGTCCGCGAAGCTGAAGCTCGACTGGGCGATCGCCAGAAGATCTGCCCCGGTCTCCTTGGTGCCGACCCATGTCAGTTTCTCGAAGCCATCTCGCCCCAGGATCAGGGCAATCTTGTTGACCAGCCGGCCTTGCTTCTCGTCGCTGGCTTCGAAGGACCAGCGCACCGTGTTTGTCGCGCGATCGAGTTGCGGACGTTCGAGCCAGCCGACGACGTGGACGGGGGAAAGGCCGGCCTCCTTGCGCTTGACGTTATTGGCTTCCGTGTTGTCGGTGACCGACTTCAGCAACGCATCCGCGTCGACATCTTGCCAGTCGTCCAGCCGGATATAGCCGTCGCCGAGCTTTTGATAGAAGACGATGGTGTCGGTCGCCGGATCGTAGAGCGTCGCTTCCGATCCTCGCGGTGCATCGATGGCGTTGAGCACTTCCCAGAGCCTGCCGGAATCGTCGCCGACCAGTTGTTGCACCGTGGCCGGCGCCTGAAGATGAGCGTGTGAGATAGGGAGCGTGACAGCCCTTCCCTCATGCCATTTCAGGGCTCTGATAGCCGTCTCCCGCTCTTGTTCCGTCTTGGGCGGCGCAGCGAATGCAATCGATGTTGCGGCGAGCAGGCCAAGCCATGCAACGGCAACGCATCTCATCGTCTTTTCCTCCCCAGCGATCCCGGTTGTTATCCTACCGGGTCTCACAATCGAAGGCGAGACAGACGATGGGGTGCCTTCAGCGCGCCAGAAAGCGGCGCACGCCCTCGGCCAACACTTCCAGCCCAAGCGCCAGATCCTCGCGCTTGGTGTCCTCGTCCCAGTGATGGCTGATGCCGCGGATCGAGGGCACGAACAGCATCGCGGCCGGCAGCTTGCGCGACAGGACCTGGCTGTCGTGGATGGCGCCGCTCGGCATCGACTGCCAGCCGCCGGGGCAGAGTGCTTCGGCGGCGTCCTTCAACGCGGATTGCATGTCGGGATCGCAAGGTGACGGCGCGGCGTGGCCGATCACTTCGAGGCGCGCCTGGCAGCGGTCGCGGCGGTTGCTCTCGTGCACGACGGCGTGCATGCACGCCTCCATCGCCGCCATGATCTCGGGCGACAGGTCGCGGAACGAGAAGGAGATCTCGGCGCGGCCGGGAATGATCTGCGGCGAGTTGGGCGTGAGCACGATGCGACCCGTCGTCCAGACGCTGCGCGGTCCGACCACCCTCGGGAATTCCGTGTCGATGGCGGCCAGGATGCGCACGGCGGTGAGGCCCGCATCCTTGCGTTCGGCCATGGTGGTGCCGCCGGTATGGTCCTGCTGGCCCTCGACGATGATGCGCCATTGCCGGATGCCGACGATGCCGGTGATCACGCCGATGCGCAGGCCGGCGTTCTCCAGTTGGGTGCCCTGCTCGATGTGAAGCTCGAACGCGCCCTTGTAGCGGCCATCCTCCAGCTGGATACGCGGCTTGCCGTCGAGGCCCACTTTCTTCAGCGCGTCGCGCAGCGGCGAGCCGTCGTGGCGGTTCTTCGCCCGGTCGATCTCGGCGTCGGTGAGCTCGCCGATCAGGCTGCGGCTGCCGAGGAAGTCGCCCCAATGGCCTTCCTCGTCGCAATAGGCGCAGACATCGACCGGCAATCCGGCGCGGGCGAGCGCCAGGGCGGAGACGACGCCCAGCACGCCATCGAGCCAGCCGCCATGGTTCTGCGTCTCGAGATGGCTGCCCGACAGCACGTGAGGGCCCGTGCCCTTGTGGCGTCCGAAGACATTGCCGATGCCGTCGATCGACGCGTCGAGGCCGACTTCCCGCATTTCGCGCACCAGCCAGTGACGGCTCTCCATGTCCTGCGGGCTGAAGGTCGGGCGATGGACGCCGGTGCCGTTGGAGCGGCCGATCTCGCGCAGCGTGTCGAGGTCGTGCAGGAACCGGTCGATGTCGAGAGGCACTGGTTTCTCCGTGGGTGCGAGGCCCGCACAGACTAGGCGATGCTTATGCCATGGGCATCAAACGAATTAGGTGACCAAGTTGGGTGTTTCGGCAAGACGCGCCTATGATGGCGGCATGATCGGCGGCTACCTCGACCGTGGCCCATCCTTCGAGATGCCGCATTCCGTGCGGCTCCTCAGGATGAGGGCTTTCCCGCACAACCTCATCCTGAGGAGCAGCCCGCAGGGCTGCGTCTCGAAGGATGGGCAACACACGTGTACTGCCGTGCATGCACCCGCTCGCGAGGCGCTCGCGAGTGCTCGCGAGGAATCGCCTTCGGTCCAGCAGGGCCGGCGTTTCGGGCCAATCCTCGCGAGGCGGCAATTTTTCTGGGACGGAGTAGGCGATGCTCGACAGTGACGTGAAGACGAAGATCATGAACGCCGTCGACAAGGCGTTCGACGACCAGACCAAGGTGCTGGCCGATCTCGTGCGCATTCCCTCGACGCGATTTCGGGAATCGCCGGCGCAGGACATGATGGCGCGCCTGTTCAAGGAAGACGGGCTCGGCATCGATCGCTGGCAGATCAAGATCGACGACCTCAAGCACCTGCCGGGCTACTCGCCGCATTCGCTGGACTATGACGATGCCTGGAACGTCGTGGGCGCGTGGCGGCCGTCGAACCCCAAGGGCCGCTCGCTGATCCTCAACGGCCATATCGACGTCGTGCCCGAGGGTCCGCACGAGATGTGGGCGCGCAATCCTTTCGACGCGTACGTGAAGGACGGCTGGATGTACGGCCGCGGCGCGGGCGACATGAAGGCGGGACTGATCCTGAACGTCTACGCGCTGCGGGCGCTGCGCGCACTGGGCTATCAGCCGGCGGCCGACGTCTACCAGCAGTCGGTGGTCGAGGAGGAGTGCACGGGCAACGGCGCGCTCGCCTGCCTGCAACGCGGCTATCGCGCCGAGGCGGCGCTGATCCCCGAGCCGTCGGGCTGCACGCTCACCGTGGCGCAGGTCGGCGTGATGTGGTTCCAGGTCAAGGTCACCGGCCATCCCGTGCATGTCTACAAGGCGGATGCCGGCTCGAACGCGATCGAATCGGCCTATCGCATCATCCAGCAGCTGCGCGAGCTCGAGAAGAAGTGGAACGCCAAGAAGACGCACGACAAGCACTTCTGCGACCACCATCACCCGGTGAACTTCAACGTCGGCAAGATCGCGGGCGGCGACTGGGCGAGCTCGGTGCCGTCCTGGTGCACCTTCGACATGCGCGTCGGCGTGCTGCCGTCGCAGACGCTGAAGGAATGCCGGCAGGAGGTCGAGGACGTGATCCGCAATGCCGCCAAGAACGATCCGTTCCTCGGCAACAGCCCGCCGACGGTGAGCTGGGAAGGCTTCCAGGCCGAGCCCTACGTGCTGCAGAACCACGAGCATGTGCGCGAGCTGCTGGCGGCGGCGCACAAGACGGTGTTCGGCGCGGAGCTCGACGACCGCCGCACGACGGGTACGACGGACGGACGCTTCTTCGGCCTCTATGCCGGCCTGCCGGCGCTGGTCTACGGGCCGGAGTCCGACGACATCCACGGCTTCGACGAGCGGGTGAACCTCGAGTCGGTGCGCAAGATCACGCAGTCAACGGCGCTGTTCATCGCGGAGTGGTGCGGCCTGCAGAAGGCGTAGGCGTCAGCGAATGCGGCGGGCGGAGGCGAAGATGCCGAGCGCCACGCCGCCCAGCACGATGGCGACGGCGATCAGGCGCAGGCCGCCGATCGTCTCGCCGGTAAGCAACGAGGAGAAGACGAGCGCGCAGCAGGGCACGAGCAGCGACACCGGCCCGGCCTTGGCGGCGGGATAGGTGCGCAGCAGGGTTCCCCAGATCCAGTAGCCGAGCCACATCACCGGCACGACCGTATAGAAAAGCACGAACGTGCCCCGCCAGGTCGGCGCCAGGATCGGCGCGAAGGTGAGCTGCCAGCCGTCGTGCAGGATGCCGGCGGCGAGCAGCGGCAGCGGCGGGATCAGGCTCGCCCACACGGTGACGGCCAGCACCGGCGCGCCGCGCGTCTCGCGCAGGAAGAGATTGCCGGTCGCCCAGCTCAGCGCCGACAGGAGTGCGATGGCGACGGCGAGGATGGAGGCGCTGCCCTCGACCGAGCGCGCGATCAGCACGACGCCGACCATGGCGACGGCGAGTCCGCCCCACTGCGCCGCGGTCGCGCGCTCCTTCAGGAAGAGCGCCGCCAGCACGAGGGTGAGGGGGCCCTGCAACTGGACGAGGACGGAGGAGAGGCCGGGTGGCAGGCCGGCCTGCATGGCGAAGAAGAGGAAGACGAACTGGCCCGCGAACAGGAACAGGCCCATCCCGGCCAGCGCCTTCCACGAGGCGGCGGGCCTGGGAATGAACAGCACCGGCAACGCGCCCAGGATGAAACGCCAGGCGGCGAAGGAGAACGGCGTGAACTCGTCGAGGCCGAAGCGGATGACCGTGAAGTTCAGTCCCCACGTCGCTGCGATCAGCAGCGACAGAGCGATGTGGACCGGCCTCAATTGGAGGGCCGGCCTAGAGCCACACCCAGGGATGCGCCTGCTTGTCGGCGGTCTGCCAGGCCTCGATCTTGTCCTGGTTGGCCTTGGTCTGCGCGATGTCGTCGAGGCCGTTCAGCATGGCGTGCTGGCGGCGCGCGTCGACCTTGAACGGGATCGAGCGTCCCGTCGGCGAGATCACGACGCAGTTCTCGAGGTCGACGGTGACGCGCGCGTTGCCGGGCGACGCCTTCATCTCGTCGGCGAGCTGCTCGACCTCCTCGATCGGCAGCGGCACCGGCAGGATGCCGTTCTGGAAGCAGTTGTTGTTGAAGATGTCGCCGAAGTACGGCGCGATCACCGCCTTGATGCCCATGCCCTTCAGCGCCCACACCGCGCCTTCGCGGGAGGAGCCGCAGCCGAAGTTCTCGCGGCTGAGGATGATCGGCGCGTTGCGGTACGGTTCCTGGTTGAACACGCAGTCCGGGTTCTCCGAGCCGTCCGGCTTGAAGCGGATCTGCTCGAAGCAGTAGGGCCCCAGCCCCTCGCGGCCGACATTGTCGACCAGCCGCTCGATGCGGATGATCAGGTCGGTGTCGACGTTCTGGCGCATCAGCGGGGCGGCGGTGCCCTCGACCTTGGTGAACTTGTCCATGTGTTCTCCTCTATCCGTCGTCTCGACCGGAGCGAAGCGGAGTGGAGAGACCTCGTCTCAACGAACTCGCTTCATCCGGTGGAGACGAGGCCCCTCGGCTACGCTCGGGGCGACGGGTTGCTACAGTTTGCGAACATCGGCGATGGCGCCCTTGATCGCGGCGGCGGCGGCCATGGCGGGGCTGGCGAGATGGGTGCGCGCCCCGGGGCCCTGGCGGCCCACGAAGTTGCGGTTCGAGGTCGAGACGCTGCGCTGGCCGGGCGGCACGCGCTCGCCGTTGGAGGCGAGGCACATCGAGCATCCCGGCTCGCGCCATTCGAAGCCGGCCTCGAGGAACACCTTGTCGAGGCCCTCGGACTCGGCCTCCTTCTTGATGCGCTCGGAGCCGGGCACGACCCAGGCCGTGACATGGTCGGCCTTGCGGCGGCCCTTCACGATCTCGGCGGCGGCGCGGATGTCGCTGATGCGGCTGTTGGTGCAGGAGCCGATGAACACCCAGTCGACCTTGGTGCCCTCGATCGGCTTGCCCGGTTCGAGGCCCTGGTACTGCAACGCCGCTTCCCACGCGCCGCGCTTCTCGCCGGCCGTCGTCGGATCGGGGATCGCGCGATCGACGGCGATGACGTGCTCGGGGCTGGTGCCCCAGGTGATCTGCGGCGCGACCTTGGCCATGTCGATCGTGTGCTCGCGGTCGAAGTCGGTGTCGGGATCGCTGGGCAGGGTGCGCCAGTAGGCGACCGCGCGGTCCCACATCGCGTCCTTGGGCGCGTAGTCGCGGCCGTGCAGGAACTCGTAGGTCGTGTCGTCGGGCGCCACCATGCCGGTGCGCGCGCCCATCTCGATCGTGAGGTTGCACAGCGTGAGCCGCGCCTCGACCGACAGCGCGCGCACGGCGGAGCCCGCATATTCGACGGCGAAGCCGGTGCCGGCGGCGGTGCCGACGTCGCCGATCAGGTGGAGGATCATGTCCTTCGACGTGACGCCGGGCTGGAGCTTGCCGTCGAAGCTGACGCGGAAGCGCTTGGGCTTGCGCTGGACCATCGTCTGCGTGGCGATCACGTGCACCAGCTCCGAGGCGCCGATGCCGTAGGCCAGCGCGCCCATGCCGCCGTGCGTCGAGGTGTGGCTGTCGCCGCAGACCAGCGTCGTGCCGGGCAGGGTCAGGCCCTGCTCGGGGCCGACGACGTGGACGATGCCGTTGCCGTCCTGGCCGAGGTCGAACAGCTTGATGCCGAACTTCCTGGTGGTCTCGCGCATCGACAGGATCAGCGGCTCGCCGGGCGGATGCGTCTTCTCGGTGCGGCCGGGCTTGGTCGACATCGTGTGGTCGGGCGTGCCGTAGATCAGGCGCGGCTGGGCGGGGACGTGGCCCAGCTCGATCGCTTCCTTCATCGCCTTGCCGCCCGACATGTCGTGCAGCAGCAGGCGGTCGATGTGCATCAGGATGAAGCCATTGCCGAGATCGGTAATGACGTGGCTATCCCAGATCTTGTCGAAAAGCGCTTTACCCATTGGAGTTCCTCCACAGGTGGCGCGATATCACCTTGCCGTGCGCGCCACCAGAGCCTCGGCTGCATCGCCGACCAGCGTCTCGACCGTACGATACCACGGCGAGGCACCGCGCTGCGGTCCCCACAGCCAATCGGCGGAATGCGGCAGGCGCAGCAGGGTGGGAATGCCCATGGCGGCGGCGAGATGGGCCGGCGCGTGGTCGTCGCCGACGACGATCCGGCAGAGCGCGATATGCTCGGGATCGCGCTCGACCGCGACGTTTGGCGGCGGGTCCGCCGTCGAGAACCAGCCGATGCGCCCGGCCTGCGGATGCTCCGGCTCGGCCTTCACATGCAGCGGCGGCGGCGGCGGCAGGGTCTGCAAGCTCCAGCCCAGCACGCGCGGCAGGCTGCGCAGCGGGACGGCGGCGGCGAAGCCGGTCAGCGGATCGCCGCGGCGGATCGTCGGCAGGTCGAGCCAGCCCGCGACCCTGGCCGAGCACTGGATCGTGGCGTCGAGGCCGGGCAGGCGCGCCAGCATCAGCGTGTCGCGCATCGCGGCGTCGCTCTCGATGTTGTCCTGTTCGGGATAGACCAGCAGCCGGCCGTCCAGCGGCTCGCCGCTCCAGCGCGGCAGGCCCTCGGGCGCCCAGCGCGGAGGACCGTGCTCGGGCAGGTCGAGCCGCGCCTCGTAGTCGTCGAGGCCGCGCATCCAGTCGCCCTGCGCCAACAGGATCTCGGCGCGGCGCAGGCGCAGCGCCGCATCGTTGGGGCGTGAGGTCAGCGCGGTGTCGAGATCGCTGAGCGCGCCCATCCAGTCGCCGCGCGCCGCCATCAGGCCGGCGCGCGCGCTGAGCGCAGGCAGCAGGCGATGATCGATCGACAGCGCCTCGTCGTAGGCGCGCTCGGCCTCTTCGGCACGGCTGAGCGCCTCGAGCGCGCGGCCGCGATTGAAGGCGATCGCGGCATTGCCCGGCGCCAGCTTCGCGGCGCGGTCGAGCGCGGCCAGCGCTTCGGCGTGCGCGCCCAGCACGCTGAGGCAGCCCGCGAGGTTGATCTGGGCGCCGGGGTCGCGCGGCAGGAACTTGGACGCACGCTCGAGCGGCTCACGCGCCTCGGCGAAGCGGCCGAGCTTCAGCCGCACCTGGCCCAGCAGGTGCTGCGACTGGCCGGAATTGGGCTGGGCGTCGGCGATGCGGGCGAACAGCGGTTCGGCGCCGGCGAAGTCGCCCGAGGCGGCGCGCTGCTGGGCGTCGCGGGCGAGGGCTTGGAGCTGGAGTTCGGTGAGGGCCACGGGCCGCCTCTAGCAGAGGCAGGCGCGCGGGCAAAGAAAAAGCCGGCGACCGACAGGGAGGCTGAGGAGTCGATCGCCGGCCAGTGGTCCGGAGGGGATGGGGCCTTGCAGGGTAAGAACAGGCCCGGCTCCGGAGTCAGGGAGTTACGAGGAGATCAGCTGCGCCAGAACGGCTTGTTGATCTCGAACTGGACCGAGCCGGCGTTCAGGCCGAGGTCGTGCAGCGACCGGGCGTCGAGCAAGGCCAGCTCGCGGCGCTCGCGGGTGCGCTGGCGCCACGTGCCGAGGATCTGGGCGACACCAGTGGGAAGGGGAAGAGTGGCCATGGGAGGCTCCGTGGAAAGAGTGACGTGCTGTGTGAGGGGGAAATGCGCCCCGGGGTGGCCCTTTACAAACGACCCTTTGTCCTGTTTTGATTAAAATAACTAATCTGAAGGGTAACCCATGAAACGCAGCCTGCCGCCGCTCAATGGCCTGCGCGCCTTCGAGGCCGCCGCACGTCACATGAGCTTTACCGATGCCGCCGAGGAATTGAGCGTTACCCAGGCCGCGATCAGCCATCAGGTGCGCGGGCTCGAACAGCGGCTCGGATTAAAATTGTTCGTGCGTCGGAATCGCTCGCTGCTGCTCTCGGAAGCGGGCCAGGCCTACCTGCCGTCGGTGCGCGCGGCGTTCGACCAGCTGAACGAGGCGACCGAGAAACTGCTGCAAAAGGATCGCGGCGGCCACCTCACGGTCACCACGACGGCGTCGTTCGCCACCAAGTGGCTGGTGCCGCGGCTGGCCGGCTTCCAGCGCGCCAATCCCGAGATCGACGTGCGCATCAGCACCAACACCGGGCTGGTCGACTTCTCGCGCGAGGATGTCGACATCGGCATCCGCTACGGCCGCGGCCAGTGGCCGGGCCTGGTGGCCGAGCGCCTGGTCGGCGAGGACGTGATGCCGGTCTGCGCGCCGTCGCTGCTCAAGGGACCGAACGCGCTGAAGAAGCCGGCCGACCTCAAGCGCTTCACGCTCCTGCACATCGGCACCTTCCCCGACGACTGGCAGGTCTGGCTGACGGCGGCGGGCATCAAGGGCATCGATGCGACGCGCGGCGTCACCTTCGACTTCGCGCTGGCCGCCTATCAGGCGGCGATGGACGGGCTGGGCGTCGCGCTCGGCCGCAACCCGCTGGTCGCGCCCGACCTCAAGGCCGGTCGGTTGGTCGTGCCGTTCGACTTCAAGATGTCGACCGACTTCGCCTACTACATGGTCTATCCCGCCGAGGCGATCCGCCGGCGCAAGATCAAGGCGTTCCGCGACTGGCTGGTGCCGCTTGCCGAAGTGCAGGCCGGCGCGAAGGCGGCCTAGGTCATGGACTTTGGCTACTTCACGCTGTCCGACAACCGCTATCCCGGCAACACGCGCACGCCGGAGGATTTCATTAAGGACATCTTCGCCGAGGCGCTGCACGCCGAGAAGGTCGGGCTGAACTCGGCGTGGATCGGCGAGCATCACTTCAACCTCTTGGGCGTCAACGCCTCGCCGCTGGCGCTGCTCGCGCAACTGGCCGGCGCCACGAAGAAGCTGCGGCTCGCGCCCGCGGTGACGTTGCTGCCGGTACATCATCCGCTGCATGTCGCCGAGGAATGGGCGACGCTCGACCTGCTGTCGGGCGGGCGCGTCGACTTCGCCGCCGGCCGCGGCTACGACCGCAAGGAATACGATCCGTTCCAGGCGCCGTTCGACGACTCGGCCGAGCTGTTCGCCGAGGGGCTCGAGATCGTGTGGCGTGCCTGGACCGAACCCGGCAAGTGGTCGCACAGCGGCAAGTTCTACCGGTTCAAGGACGTCGAGATCCGCCCGCGCCCGGCGCAGACGCCGCTGCGCCCCTACGTCGCCTGCTTTTCGCGGCCGTCGATGGAACTGGCGGCGAAGAACGACTGGAACGTGATCTACGCGCCGTTCGCGGCGACGATGGTCTACGGCTCGCTCGCCGATGCGGTGCGCATCTACCGTGAGACCTGCGAGGGCACCTACAAGCGGCCGATGCGGCGGGCCATGTGCTCCTACTTCGTGCACATCGCCTCGACGCCCGAGGAAGAGCAGTACGGCAAGGAAGCTTTGGTGTCCTACTTCCAGGATGCGCTGATCGCGGCGTTCCCCTCGGCGTCGGGCGAGAAGGTGCCGCCGACCTACAAGTACTTCGTCGACATCGTGAACATCCTGCGCGACATGCGGCCCGACAAGCTCACCGACAAGTCGATCCTGTGCGGCAGCCCGCAGCATATCGTCGACTCGCTGAAGCAGGTCGAGAAGGCCGGCATCGCCGAGGTGATCCTGTACTTCAACTACGGCCGCAAGCCGCACGCCCTGGTGAAGGACCAGATGGAGCGGTTCATGCGCGACGTGGCGCCCCACTTCCAGAGATGAAGCGCCCGGAATGAAGCGAAAGCTCGGCCTCTTCCTGCTGGCGGTCGTGCTGGCGGTGACCTGCCTCGCCACGCTGGTCGTGTCGTGGGAGATGTACCGGCTGGTCTCCGAAAAGCAGGACGCCGAGCTGCGCACCATGGAGAAGAGCCTCGGCCAGCGCTTCGACACGTTCGTGGTCATGCTGCGCGCCGAGCACAATCGCATCACGACGCAGATGGACGAGGTGATGCCGAAGATGGCGGCCGACCTCGAAGCGGCGGGCCGGGCGCCGCAGGACCTGACGCCGGCCGATCTCGATGCGCTCACCCGGCGCTACGGCGTGCAGTACGTCTATTTCATCGACCGGTCCTACAAGGTCTTCCAGACCAACCTCGCGACCGACATGAACCTGCAATTCCCGGTCGGCGGCCCGTTCCGCGCCTTTCTCGACACGGTGTTCGGCCAGGGCCGGGTGATGAGCGACGGCATCGACCTGTCGACGGTCACCGGCACCCTGCGCACCTACAGCTACTTCGGGCCGAAGGACAAGGACTACATCATCGAGACCTCGACCGAGGTGCGCCACGACCTGGCGAAGGGCGATTTCGGCTGGCTGTCGAAGTTCTTCTTCGAGGACTTCTTCGCCGACGCGGTCCAGTCGAACGCCTACGTCAAACAGGTCGACATGTTCCTGGTCAACGACTCGGGCTACTGGTCGCTGATCAACGCGGGCAACCAGCTCGACGCGGAGGTCGCGCGCAAGGTCGACGTGAAGGGCCGGCACAAGACCATGGCGGCCGACGGCCGCACGCTCACCGTCTATCGCCGGTACCGGCCGTCGGGCCCGGCGCTGAAGGACGATCCGGTCGAGCCCAAGCTGGTGATCAGCCAGATCACCTACGATACCGGCCTCGCGCGCGACGCCGTGATCCACGTCGTCACCGGCGCGGCGATCGTGCTGGCGCTCGCGCTGCCGTTCGTGTTCTGGATCGCCTCACGCCTGTTGCAGCGGCAGGTCCTCGATCCGCTGCTGACTCTGCGCGGCGAGGCCGGCGCGATCGCCGGCGGCGACCTCGACGGCGCCATCGCCAACACCGGACGCCGCGACGAGATCGGCAGCCTCGCCACCAGCTTCGACATGATGCGCAGCGCGGTGCGCAAGACCATCCTCGACCTCAGGCAGACCAATCTTTCGATCGAGCGCTTCGTGCCGCACGCCTTCCTCGAGATGATCGGCAAGCCGTCGATCGTCCAGGTCGAGCTGGGCGACAACCGGCGCAAGGACATGACGGTGCTGTTCTCCGACATCCGCAACTTCACGACGCTCTCGGAGGCGATGACGCCGGACGAGAACTTCGAGTTCATCAACGACTATCTGGAGAAGATGGGCCCGGTGATCCGCGACCATGACGGCTTCATCGACAAGTATATCGGCGACGCCATCATGGCGCTGTTCGAGAGCGCCGACGACGCGGTGCGCGCCAGCCTCGCCATGATGGAGACGCTGGAGCGCTACAATGCCGGCCGCGTCGCCGCGGGCCAGCCGCCGATCGCCATCGGGATCGGCCTCAACACCGGCTCTCTCATGCTGGGAACGATCGGCGAGAGCCACCGCATGGACGGCACGGTGATCTCCGACGCGGTGAACCTCGCGGCGCGGATCGAGAGCCTGACCAAAGTCTACAAGGTGGGCGTGTTGATCTCGCAGTTCACCCGCGAGCGCCTGGCGGCGCCGGATGCCTATCGCATCCGGCCGGTCGACGAGGTGACCGTGAAGGGCAAGACCCGTCCGGTGCAGTTGTTCGAGGTCGCGGGCGCGGCCTAGACCGAGTCCTTCACGAGCTTCACGACCTCGGGCGAGAGCTTGGTGTCCTTCACCATGGTGGCGAGGTCGCCGATCATGGCGGTGCGCGTCTTCTCGAGATCGGCGGCGCTCGGGTCGTGGAACTTCACGCCGTTCTTCTCGAGGATCGACCGCGCCTTGGCCTGGCTGGCGGCCGAGCCCTTGTCGTAGGCGTCGATGTTCTGCGCCCACACGTCGATCATCAGCTTCTGCTGCGCGGGCGACAGTTTCGACCACGCGCCCTTGCCGACCATCGGCACGTACTGCGCCAGGAACTGGTGATCGACGTAGGAGTACTTCACGCCGGCTTCCCAGAGCTTGGCCGAGTTGCAGCTCTCGTCGGAGCTGATGAAGGCGTCGAACGTGCCCTGGCTGAGCGCCAGCGGGACGTTCGGCCATGCGGTGGTGTTGGCGATGCCGCCCGCGAACTTGATGCGCCACGAGATGCCGGCGCCGCCCGGGCTGCGGATCTTGAGGCCCTTCATGGCGGTGAAGCTGTCGAGCGGAACCTTGGTCGAGTACCAGTTCTGATAGCCGAGATCGAGCCACGGCCCCAGCACGTGGGTCTTGAGCTTCTCCTCGAGCTGCTTGTTCACGTGCGCGCCGGCCTTGCCGTTGGTCGCCTTGTGCGTCTGCTCGATCGGGATGCCGTAGAAGTAGGGCAACTGCACCATGTCGCAGTCGGGCACGAGGCCGGTCATCACCCACGATCCCGGCACCGCCATCTCGACCTGGCCCTGCAACAGCGCCTTCGACACGTTGAGGTCGGCGAAGAGCTGGCCCGAGTGGAAGACCTCGCCCTTGATCTCGCCGTTCGACGCCTTCTCGAGCTTGGCCATGTAGTCGAGCATGGCGACGTTGCGCGGATGGCTGGCGGCGGTGTCGAGCGAGCAGCGGATCTTGATCGGCTCGGCGGCGCGCAACACGGCGGGCGCGGCCAGCACGGCGGGCAGGGCGCCCACGAAGGCGCGGCGATTCAGGGTCATTGGTGGTTCCTCCGATATTCAGTGCGCGCAGTTTTCACCTGCGCCGCGCCGAAGGAACGGCGGCCAAAGAGCGCAGGGCGCGGTTACGACCGGCGTCGACGGCGCGACGGGGTGCCGGGCGCAGGGGCGACGGGGCGCGACCGGATGCGCATGGCGCGGCCTTCGGAGCTGTCGATCTCGAAGGCGCCGCTCTGGCGCACGAGGTCGCTGAGATTGCGGAAGCCGTAGGTCCGGGGATCGAAATCGGAGGCGACGTTGGCCAGGCGCTGGCCGACGGCCCGCAGGCCGAACCAGCCGTCGTCGCTCTCCATCTGCGACAGCGCCTTGTTCAGGATGTCGACCGCGGCGCCCGCGTCGACGGGCGGTGCGGCCTTGGGCGCGGCGCTGTCGCGCGCGGCCGCGGCGGCGCTCTCGGGCACGAGGTTCTCGGTGTAGATGAAGCGCCGGCAGGCCTGGCGGAAACTCTCCGGCGTCTTGCGCGCGCCGAAGCCGTAGACGTCGGCGCCCTCTTCGCGAAGGCGGGACGCGAGCCGCGTGAAGTCGCTGTCGGACGAGACCAGGCAGAAGCCGTCGAAGCGGCGGCTGTGCAGCAGGTCCATGGCGTCGATCACCAGCGCGATGTCCGACGCGTTCTTGCCCGAGGTGTAGGCGAACTGCTGGTAGGGATCGATCGCGTACTTCTGCAACACGTCGGACCACGATTTCAGGCGCGGGCTGGAGAAGTCGCCATAGATGCGGCGCACGCTCGCTTCGCCGAACTTGGCGATCTCCTCGAACAGGCCCGCGACGATGCGCGGCG
>JAFEFH010000139.1 GCA_018240695.1 Pseudomonadota bacterium | reverse complement strand
GAGGCCGCGGCCGCGGATCACGCGATCGGTGGCGAAGGCGAAGACCAGCGCGGTGACGATGGTCAGCACGTTTTGCGCGAGCGTGAAACACACGGTGGTCCAGATGGCGGCGCGATATTCCGGGCTGGCGAGCAGCGCGCGGAAATTGTCGAACCAGACGAACTGCACGCTGCTGCCGAACGGATCGGTCAGCACGAACGACTGCGACAGCGCGCGCAGCGCCGGGATGAAGAAGAAGAGCAGCAGGACCAGAAGCTGCGGCAGCAGCAGGAGAAGCGGCAGCCACTTCTCCCGGTAATGCGCCCGCTTCAGCCCTGCCGCGCTCATGGCCTGCTAGTACTTGCCCGCGTTGAGCTTCTCGAACTGCCGCAGCAGCTCGTTGCCGCGGCGCACGGCATCGTCGAGGCCCTGCTGCGGCGTCTTCTTGTTGGCGAACACCGCCTCCATCTCCTCGCGCAGGAGGAAGGTGGTCTGGGTGTAGTTGCCGAAGTGGAAGCCCTGCGAGTTGGGCGTCGGCGTACCGCGGTTGAGCTGGAGGATGGCGATCTCGCGCGTCGGGCTCTGCTTGTAGTAACCCTCGGCCTTGGCCATCTCGTAGGCCTTGTTGGTGATCGGCACGTAGCCCGTCACCTTGTGCCACCACAGCTGGAGGTCGGGGCTGGCGACGAAGGCGAGGAAGTCGGCGACGCCGTCATACTCGGCGGGCTTGTGGCCCTTCATCACCCAGAGCGTCGCGCCGCCGATCGAGCTGTTGCGCGCCGTGAGGTCGGCCTCGTGCGGCAGGTAGGTGGCGCTCCACTTGAGGTTCGGCGCGCGCTCGATGCTGCCGTGCGCGGCGGTCGAGGCGAAGTAGGTCGCGCACTTGCCCGAGGTGAAGAGCTGCTCGGGGCTGAGGCCCTGGCCCGCGATCTGGGCGACGCCGTCGTTCACCCACTTCTGGAGGCGCTGCGCCTGGCCCAGCACGCGGCTCTTGTTGTAGACGAACTCGGTGTCGAGCCCGTCATAGCCGTTGGACCTGGTGCCCCACGGCTGGTCGTTCACCGTGCTGTAGTTCTCGAGCATGCTCCAGAAATAGTCGTTGGCGATCGAGGTGCCGCACTCGGCGACGCCCTTGCTCTTGATCGTGTAGAGCTGCTTCTCGAACTCGCCGTAGATGTCGGACGGGCCGTTGGGGAAGCCCGCCTTCTCGAACTGGTCCTTGTTGTAGAACACGATCGGCGTCGAGGAGTTGAAGGGCATGCTCATCAGCTTGCCCTTGTACTGGTAGTAGCTCGCCACCGGCTTCACGAAGTCGGAGAAGTCGATCTGCTTCTTCTTCTCGGCCATCAGGTCCTGCACCGGCACGATCGCGCCCGACAGCAGCATGCTCATGAAGCCGCGCTCGTAGATCTGCACGATCTGCGGCGCCTTCTTGGCGCGGTAGGCGGCGATGGTCGAGTTGATGACCTCGTCGTAGTTGCCCTTGTTCGTCGCCACGACCGTGTACTTGTCCTGCGAGGCGTTGAAGCGCTTCACGATCTCGTCGACCCGCTCGCCCAGCACGCCGCCCATGGCGTGCCAGAACTGGATCTCGGTGCGCTGCTGCGCGCCGGCCGGACCCGCGAAGGCGGCGGCCGCGAGCGCGAGCGCCCCGGCCAAAAGCGTACGCTTGCTTGTCTTCATGTCTTCCTCCCGTCGTTGAACCAGAATCCGCCCTGCCCGAACAGGTCGGCGACCGCGCGGTCGAGCCAGCCGAGGTCGTGCAGCACGTCGAGCCCCGTGAAGCGGCGGCGGATCATCCGCGCGCGCGCATGGTCGCGCGCGTGCTTGTCCGCCGTGATGCCGAGCGCGGCGGCGTTCGAGGGGCCGCCCACCGTGTCGAGCCATTGCCGCACCGTCGCCGCCGCCGGCAGGCGCGCGCGCAGATGCGCCCGGATGTCGGGCCAGCGGGCCTTGAGCGTGGCGAGCCGCTCGGCGACACGCGCCGGCGACGCGGCCTTGGCCAGCGTCTCGACGGTGGCATTCGCCGCCATGAAAGACAGGGGAAACGCTGCCTGCACTTCGGCCTTCAAGGCCTCGGGCGACGGCGTCTGCGCGGCGGCGCGCGCGGGATCGACGGCGGCGATGTCCTGGCGTTGCAGCCATTCGTAGGCCGCCAGCATCGAGAGGCACCCGACACCGACGCAGGCGCCGTGCGACACCGGCGCGCCGTCGACCTTGATCTCTTCCATCTCCCAGAGATGGGCGAACTGGTGGTCGCTGCCGCTGGCCGGGCGCGAGTTGCCGTGGGCCTGCATGGCCAGCCCCGACATCACGAGGCCGCGCACCAGCCCGTCGAGCGCGGCACGGTCGCCGGCGCGCACGCCCGCGGGATCGCCGAGCCAGTTGGCGAGATTGTCCTGCACCATCGCGAGCGGCGCGGGGTTCACCGCCTCCTCGCCCAGCGCATCGGCCACGATCCAGTCGATGCCGGCCACCAGCTTGCCCACGAGGTCGCCGTAGCCCCACGCGCCCATCGCCGGCGGCGCGCCCGCGATCACGTCGAGGTCGGCCACGATCGCGACCGGTGCGGCGCAGGCCAGCGTGCGCTTGAAGCCGCCATCGCGCAGCGCCGCGCCCGAGGCGGCATAGCCGTCCATCGAGGCCGCGGTCGGCACGCAGAGATAGGGCGTGCCCGCCTCTTCCGCGGCATGCTTCACGAGGTCGTTCACCACGCCCGAGCCGACGGCGATCGGCAGCAGTTTGTCGTCGCGCAGCCGGTTGGCGAGCTGGCGCGAGGTCTCCGCGCTCGCCTTGACCCGCGGGCTGCCGGCCAACTCGATCGGCGAGGCCGTCGGCACGCCCGAGGCGCTGAGCAGATGCGACAGGCGCGCGCCCGCGGCGGTCCAGGTGTTGGCGTCGGCCACGATCACGTAACGCTTCGCCGGCAGCGCACGCGCCAGCACGCCCGGCACCGCGCCGAGCGCGCCGGCGGCGATGGTGACGTCGCGCGTCGTCGCGGCGGCCGCGACGGCGCTCTGGAGCTGGAGGTCCTGCCCGTCCATGGGCCGACATTTATCAACTCGGTGAACATTTGTATAGAAGACGATACAAGTGTTTCCGGGGTATGACAGGCGCCATGGCGGACGAGGACGAGCAGCTGCGCGTGCGCGTGGCGTGGCTCTATTTCATGGAAGGCCTGACCCAGGCCGATATCGCGGGCCGGCTGGGCATCACCCGGCTGCGGGCCAACCGGCTGCTGGGCGAGGCGCGCGCCAGCGGGCTGGTCAACATCCAGGTCAATGCGCGGCTGGCGAGCTGCGTGGCGCTGGAGCGCGAGCTGGTCGCCGCCACCGGCCTGAAGGACGCGGTGATCGTGCCGACGCCCGACGATGCCGAGCAGATCCCCGTCGTGCTGGGCCGCGCCGCCGCCGACTATCTGTCGCGCCATCTCGGCGAGGCTAGGGTGCGCGGCCTCGGCATCGGCTGGGGCGCCACCTTGCGCGAAACCGTACGGCACATGGCCGGCGCCTCGCTGCCGCAGCTCAGCATCAACTCGATGATGGGCGGGCTGACCTACGGCTCGGAGCTCAACACCTTCGAGATCGCCAGCGAGTTCGCGCGCCGCGTCAACGCGCAGTGCCACTACCTCGCCGCGCCGATCTATGCCGGCAGCCCGAAGTCGCGCGACACCATCCTGGCGCAGGACGTGTTCCGCGACGCCTTCGAGCGGCTGGCCGCCAACGACGTGGCGCTGATGAGCGTCGGCGATCTCAGCCGCCGCTCGCTGCTGATCCGTTACGGCCTGCCCGCCGACGTCACGGTGGAATCGCTGCGCGCCGCCGGCGCCGTCGGCGACATCATGGGCACCTTCCTCGACCAGCGCGGCGAGCCGGTGAAGCACGCCGTCAACAGGCGGGTGATCGCGTTGCCGATCGAGCGGCTGCGCAAGGTCGACACCGCGATCGTGGCGTCGGGCGGCCTCAACAAGGCCGCCATCCTCGCGGGCGTGTTGCGCGCGCGCCTGTGCAACGTGCTGGTCTCCGACGAGTCTTCGGCGCGCGCCGCGCTCGGCGTGCTGCGCGGCACCGGCTGATGTTTCTCGGCCTCGACATCGGCACGTCGGGCGTGAAGGCCGTGGTGATCGACGCCCACGACCGCCTCGTCGCCGACGCCACCGCGGCGCTCGCCGTCTCGCGGCCGCAGCCGCTGTGGGCCGAGCAGGATCCCGAGGACTGGTGGCGCGCCGTCTCGGCAACGCTGGACACGCTCGCGGCCGACGCGGCCAAAGCCATGGCGGCGGTGCAGGCCATCGGCCTCTCCGGCCAGATGCTGGGCGTCACCCTGCTCGACGACGCCGACCGGCCGATCCGGCCGGCTCTCCTCTGGAACGACGGCCGCGCCTCCGCCGAGTGCGCCGCGCTCGAACGGCTCTTTCTCGACTTCGCCGACACGGTCGGCTGCCGCGCGATGCCGGGCTTCTCCGCGCCCAAGCTCTTGTGGCTCGCACGCCACGAACCCGCCGCCCTCGCCCGCACGCGGCGCGTGCTGCTGACCAAGGACGATGTGCGGCTGCGTCTCACCGGCGAGGCCGCGAGCGACCGCGCCGACTCCTCGGCGACGCTGCTGATGGACACACGCGCGGGCGATTGGCACGACGACATCGTCGCGGCCTGCGGCATCGAGCGCGCCAGGCTGCCGCGCCTCGTCGAGAGCGCGGAGATCGCGGGCACCTTGCGCGACGAGCTGGCGGCGCGCTGGCATCTGCCGAAGAACACGCCCGTGGTGGGCGGCGGCGGCGACAATATGTGCGCCGGCATCGGCGTCGGCGCGGTGAAGAGCGGCGACGCCTATATCGGACTCGGCACCTCGGGCGTCTATTGCCTGGCAAACCAGCGCTTCGTGCCGGCGACCGGCGGCGGCATGCACACGCACCGCCACGCCGTCGCGGGCCTGTTCGCGCAGCATGCCGTCGTCCTGAGCGCGGGCGAATCGCTCGCCTGGGCCGGCCGCCTGTTGCGCGCTTCCGATCTCGGTGCGCTCATTGCCGAGGCGGAAGCGGCCAACCTCTCGCCCGACGACACGCCGGTCTTCACGCCCTATCTCGCCGGCGAGCGCACACCGCACGACGATCCGCACCTCACCGCGACGCTGTCCGGCCTCACGCACGCGACCTCGGCGACCGCAGTCGCCCAGGCCGTGATGGAAGGCGTGGCGCTGGCGCTGGCCGACGGCCACGACGCGCTGACCGGCAGTGGCGCCGCCATAGAGCGCGTGACCTTGACCGGCGGCGGCGCCCGCAGCCGCCTGTGGGCCCGACTGATCGCCGCCGCGATCGGCCTGCCCGTCACGGTCCAGGCGGGTGCGCAGGCCGGTCCCGCCATCGGCGCCGCCCGCCTCGCGCGCCAAGGCACCGGCGGTCCCTTGATTGCCGCGACGCCGGGCGACAGCCAAACGGTCGCTGTCGAGCCGTCGCTCAGCGAACAGCTCCAGCGCAAGCGCGTGGTTTTCCGCAAACACCTCGGGCTTTCGCGCTAGACTGCCGGCATGTCCGGCCCCTCTTCCCGTTCGATCCTGGCGCTCGCAGGCGGCGTCGGCGGCGCCAAGCTGGCGCTCGGTCTCGCCGCCGTGCTATCGGCCGACCAGCTGACCGTCGCGGTGAACACCGCCGACGACTTCGAGCATCTCGGCCTCTACATCTGCCCGGACCTCGACACGGTGATGTACACCTTGGGCGGGCTCGCCAATCCCGAGACCGGCTGGGGCCGCCGCGACGAGACGTGGAACGTCATGGGCGCGCTCGGCCAGGTCGGCGGCGAGACCTGGTTTCGCCTGGGCGACAAGGACCTCGCCACGCATCTCGAGCGCACGCGCCGTTTGCGTGCCGGAGAATCCCTCACCTCGATCATCGCCGACCTCGCGCGCCGCTTCGGCATCGCGCCCGCGGTCGTGCCGATGTGCGACGCGCCGGTGCGCACGATGGTCAAGACCGACGAGGGCGAGCTCGCCTTCCAGGACTGGTTCGTGCGCCTGCAATGCAAGCCGGTCGTGCGCGCGGTGCGCTTCGCCGGCATCGAGACGGCAAGGCCGCATCCGGCGTTGCGGTCCTTCGACGGGTTGCGCGGCGTCGTCTTCTGCCCGTCCAATCCTTTCGTCAGCGTGGCGCCGATCCTCGCGGTGCCCGATGTCCGCGTTGCCTTGCAGCGCGCCAAGGTGCCGCGCATCGCGGTGACGCCGATCGTCGGCGGCCAGGCGATCAAGGGGCCGGCCGCCAAGATGCTGGCCGAGCTCGGCCACGACGTGTCGGCGCTGGGCGTCGCCAAATATTACCAGCGGCTGGTCGACGGCTTCATGCTCGACGCCCAGGACGCCGCCCTGAAGCCCGAAATCGAGCATCTGGGCCTGAAGGTGAAAGTCGCAGACACCATGATGCGCGACGATCAGGACAAGCGGCGCGTGGCCGAGGCGGCCATCGAATTCATGGACGAGATCGCCGCCGATGGGCGACACTCCTGAGACCATGCTCGTCGCCGTCGTTCCGCTGAAATCCCTCTATCTGGCCAAGGGGCGCCTGTCGGGCGTGCTCGAGCCGGCGCAACGCGCGTCGCTCGCCTTCCAGATGGCGGAGCACGTGCAGGCAACCCTGCGCGACGCAGGGATATCGCCCGTGCGCGTGGTGAATGGCGACCATGATCTCAACGCGGACGTGACCGAGGCCGCCGCGGTTGCACAGATGCAGGGCGCGACCGATCTTCTGCTGGTGATGGCCGACCTGCCCTATCTTGCCGCCGCCGACATCGCCGCCCTGATCGACGCCGGGCGCACGGCCAAGGTCGTGATCGCCGAGGCCAAGGATGGCGGCACCAACGCGCTGCTGCTCAAGCCGCCGACGGCGCTGCGCTTCTCCTTCTCGCGCGAACGGCCGAGCGCACAGACGCATGCCGAGCAGGCGCGCGCCGCCGGGGTCGAGCCGGCGATCCTGCGGCGGCCCGGCCTGGCGCGCGACATCGACACCCCCGCCGACCTCGCCGCGCTCGTGGCCGATCATCCCGCGTACCAGGTGTTCCGTCATGTCGCCTGAGATTCAGTCGCTGCTCACCACCGATCTCGCCACGCTGATGCAGCGCGCCGCGGCGATTCGCGACGAGGCGTTCGGCAACCGCGTCACCTTCTCCAAGAAGGTGTTCATCCCGCTGACGCATCTCTGCCGCGACAATTGCGGCTACTGCACCTTCGTGCATCCGCCCAAGAAGGGCGAAGCGGCCTATCTCACGCCCGAGCAGGTTCTCGACATCGCGCGCGCGGGCCAGGCCGCCGGCTGCGCCGAGGCGCTGTTCACCCTGGGCGACAAGCCCGAGCTCAAGTGGAAGCCCGCCGCCGAGGCGCTGGCGGCGATGGGCTATGCCTCGACGCTCGACTATCTCGCGGCGATGGGCGCGCTGGTCTTCAAGGAGACCGGCCTGCTGCCGCACTTCAATCCCGGCCTGATGGACGCGGCCGATCTCGCGCACCTGCGCAAGTCGTCGGTGTCGATGGGCATCATGCTCGAGACGACGGCCGAGCGGCTCGGCGAGCGTGGCGGGCCGCATTTCGGCGCGCCCGACAAGGTGCCGGCGCTGAGGATCGCGACCCTGGCCGCGGCCGGCAAGGCCAAGGTGCCGTTCACCTCGGGCATCCTGATCGGCATCGGCGAGACGCGCGAAGAGCGGCTCGAGGCGCTGCTGGCGCTGCGCGACCTGCACCGCGCGCACGGCCATTTGCAGGAAGTCATCATCCAGAATTTCCGCGCCAAGCCCGACACGCGCATGGCCGACGCGCCCGAGCCCTCGTTCGACGAGCTGCTGTGGACGGTCGCCGCCGCGCGCCTGATCTTCGGCGACACGCTGTCGGTGCAGGCGCCGCCCAACCTCCAGGAGCCGGGCTACGGCCGCCTGATCGAAGCCGGCATCGACGACTGGGGCGGCGTCTCGCCGGTGACGCCCGACCACGTCAATCCCGAGCGTCCGTGGCCGCAACTCGATGCGCTGGCGGCCGAGAGCGCGCGCTACGGCAAGGTGCTGACCGAACGGCTGGCGGTCTATCCGCGCTACATCTTCGACAGGAACTGGATCGACAAGGACCTGCGGCCGCGCTTGCTGGCGATGGCCTCGGCGAGCGGCCTGCGCCGCGACAACGACTGGAAGCCCGGCCTCGTGATGGCGATGCCGGCGGACGACGTCGCCACGCTGGCCGCGCCCGCGGTACGCGCGAGCGCGAGCCTCGCCCCCGTGCTCGATCGCGCCGTGCGCGGCGACGATTTGGGCGAAGCCGACATCGTGCGGCTGTTCGAGGCGCGCGGGCCGGACTTCAGGGCGGTGACGGCGGCGGCCGACGCGCTGCGCCGGGACGTCGTGGGAGACACGATCTCCTACGCCGTCGTGCGCAACATCAACTACACCAACATCTGCTACTTCAAGTGCGGCTTCTGCGCCTTCTCCAAGGGCAAGCTCGCGGCCAACCTGCGCGGCTCGCCCTACGACCTGACGGTGCAGGAGATCGTGCGCCGTGCGTCGGAGGCGTGGGACCGCGGCGCGACCGAAGTCTGCATGCAGGGCGGCATCCATCCGGATTACACGGGCCAGCATTATCTCGACGTCTGCACCGCCGTGCGCGAGACGATCCCCGGCATGCACGTCCACGCCTTCTCGCCGCTGGAGGTCTGGCACGGCGCCACGACGCTCGGCCTGTCGCTGTCGGACTACCTCGCGAAACTGCGCGATGCCGGCCTCGGCAGCCTGCCCGGCACCGCCGCCGAGGTGCTCGACGACGAGGTGCGCGACATCCTCTGCCCCGACAAGGTCTCGACCGACCAGTGGCTCGAGATCATGCGCGCCGCGCACGGCGTCGGCCTGCGCTCGACCGCCACGATCATGTTCGGTCATGTCGACCGGCCTTACCATTGGGCGCGTCACCTGTTGCGCATCCGCGACCTGCAAAAGGACACGAGCGGTTTCACCGAACTCGTGCCGCTGCCCTTCGTCGCCGCCGAGGCGCCGATCGCGTTGAAGGGCCAGGCGCGCATGGGCCCGACCTTCCGCGAGGCCGTGCTGATGCATGCGATCGGCCGCCTGGCGCTGCATCCGCACATCCCCAACATCCAGACGTCCTGGGTGAAGATGGGCATCGAGGGCGCCAAGCATTGCCTGAACGCCGGCGCCAACGATCTCGGCGGGACCTTGATGAACGAGTCGATCACGCGCGCGGCCGGCGCCGAGCATGGCGAGGAACTGCCGCCCGACGCGATGGAGAAGCTGATCGCCGAGATCGGCCGCACCTCGCGCATCCGCACGACGCTGTACGACAATGCCTCGACCGAGCGCTTCCATGCCGCGCACAACGCGGCCACCCTGGCGCCGATCAAGCTCGAGGTCGCGGAACGCTATGCCGGTCCCGCGACCGCCAGCGACAAGCGCCGCGTGCTGCCCAAGCCGCGGCAGCCGGTGAGAGTGCGTTAGTTGGGAGCGCGGGCCTTCAGGCCCGCATGAGTCTGAGGCGGGCCTGGAGGCCCGCGGTCCCAGTTACCCGAACTTCTTGCGCAGCCTCGGCATCACGTCCTTGGCATAGAGGTCGAGGAAGCGCTTCTGGTCCGGGCCGGGCGCGTGGAAGACCAGGTGATTGAAGCCCAGCTCGACATAGGGCGCGATCTTCGCGACATGCTCCTCGGGATCTGTCGAGACGATCCAGCGGCTGGCGATGCGGTCGATCGGCAGCGCATCGGCGAGGCGTGCCATCTCCGTCGGATTGTGCGTCTGCACCTTCTCCTCGGCCGACAGCGCCAGCGCCGACCAGAAGCGCGTGTCTTCCTTGGCCTTCGCCATGTCGGTGTCGAACGAGACCTTCATCTCGATCATGTGGTCGACGGCGCCGTCCGGCTTGTTCGCCGCCGCCATGCCTTCCTTCACCGCGGGGATCAGCTTGTCCTTGTAGAGCTCGGTGCCCTTGCCGCTGGTGCAGATGAAGCCGTCGCCGGCGCGGCCGGCATACTTCGCGACCTGCGGCCCACCGGCGGCGATGTAGATCGGGATCTGCTTGTCGGGGCGGTCGTAGATCGTGGCGTCCATGGTCTTGTAGAACTCGCCCTCGAAGGTGACGTGCTCCTCGGTCCACAGCTTGCGCATCAGCACGATCGACTCGCGCATGCGGGCATAGCGCTCCTTGAACTCGGGCCACGGCTGACCGGTCGCCGGCACTTCGTTCAGCGACTCGCCCGTACCGACGCCCAGGATCACGCGCTCCGGAAACAGGCAGCCCAGGGTCGCGAACGACTGCGCCACGATCGACGGATGGTAGCGATAGGTCGGCGTCAGCACGCTGGTGCCCATGACGATGCGGCTGGTCCGCGCGCCGAGTGCGCCCATCCACGTCACCGAGTGCGGCGCATGGCCGCCCTCGTGGCGCCACGGCTGGAAGTGGTCGCTGACGAACACCGAGTCGAAGCCGACCCGCTCGGCCTCGACCGCGAAATCGAGCAGCGGCTTGGGGGCGAATTGTTCGGCCGACGCCTTGTAGCCCAGCTTCAACATGGAAATTGACCCTTTCCTTTGCGCGCCTCGGCGACGATCCTATCATCGTTGCGAGGAGATTGACGATTAACGCGAACGCTGCACGCATCGAACTGATCGCGCCGTCGGGCCTGCCGCGGATCAAGCCGGACGACGACCTGGCCGCCCTGATCGTGGCCGGCCTGGCGCCGGGCACGCTCCAGAACAGCGACGTGGTCGTGCTGGCCCAGAAGATCGTCTCCAAGTCGGAAGGCCGCCTGTTTCGCCTCTCGGATGTGACACCGTCGGCCCAGGCCGTCGACTACGGCCAGAAGGTCGACAAGGACCCGCGCTTGGTCGAGCTGATCCTGCGCGAATCCAAGGAAGTCGTGCGCGCCATCACCGGCGTGCTGATCGTCGAGCACCGGCTGGGCTTCGTCATGGCCAATGCCGGCATCGACGCGTCGAACGTCGACGATCCCGACCAGGTGCTGCTGCTGCCGGCCGATCCCGACCGCTCCGCACGGCGGCTGCGCGAAGAGTTCAAGCGCATCGCGGGCGTCGATGTCGGCGTCGTCATCAACGATTCCTGGGGCCGTGCGTGGCGCATGGGCACGACCAGCGCCGCGATCGGCGCCGCGGGCCTGCCCGGCCTGCTCGACATGCGCGGCCAGCCCGACATGAACGGCCGCATCCTGCGCGTCACCGAGATCGGCCATGCCGACGAGATCGCCTCGGCGGCGTCGCTGCTGATGGGACAGGCGGCAGAAGGCCGCCCGGTGGTGGTCGTGCGGGGCCTCGGCCCACCGCCGCGCGACGGCACGGCGGCGGAACTCGTGCGTCCGAAACGCATGGACCTGTTCCGCTAGCCTTGGCCCGGCGGACATGACACTCCTTATTGTCGGAACTCAGCGAACGGCGGCATGAAGATGGAACAAGCGAGACTGGCGGTCGACATCGGTGGCACCTTCACCGATCTCTGCCTCGACTGGAACGGCAAGCGCACCAGCACCAAGGTGCTGACCACGCCGCGCGCACCCGAGGAAGGGGTGATGACCGGCGTCGCCGACATCCTGAAGCTGTCGGGCGTGAAGCCCGCCGATCTCGGCCTCATCATCCACGGCACGACCTTGGCGACCAACGCCATCATCGAGCGCAAGGGCGCGAAGACGACACTGCTCGTCACCGAGGGCTTCCGCGATTCGATCGAGATGGCGTACGAGCATCGCTTCGAGCAGTACGACATCTTCATGATGAAGCCGCCGCCGCTGGTGCCGCGCGAGCTGCGCTTCGGCATTCCCGAGCGGCTCGACGGCCGCGGCAACGTACTGCTGGAACTCGACGAGGCCGCGGTGCGCGCGCTGGCGCCCAAGCTCAAGGCCGCGAAGATCGAGGCGATCGCCATCGGCTTCATGCACGCCTATCTCGACGGCAAGCACGAGCGGCGCGTGCGCGACATCCTGGCCGAGACGATGCCCGACGTGTCGTTCTCGCTCTCCAGCGAAGTCTCGCCCGAGATCCGTGAATACGAGCGCTGGTCGACCGCCGCCGCCAACGCCTACGTGCAGCCGGTGATGGACCGCTATCTCGGCCGGCTCGACGCGGCGCTGAAGAAGCAGGGCTTCGCCTGCCCGCTGTTCATGATCACCTCGGGCGGCGGTCTCACGGCCCTCGACACCGCGCGCAAATTCCCGATCCGGCTCGTCGAGTCCGGTCCGGCGGGTGGCGCCATCCTGGCCGCGGCGCTGGCGCGCCAGTGCGGCCTCGACAAGGTGCTGTCGTTCGATATGGGCGGCACGACGGCCAAGATCTGCCTGATCGACAATGGCGAGCCGCAGCATTCGCGCACCTTCGAGGTCGCGCGCCAGTACCGCTTCCTCAAGGGCTCGGGCCTGCCGCTGCGCATCCCCGTCATCGAAATGGTCGAGATCGGCGCCGGTGGCGGGTCGATCGCCCATGTCGACACATTGAGCCGCATCAATGTCGGTCCCGAGAGCGCGGGCGCCGAGCCCGGTCCGGCGAGCTACGGCCGCGGCGGCACCGAGCCCACGGTGACCGACGCCGACGTGGTGCTGGGCCGCCTCGATCCCGGCTACTTCGCCGGCGGCTCGATCAAGCTGTCGCCCGAGAAGGCGGGCGTCGCGGTCGACAAGTCGGTCGGCGCCAAGCTCGAGCTGAAGCGCCTCGATGCCGCCTTTGGCGTGAGCGAGATCGTCGAGGAGAACATGGCCAACGCCGC
>JAFEFH010000138.1 GCA_018240695.1 Pseudomonadota bacterium | reverse complement strand
CGCGTGGCGCTGGGCACCGACCTGCCGGCTTTGTTCTGCAACGACGACGCGCTGGCCGAGGGGCTGCTGGCCGCCGGTACGGCCCAGTCCGACCCGATGTGGCGCCTGCCGCTGTTCCGGCCCTATCGCCGCCTGCTCGACAGCAAGGTGGCCGACCTCAACAACGTTTCGACCGGCGGCTTTGGCGGCGCCATCACGGCGGCGTTGTATTTGCAGGAATTCGTGCCCGACGACGTGCCGTGGGCGCATTTCGACATGATGGCCTGGAACAATTCTTCGCGCCCGGGCCGTCCGGAAGGCGGTGAAGCGCAGGCCGCCCGTGCTATCTTCGCGACCATCGAAAAGAGGGTAAGCCAATGACCACAGCCACACTCGACAAGCCGTACACGCTCGAGGCGCTCGCCACCGACATCAAGGCCGCGCTCAAGGCCGATCCCGGCCGCGGCGGCAAGGAAGCGGTCTGCAAGCTGGTGTCGCGCGTGCTGCTCGACAAGACGTTCGTCGCCAAGCACCTGACGCCCGAGCAGTGCAAGCCGCGCAAGGTGCTCTACGAGGATCCCGAGACCGGCTTCTGCATCTGCGGCCACGTCTACATGAAGCCGGCCAAGGGCGAGCCGCACGATCACGGCTCGAGCTGGGCGATCTACGGCCTCGCCGAGGGCGACACCGAGATGGTCGACTGGGAGATCGTGAAGAAGGCCGAAGGCGACCAGCCCAACCTGGTGAAGCCGGTGCGCAGCTACGTGCTGAAGCCGGGCGACTCGCACTTCTACGACGTCCACGACGTGCACTCGCCCAACCGCGAGACCGTGACCAAGCTGGTCCGCATCGAAGGCGCCAACCTCGACCGGATCAAGCGCTCGAACATCAAGGCGGCGTGAGGCGCCTCGCGGCTCCTGCCGTCACCGTCCTGGCCTGCGCCCTGATGGGCGCAGGCGCGATGCTTTCGACCGCGCGCGCCGACGACGTGTTCGCCGAGGCGCACCCCGAAGCGCCGACCAAGTGGCACGCGCCGTTCGGCGGCAGCTTCAACGCCAACTTCACCGTGGCGTCGGACTACGCGCAGAACGGCATCTCCAACACCCAGCTCAATCCCGCGTTCCAGGCGGCGCTCGACTATCGCTCGCCCGACCTGATCGCGGCGGTGCCGCTCTATTTCTACGGCACGCTGTTCGGCAGCACCGTCAGCTTCCCGGTCTACGGGCCGGGCACCGAGCTCGACGCGATCGGCGGCGTGAAGATGAAGCTGATGGACCGCAAGCTCAGCTTCGACGTGGGCTACATCCGCTACAACTACCCCGAGGTGCCGGCCACGGCGGGCTACGACTACGGCGAGTTCAACTTCGCCGCCGCCTACGATTTCGGCTGGATCGCGCTGAACGCCCGCCTGCGCTTCAGCCCCGACTCGATCGGCCACTCCGGCCACAGCTGGAACAAGCGCGCGCTGGTCTCCGCGCCGCTCCCCTTCATCGGCAACGACACCTTCTCCTTCAAGGCGCTGGCCGCCGTCGGCAACTACTGGGTCGACCGCTTCGACCAGGCGGGCCTGCCGAGCCAGGACTACTGGTACTGGACCGTGGGCGTCGTGACCTCGGCGTGGGGCCTCGACATGCTGATCGCCTACACCGACACCAGCATCGAATACGAAGGCTGCAACTACACCCGCTACTGCGCCAGCCGCGGCTTCATCAGCCTGACCAAGACGTTCTGAAGTCTCTCACGTCGTCTTGAGTGCAGCGAAAGACCTCGCGCTCCAACGCGCACCGATTCCGGAACTGCTGCCAGGTCCTTCGCTACGCTCAGGACGACATTAGTTCGCGTCGAGCTTCAGCCCCTCCTTGTCGATGACGCCCTTCCAGAGCGCGATCTGGCTGTCGACGAACTTCTTGTACTGCGCGGGCGTGCCGTAGTCGGCGTAGCCGGCCATCGTCTTGAAGCGTTCGAGCGTCGCGGGCATGGCGAGCCAGATCTTCATCTCGGCGTTCAGCGCGTCGACCACCGGCCGCGGCGTGCCGGCAGGCAGGAAGGCGCCGAACCACGCCGACACGTCGAACGGCTTCAGCTCGGGCATGGTCTCGCTGATCGGCGGCAGGTCGGGCACCATCGGGTTGCGCTGCTTGGAGGTGATGGCGAGCGCGCGCAGCTTGCCCGCGCGCACGAACTCGACGCTCGAGGTCAGGTTGTCGAAGAAGTAGCTGGTCACGCCCGCGATCAGGTCGTTGAGCGCGGGGGCGGCACCGCGATAGGGCACGTGCGTGGCCTTGGCGCCGACCAGCTGGAGGAACCACGCGCCGGAGAGATGCGGCGACTGGCCGGTGCCGGACGAGGCGTAGGACACCTTGCCGTTCTGGCTCTTCAGCCACGCCACGAACTCCGGCACCGTCTTGGCCGGCACCGAGGGATGCACCACCAGCACGTTGGGCGTGGCGATGATGTCGGACACCGCGATCAGGCTGTCGGGCGTGTAGGCCATGTTGCGGTAGAGCGAGTAGGCGATCGACTGCGGGCCGATATTGCCCAGGAGGATGGTGTGGCCGTCGGGGGCCGACTTCACCACCTCGGCGCTGCCGATCATGCCGCCGGCGCCCGACTTGTTGTCGACCACGGCCGACTGGCCCCAGGCGCTCTGGAGGTGCTGGGCGAGCAGGCGGCCCACCACGTCGGTCGTGCCGCCGGGGGCGGCCGGGACGACGATGCGGATACTCTGGGTCGGGCGCCACGGGCTGGCCGGCTGGGCCCCGGCGAGGCCGGCGCGCAGGACGGCCGGAGCGGCCAAAGTGGATGCCAGGACGAGCCGGCGGGACAGAGTGCGGTTCACGGTACCTCCCTTGTGTTCACTTCATTGCCAGCGAGGGTAAACGCGATGCCGCCGCGCTGGCAAATTCGCCACATTTCCCGTATCTAGTGGGCTGCGCGGACACCCGGTCCCCCGACAGTTTGGGCCCGTGCCAAGGAGGATAATGTGAAGAGGCGCCGTTTCGTCTCCGGCAGTGCCGCCCTCGCGGCTGCCACCGTCGTTTCGCCCGCTTTCGTGGGCCCGGCCTTCGCCGCCGCCAGCGTCAAGCCCATCACCTGGGACCTCAGCCCGCCGACCGACACCCGCGAGAACTTCATCGCCTGGGGCAAGAACCGCGGCGAGGATGCGGTGTTTCTCGGCGAGCGCTGGGACCGCTTCCAGGCGCTCCTGAAGAACAAGGACATCTGGAGTGCGCCGACCATCCGGTCGTTCCTGCTCACCCCGCGCGAGGAGTTCGCCGCGGTCAATCCCGCCATCCACAAGCGGGCCTACGAGCACAACTTCCTCGATATCGGCTACGGCGTGACCATGTCGGGCCCGCATCTCCAGGGCCGCATGACCAACGTGCTGGACATCAAGCGCACCGACAAGGTGCTCGAGATCGGCACCGGCTCGGGCGTGCAGTCGGCCTACATCGCCAACCTCACCGACAACGCCTACACGATCGAGATCATCAAGCCGCTCGCGGACCGCACGCGCGGCATCTACGACAAGCTGATCGAGAAGGGCTACACCGAGTTCCAGCACATCAAGACCAAGCAGGCCGACGGCTATTACGGCTGGGAAGAGGCCGCGCCGTTCGACAAGATCATCGTGACCTGCGGCATCGACCACGTGCCGCCGCCGCTGCTCCAGCAGCTGAAGTCGGGCGGCCTGATGGTCATCCCGGTCGGCCCGCCGGGCGCCCAGCGCGTCATCAAGATCGCCAAGACGCAGGGCGCCGACGGCTCGATCACCACCAGCCGCGAGGACATCTACGGCGGCAAGATCGTGCCGTTCGTGCCCTTCACCAAGCTCGAAGGCGACAAGATCGTCGGCAGCCACAACCGCTGAACGTCTTCCGGACCGCGGGCCTCCGGCCCGCTCATGAGGCGGGCCGGAGGCCCGCGGTCCGCTTGAGCATGAGTCTGTCTCGATGATGTCTACTATCGACCTCGACGATCGCCCGCCGCTGTCCTTCTACCTGTCGGTCGGCCTCGTCGCCGGCAGCATCATCGCGCTGCAAATCGGCATCATGCGCGTGTTCTCGGTGGGCAGTTGGTCGCACTTCGGCTCGCTGGTCGTCAGCCTCGCGATGTTCGGCTTCGGCCTGACCTCGGCGGTGATGTGCGTCGGCAAGGGCTGGTTCGAGACGCGCTGGATCGGCGCGGTGAAGTTCTCGCTGCTGACCTTCGGGCCGCTGATGGTGGTCTGCAACCTGGTCGCCCAGCAGGTGCCGTTCAACGCCATCTTCCTGATCTCCGACCCGATGCAGAAGTGGCGGCTGTTCGCCAACTTCGTGCTCTACTTCCTGCCGTTCCTCGCGGGCGCCCTGTTCCTCGGCGTCGTCTTCCTCAAGGCCAAGCGCACCTTCAACCGCGTCTACTTCGCCGACATGGTGGGCTCGGGCCTGTGCGGCCTGTCGGTGCTGCTGGCGCTCTACGTCTTCACGCCCGACAACATCATCATGGCGCCGCTGATCCTGTGGCTGGCGGGCGGCGTGCTGTGGTTCGTGGCGATGGGCGACCGGCGCGGCCTCGCGGCGATCGTCGTCGTGGCCATCCTGTCGGCCGCCGTGCACTACGTGGCGCCGGGCGCGCTCGGCGTGCCGAAGCTCGCGGTGTCGGACTACAAGGGCGTGTCCTACGCGCGCAAGTTTCCCGACAACAAGCGCGTCTACGAGCGCGCCTCGCCGTTCGGCTACATGGAGATGTACTCGAGTTCGTACCTCCACTTTGCGCCGGGCCTGTCGGACAACGCCGCCTTCAACCTCAAGAAGTTCCCCGAGAACGCCTATCTCGGCCTCTACATCGATTCCGACGGCCCCTCGGGCGTCATCAAGGACCTGTCGGACGAGGAGGTGGCGTACTTCCATTATCTGCCGATGTACTACCCGTACGTCCTGAAGAAGAACCCGGAGACCTTCGTCGTGCAGTTCGGCGGCGGCATCTCGACCGAGGTCGCCCTGAAGGAAGGCTCAAGCCACGTCACCGTCGCCGAGGGCAACCCGGCGATCCTGACGGCGTTCCGCGAGGACAAGGATTTGCGCGCCTTCACCGGCGACATCCTGCGCAACCCCAAGGTCTCGGTCATCGATTACGACGGCCGCCTCTACGTGGCGCACACCAGGAACCGCTACGACGTGATCGACCTGTCGCTCGCGGATTCCGCCGGCCTGTCGAGCCCGGGCGGCTTCGCGATCGTCGAGAAATATTCCTACTCGCGCGAGGCGATGGGCGCCTACATGCGCGCGCTGAAGCCGGGCGGCATCCTGTCGGTGACCTTGTGGAACAAGGAAGAGCCGCCGAAGTCGGTGCTGAAGCTCTACGCCACCATGGCCGCCGCCGCGCGCGACGTGGGCCCCGACATCGCCAACAAGTTCTACGTCGCCGCCGCCTACCTCTCGACCGCGACCGTCCTCTACAAGCAGGACGGCTTCACGCCCGAGGAGATCGAGAAGCTCAACGCCCATACCAGGGCGATGTCGTTCGACGAGATCTACTATCCCGGCATGAAGGTCGACACCGCGCCGCTGAAGCAGGTGTTGCAGGACTATCGCGACCAGTTCTTCTACGCCGGCCCCGCCGCCGATCCGACCGCGCCGAAAGAGGGCGCCAAGGAAGAGGAGCCCAACGATCCGCCGCCGCCCGGTGCGCCGGTCGATGAAAAGACCGCCGCTGCCGCCGGCACGCCGCCCGCGCCGCTGGTGCCGGCCACGACCATGGGCCGCCTCGCCTGGCACTATCTGATCAACGGCGGCTGGCAGCAGGTCGCGGACGAATACGTCTTCGACACGCGCATCCTGACCAACCACCAGCCGTACTTCGCCGCCTACATCAAGGTGAAGGACCTGCTGAAGTTCGCCGACCGGCTCGACCTGGTGCAGGACGAGTGGGGCTACCTGCTGCTGTGGGCGACGCTCGCGATCGCCACGCTCTTCGCGCTCACGCTCGTGCTGTTCCCGGTGATCTTCGGCTGGCGCACGATCTTCAGCCGCTATCCCGGCAAGGCCGGCACGATGCTCTACTTCCTGTGCCTCGGCCTCGGCTACATCATCATCGAGGTGGGCATGATCTCCCACTTCGTGCTGGCGCTGTCCAACGCCACCGTCTCGGCGTCGGTGCTGATCACCGGCATGCTGGTCTTCTCGGGGCTGGGCTCGTTCGCGTCGGAGCGCTACCTCGCCACCGCGCGCACGACCATGCCGAAGATCTTCCTCGCGATCTTCGCCATCCTGGTGCTCTACGCCTTCTGCATCGACTACGCGCTCGACTGGATCGGCGCTCTTCCGTACGTGCTGCGCGTCGTGCTCTGCCTCGCGCTGCTGGCGCCGCCCGCCTTCCTGATGGGCTTCCCGATGCCGACCGGCATGACGACCCTGGGGCGGCTGGGCAAGGATCACATGTTCCTGTGGGCGTGGGGCGTGAACGGCTGCTTCTCGGTGATCGGCGCGGCGCTGGTGCCGATCGTGGCGACCAGCTTCGGCCTGCCCGCCGTGGTGCTGCTGGGCGCGATCGCCTACCTGATCGCGCTGCCGGCCTTCTTCTCCGTGTTGAAGCCGCTGCCCCCGGGTCGCGTGGGGGACGGGCGGCACGCGGCCGCGTGAAGCGCCGCGCACTGCTGCTGCTGGGGGCACTGCTGATGCCGTCCGTCGTGCATGCCAAGATCGTCCGCAAGACCGCCAAGCAGGCCAAGCCCGCGCCGCACAAGATCGTGACGCACAAGGCGCCCGCGAAGGCCCCAATGAAGGCACCGGCAAAGCCTGCCGCCAAACCCGCGCCGGCCAAACCCGCACCGGCCAAGCCCGCACCGCAGCCCGCCAGGCCCGCCGGCTTGCAGCCGCTGAAAGAGGCGCGCACGCAGCTCATCGCGTTCAACACCTCCGCCTTCCCCTATCGCGGCGCGATCCCCGGCAGCAACAAGCCGTTCCTCGACGTGCGCCAGGGCAAGCGGCTCGGCCACACCAGCCTGCGCGGCGACGTCTACTGGGAAGACCAGACCTACAGCGACCGCCGCTCGCTGCTCTATCTGCCCGAGGGCTACAATCCGGCGCTGCCGTCGCTGATGGTGATCTACCTGCACGGCCAGGGCGCGACACTGGAACGCGACGTGATCGCCCGCCAGGGGATCGCGCGGCAGGTCAGCGAAGCGGGGCAGAACGTGGCGCTGGTGGCGCCGCAGCTCGCCTACGACGCGCTCGATTCGAGCGCCGGCAACTTCTGGAAGCCCGGCCATTTCGCGGCCTATATCGACGAGGCGGCCGAGCGGCTGATGCGGCTCTACGGCGACAAGCGCGCCGGCCCGCACTTCAATGCCGCGCAAGTGCTGCTGGTCGCCTATAGCGGCGGCTACCTGTCGGCGGCCTATGCGCTGGCGCGCGGCGGCGCCACCTATCGCGTCAAGGGCGTGGTGCTGATGGACTCGCTCTACGGCGACGAGGACAAGTTCGCCGCCTGGGCCACGACGCGCCGCCAGACCGGCTTTTTGCTCAGCGCCTTCACCGACTCGACGCGCGAGGAGAACGGCAACCTCCAGGCGATGCTGGCGAAGAGGCGCATCGCCCATGCCGGCGCGATGCCGCGTACCCTCGCGCCCGGCACCATGACGTTCATCGCCTGCGGCGGCCTCGACATGCATGGCGACTTCATGACCCGCGCCTGGGGCCAGGACCCGCTGGCGCAGACCCTGGCGCTGATTCCCGGCTACCCGCAGAAGCCGCCGGTTGCTAAAGGGAAGGCATGAGCTCCTCGCTGCGCCAGCAACTCCTCGAGTCTATGCCGGCCGCGCCACGCGCCGCTACGGCCTCAGCGCCGTCAGCCAGCTCCAGCATGCGTTGCAGTCGGCGGCGCAGGCCGAGGCCGAGGGCTGCCCGCCGGCCACGGTGCTGGCCTCGCTGCTGCACGATGTCGGCCACATGATCCACGAGCTGGGCGAGAACCCCGCCGGCCGCGGCATCGACGATGTGCACGAGGAACTGGGCGCGCAGTGGCTGGCCAAGCACTTCACGCCCGACGTCGTCGAGTCGGTGCGCCTGCACGTGGCGGCCAAGCGCTATCTCTGCGCCACCGAGAGCGACTATTTCGGCAAGCTCGCGCCCGACTCCGTGCGCAGCCTCGAACTCCAGGGCGGCCCGATGTCGGCCGACGAGGTCGACGCCTTCCGCCAGCTTCCGTACCACGCGGAAGCCGTGCGCCTGCGCCGCTTCGACGAGGCCGCCAAGGACTCGCACGCGCGCACCGCCGACTTCGACCACTTCCTGCGTCACGTCGAAAGCTGCCGGTTATGATCGATCGTTCGGATGTCGAAGCGGCGTGGGCCCGCATCAAGCCGCATGTGCGCCGCACGCCGGTGATCGAGCTGCCGGGCGGCAGCCTCGGCCTTTCCCATCCCGTGGCGGTGAAGCTCGAGCAGCTCCAGGTCAGCGGCACGTTCAAGGGCCGCGGCGCGTTCCACAAGCTCGTGTCCTCGCCGGTGCCGGCGGCGGGCGTGATCGCGGCGTCCGGCGGCAACCATGGCGCGGCCGTCGCCTATGCCGCCCGCGCGCTCGGCCACAGGGCCGAGATCTTCGTGCCGACCATCTCGAGTCCGGCCAAGGTCGCGCGACTGCGCAGCTACGGGGCGACCGTGACCCAGGTCGGCGCGGTCTATGCCGAGGCGCGCGACGCTTCCGAGAAGCGCGCGGCCGAGACCGGCGCGCTGATCGTGCATGCCTACGAGGATCCCGGCGTGTTCGCCGGCGCCGGCACCGTGGCGCTCGAATTCGCCGAACAATCGCGGCTCGATACGCTGCTGGTCGCCGTCGGCGGCGGCGGGCTGATCGCGGGCTGCGCCACGGCCATCGGCGCGGCCACGCGCATCGTCGCGGTCGAGACCGAAGGCACGCCCTCCTTGTTCGAGGCGCGCCGCGCCGGCAAGCCGGTGCCGGTCGCGATCTCCGGCATCGCCGCCGACGCGCTGGGCGCCAGCCAGATCGGCGCGCCCAATTTCGAGATCGCGCAGAAGCTGGTGGCCGACGCGCTGCTGGTGACCGACGACGCGGTGCGGGCCGCGCAGCGCGCGCTGTGGGACGAGTTGCGCGTGGTCGCCGAGCCGTCGGGCGCCACCTCGCTGGCGGCGCTGATGGCGGGCGCCTATCGTCCCGCGCCGGGCGAGAGGGTCGGCGTGCTGATCTGCGGCGCCAACACGGATCTGGGCGCGATCCCCACCTAGGGCGAGGCGATCTCGTCGTAGAGCTCGGCCGGCCACTTCGGCAGGCCAAGCCGCGTGTGACGCAGATAGTCGGCGATGGCCACGATCTCGCTGTCGCTGAGCGACGCGGCGAACGGCGGCATCGGCGGGCCGGGCGCATCGTCGGGCGCGCCGACGCCGTTGCGTACCGTCAGCACGAAGTTGTTCGGCCGGTCGTGCCACAGCGCCGTGGTGAGCGGCAGCCGCGCGCGCGTGGCGAGCGGCGCCGTGCCGCCATCGTCGTGGCAGGAGGCGCAGGCGCCGACATAGAGCTGGCGGCCGCGCTCGCGCCGGTCCTGCCCGATGGTGCGCGAGCGTTCCAGCGCCTGCTGGGCCAGCGCGTCGGCCTTGGGCCGTAGCGGGCGGTTGAAGCTCATGAAGTAGTCGGCGATGGCGGCGATGTCCTCGCCGGGCAGCGCCTTCAGCCCATGGATCACCGGCCCCATCGGTCCCAGCGCGCGGCCGTGGTTCTCCGTCGTCTCGCCCTTCAGGTAGGCGATGAAGCTGTCCTTCGTCCAACGCGCGGGCGAGGGGCTGACGTCGAGCGGCCAGGCGATCCAGCCGTCCTTGATCACCGCGCCGTCATAGGGGAGGCCCCTCGACTCCGCGCCCAGCACGTTGCGCGGCGTGTGGCAGGCGCCGCAATGCGCGAGGCCCTCGGAGAGATAGGCGCCACGGTTCCACCCCGCACTCCGCTGCGGATCGGGCAAGGAGGGCCCGGGCCGGAAGAACAGCATCTTCCAGCCGGCCTGGAGGGCGCGGATGTCGAGCGGGAAGGGCACGGTGTTGGCGGGCTGCACGGCGTTCACCGGCGCCACCGTCATCAGATAGGCGTAGAGCGCCGTCACGTCGTCATCGGTCAGCCTGGCGAAGTGATCGTAGGGGAAAGCCGGGAACAGATGCTTGCCGTCGCGGCCCACGCCCTCGCGCATCGCGCGCTCGAACGCCGCGAGCGACCAGGCGCCGATGCCGACAGTGCGGTCGGGCGTGATGTTGGTCGAGTAGATCGTGCCGAACGGCGTGGGGATGCCGACGCCGCCGGCGAACGGCTGGCCGCCCTCGACGGTATGGCACGACTGGCAGTTGCCGGCGCTCGCCAGCATCTTGCCCTTGGCCACCAGCTCGGGCGCGAAGGACTGCGGCGCCGGCGTCTCGATCGGTGCGATCGCGGGACGCCAGGCGAGCGCCAGGAATGCCAGGACGGCCACCAGTCCGACGCAGACGATCCCGGAGAGCAGCCTGCTCGACACGCGGGCGCGCCGCTATTCGATGAATTCGATCACGGCGTTGATCGCCTGCTTCGCCGGCACGATCAACCGTCCGTCGCGGCGCGTCACGCCTTCGATCCTGCCGGCGGCCAGCGCCGTCGCCGCCTTGTCGAGCGAGGTCGTGCGGAAGGTGAGCCCGGCCATGTAGGCCGGCCGGCCCTCGGCGTCGGGCATCGCGGCCTCGCCGACCTGACCGCGCAGCGCGGCCTCCGTGACGATCTCGAAGCGCGCATTGCCGACCGACAGCGCCTTGCCGCCCGCGATGTCGTGCACGGCCTCGGCGCCGAACATGTCGGCATAGAGCTTCGACGCCTGGGCGGGATCGGGCTCGACGATCGCCGCGCGGGCGACGGCGATGGTGCCGTTGGCGTGGTGCCGCCACTCGTCGCGCCACACCAGGTCGCGCGTGAAGTGATGGCAGAAATAGACGCGGCCATAGGGCATGTGGCCGGGCTTCATGCGCACGGTGCGGAACCGGGCGTCGCGCTCCTCGGTCCCATTGGGCCCGCCGGTGTATTTCACCGGCCGCGTAAACTCGACCGGCGGATCGAACGGCGCGCCGACCTTGGCGAGCTCGGCATAGGTCGCCGCCGAATCCTCCGAGCCGAACACCAGCCCGTTCAGCCCGAATGCGTAGTTCAGGATGTCGAGCCGGCCCGACGTCGCGTTCTTCGGCACCGCGATCAGCTCGAGATAGTCGGTGCCGAACATCGCGAGGTGGTTCATCGACCCCAGCGAATGGTAGCCGCGCTCGGTCAGCGTGAACCCCAGCCGCCGGTAGACGTCGGCGGCATGGTCCATGTCGTCCCGCGCGTTGATGACGACGTGGTCGAGCGTGGCAACGGGCAATGTCATGATGGGCCCGCGTCCTAGCGCTTGAAGACGCCGGTCAACGTCACTTTCTCGATCGTGTTGAAGTGCAGGTTGAAGCCCACGACCGCAGCCGACGTGTCGGCTTCGACCGGCAGCTTGTCCTGCTTCACGGCGAACAGGGTGAACTGGTAGCGGTGCGGGCCGTGGCCCTCGGGCGGGCAGGGGCCGCCATAGCCCGCCTTGCCGAAGTCGGTGCGGGTCTGGAGCGCGCCCTTGGGCAGCAGGCCCGCCTTCGGATTGCCGGCGTCGAGCTTCAGCTCGGTCACGTCGGCGGGGATGTTCACCACCACCCAGTGCCAGAAGCCGCTGCCCGTCGGCGCGTCGGGGTCGAAGCAGTGCACGGCGAAGCTCTTGGTGCCGGCCGGCACGCCCGACCAGGAGAGCTGCGGGCTCTTGTTGCCGCCGCCGCAGCCGAAGCCGTAATCGGCCGACAGGATGTGGTCCATGCCCAGGGTCGCGCCTTCCTTGAAGCTGCTGCTGGTGAGGGTGAGCGCCATGGGAATCTCCTGTGTACGGGTGAATTTGCGAAGGCGAGGATAGCCCACACGCCCGCGCTTGATGAAGCCCCGCCGCGGCGCTAATCAGCGCGCGCGTTTGGGGGAGAGCATCGATGAAAGCATCGTCCTTGTGTTTCAGGGCCGCCGTCGTCCTGGTGATCGTCGGCATGGGCTGGGGCCTGCAGATGGCGATCTCGCAGGATCACTCGACCTATCCCGCGCATGCCCATCTCAACCTGCTGGGCTGGGTGTCGCTCTTCCTGTTCGGCCTCTACTACCGGCTGCACCCCGCGCTCGAACGCGGCCGGCTGGCGCAGGCGCAGATCTGGGCGTGGATCGCGGGCACGGTCGTGATGGCGATCGGCGTCGGCCTCATCCACACGGGCCGGCCCGCGGGCGAGCCCTTCGCCGGCATCGGCGCGATCCTGGCCTTCGCCTCGATGCTGGCGTTCGCGTGGACGGTCTTCCGCGCCGACCGCGCGGCGGTTGCGGGTCAAGGCTAGGCGATTTTCGCATTGACATTTGTTGCGATAATCGCTATATAATCTCCCGGGCCCCGCTCGCTCCGACCTTCCTTGGGTGTCAGCGGGGCTCGCGAGGCGCTCGCGAGGCCTCGCGAGGAATCGGGGGAGTTCAATGGGACCGGCGTTTCAGGCCACTCCTCGCGAGCCCGGATTTTTTTGCGCCGATCTACGGGCTGGCGCTGGCGACCCATCCGAAGGTCGTCATCGAAGCTTCCTAGTCCAGTCCGTAGGGGGTGAATTCGCGCGCGACGTTCGGGTAGATCTCGAGCGCGGCCAGCTTGTCGGCCTTGCCGCCGGCGACGTCGCCCTTGCGCCACCGCGCCAGGCCGCGGCCGTACAGGCC
>JAFEFH010000137.1 GCA_018240695.1 Pseudomonadota bacterium | reverse complement strand
CGAGCGCGCCCGAGCCCGCGAAGGCGTCGAGCACGCGCGCCTCGACCAGCGGCGAAGTGCCGTCGGCGCGCCAGTTGGCATGCGCCAGGATGTTGAACAGCGATTCGCGCGCGCGGCTGGAGGTCGGCCGGGTCTCGAGTCCCTCCGGCGTGACCAGCGCGCGCCCGCGATGCTTGCCGGCAATGACTTTGATCATGAGTCTTCCGGGAGTCCCAAAGAAGTCATCAGCGCCGCTTGCGGTGGGGCGCCTTGGGCCGCGGCTTGGGCTTGGCCCAGCCCTTGCCGCGCTTCTGCTCGACGCCCAGCAGGGTGGTGAGCGCCTGCGCCGGCACCTCGTCGACCTGCGCGCTCGGCAGCTCGCCGAGATGGATCGGGCCGAAGGCGATGCGGATCAGGCGCACGACCGGCAGGCCGAGATGGGCCAGCACCTTGCGCACCTCGCGGTTCTTGCCCTCGGTCAGCGCGATGTTCAGCCAGGCGTTGGAGCGCTGCTGGCGGTCGAGGCTGGCCTGGATCGGCCCGTAGTTCACGCCCTCGACGGTGATGCCCCTCGACAGCGACGCGAGCTTGGCCTCGTCGACCGCGCCGTGCACGCGCGCGCGATAGCGCCGCGTCCAGCCGTTGGCCGGCAGCTCGAGCTTGCGCGCGAGGCCGCCGTCGTTGGTCAGCAGCAGCAGGCCCTCCGACATGAAGTCGAGGCGGCCCACGGTGATGACCCGCGGCATGCCCTTGGGCAGCGCGTCGAAGATCGTCGGCCGTCCCTGCGGATCGCGCGCCGTCACCAGCTCGCCGACCGGCTTGTGGTAGCGCCACAGCCGGGCGCGGTCGGCCTGCGGCAGCGGCTTGCCGTCGACCTCGATGACGCTGGCGTCGGTGACGACGCAGGCCGGCGTCGCCAGCACCTCGCCGTCGACCTTGACCCGCCCGTCGGCGATCCAGCGCTCGGCGTCGCGGCGCGAGCACAGGCCCGCGCGCGCCAGGCGCTTGGCGATGCGCTCGCCTTCCTTGGCGCCCTTCTCCTCAGCGGCGGGCTCGCTCATGAGCGTGTCGCGGCGAGGAAGGCCTGGAAGATCTTGGCGTCGCCCGTCGAGATGTGGAACTCCGGGTGCCACTGCACGCCGATGCAGAACTTGTACTGCGGCGCCTCGATGCCCTCGATCACCCCATCGGACGCCGTGGCGTTGACGACGATGCCCTCGGGCGCGTCGGCCGCGGCCTGGTGGTGGGCGCTGTTCACCGCCAGCTCGTCGGCGCCGACGATCCTGTGCAGCAGCGTGCCGCGCGCCACCTTGACCGTGTGGCCGGGCTCGTTGCGCGGGTTGGGCTGCTCGTGCGCCAGCGGCTTGTCGATCGCGTCGGGAATGTGCTGGATCAGCTTGCCGCCCAGCACGACGTGCAGCAGCTGCTGGCCGCCGCAGATGCCCAGCACCGGCTTGTCCTGCGCCAGCGCGCCCTGGGTGACGCCGAACTCGAACGCCGTGCGCCGGTCCTTGGTGATCACCGTCGCGTGCTTGGCGCCGCCGCCGTAATAGGACGGGTCGACGTCGAAGGCGCCGCCGGTCACGACCAGCGCGTCGATGCGCTCGAGATAGTCGGCGACGCGGTCGGGCTCGTGCGGCAGCGCCACCGGCAGGCCGCCCGCGGCATCGATGGCGTCGAGGTAATTCTGGCGCAGCGCGTACCAGGGGAACTTGGAGTAGCCGCCGGGCTTCTCAGCATCCAGCGTGACTCCGATCAGGGGACGGGACATGGAACGACGATAGCATGTTTTGGAAAAGCCCGCTGCTGCGGGCTTTTACCGATGAACGTGACCAAGATGGGTGATTCCGGCCGATGCCTCTAGACTCCGGGCATGTTGATGTCCGGAAAAGGTCCCGATTTATTTTTCTGTTTTAAAAACGGAAAAAAAGGAAACGGCCGCGCGCCCCCGTCACGACGAGACGATATTGCGCGGCACGTCCTTGAACGGCTTGTTGGTGTCGACGCTGGGCTCCTTGGGCATCTTGAGGACGCGCTCGGAGATGATGTTGCGCTGGATCTCGTCGGTGCCGCCGGCGATCGAGGTGGCGGGCACCGAGACCAGGATCTCGGCGATCACGCCGTCCATCGGGCTGTCCTTGCCGCTGAGCAGCGCGTCGGAGCCGGTCAGGTAGGTGTGCACCCGCGCGGCCTGGCGGGCGACGTGGCTCGAGGCGAGCTTGCCGAGCGAGCCTTCGGGGCCCTGCGGCCGGCCGAGGTTCTGCGCGGCGCGGGCGCGACGCGCCGTCCATTCGCTGGACTTGGACATGCACAGCAGCTTGGCGATCTCCTGCCGGATGACCGGGTCGTTGATCTTGCCGGTCTCCTCGGCGCGCTTCATCACGAGGTCGACGCGGCCCGCGCGTTGCGGATACCAGGTGTAGGGCGCCATGGTGGTGGCGATCTCGGCGCGCTCCTCGTCGTAGATGCGGCCCTGGCGGTTGGTCGCTTGCGCCCAGGTGCGCAGGCCGTCGGCGCCGCGGCGCTCGTGCATCAGGGTCGTGGTCGCGACCGTCCAGCCGTCGCCCACGTCGCAGACCATCATCTCGGGCTCGACCACGGCGTCGGTGAAGAACACCTGGTTGAACGAGGCGTGGTAGTTCATCTGCTTCAGCGGATGGACCTGCACGCCGGGCTGCTTCATGTCGAGGATGAAGTAGGCCAGCCCCTTGTGCTTGGCGACGTCCCAGTTGGCGCGCGCCAGCAAGAGGCCCCACTGCGCCTTGTGGGCGCTGGTCGTCCAGACCTTCTGGCCGTTGATGATCCACTTGTTGCCCTGCTTGTCGGCGCGCGTCACGGCGCCCGCCATGTCGGAGCCGGAGCCCGGCTCGCTGAACAGCTGGCACCAGGTGTCCTCGCCGGTAAGGATGCGCTTCAGGAACTTCTGCTTATGGAAGTCCGTGCCGTGCGCCAGGATCGTCGCGGCCGCGAGCGTGCGGATGCCCGCCTTGGCGACGCCGACGGCGCCGATGCGCGCGAACTCTTCGTCCACGACGGTATTGAACTTCACCGGCAGGCCGCGGCCGTACCATTCCTTCGGCCAGTGCGGCGCGCCCCAGCCCGAGTCGCAGAGCTTCAGGCGCCACTCGACGAGACCGAGCGCGGGATCCCAGTTGTCCTTCAGCCAGGCGCGGACGTCGGCGCGGACGGAGTCTTCGGTGTGTTCGGAGGTCTGTTCGGTCATGTCCATGTCCTCCTAGTGCTTCCAGTTCTTCATCATCAGCTCGCGATGATGGTTGGCGTCGCCGAACAGGATCTCGCTCGACTTGGCGCGCTTGAACCAGAGGTGCGTGTCGTTGTCCCAGGTGAAGCCGATGCCGCCATGCATCTGCACGGCGTGGATGGCGGTCTGGAGATAGGCCTCGGCCGCGGTCGCCTTGGCGAGCGACGCCACCGCCGGCAGGTCGTCGTCGTTCTCGTCGAGCGCGGCGGCGGCGTAGTAGGCCGCCGACTTCGCCATCTCGACGTCGACCAGCATGTCGGCCGCCTTGTTCTTGGTGGTCTGGAACGAGGCGATCGAGCGGCCGAACTGCATGCGCATCTTCACGTACTCGAGCGCGTCCTCGCGCAGCCGCTCGGCGCCGCCCACCATCTCGTTGGCGAGGCAGACGATGATCTGCTGCATGGTCTTCGCGAACGGCGCCGCCGCGCCGCCCTCGGCGCCCAGCAGCTTCGCGTCGACGCCCTTGAAGGTGAGGCGGGCCATCTTACGCGTCTCGTCCATGGTCTTGAGCGGCGTGCGGCCGAGGCCGGCGGCCTTGGCGTCGACCGTGAAGAACGACAGCCCGTCCTCGCCCTTGCTGCCGGGCTTGCGCGCCAGCACCACGATGAGATCGGCGGTCTGGCCGTCGAGCACGAAGCTCTTGGCGCCGTCGAGCTTCCAGCCCGCGCCCGAGGGCGTCGCGGTCATGGCGACGCTGGCGGCATCGTTCAGGCCGCTATCCTCGGAGAAAGCGAGCGTCGCGGTGATCTCGCCGGCGGCGATTTTGGGCAGCAGCGCTTTCTTCTGCTCGTCGGTGCCGGCGTTCAGGATGGCGGTCGTGGCCAGCACGGCGGTCGAGAAGAACGGCGCGCACAGGAGGTTGCGGCCCATCTCCTCCAGCACGATGCCGAGTTCGCCGAAGCCGAAGCCCGCGCCGTCATAGGCCTCGGGAATGTGGATGGCGGTGAGGCCCAGCTCCTGGTTCAGCTTCTTCCAGCCCTCGCGGTCGAACCCCGCTTCGGTGGCCATCTGCTTGCGCACCTCGGTGGTGGGCGACCGGGCCTCCAGCGCGCGGCGCACGCTCGAGCGGAATTCCTCCTGCTCGTTGCTGAAGCTGAACCTCATCGACTTTCCTCCCAAACCGGCCGCGATTGGCGCTATTTTCACGGTTATGAGCGGTCCGACAAGAGCTTCACCGATGGATCACGCGCTGCGCGAAGCGCGCGCAGCCGCAGAGCGCGGCGAGGTGCCGATCGGCGCGGTGATCGTGGGGCCGGACGGTACGATCCTGGCCAGTGCGGGCAACCGTACCGAGGCGGACCGCGATCCGACGGCCCATGCCGAGCTGCTGGCGATCCGCGCCGCCGCCGCGACGCTCGGCTCGGCGCGGCTGATCGACTGCGACCTGCATGTGACCCTGGAGCCGTGCCCGATGTGCGCGCAGGCGATCTCCTTCGCACGGCTCAGGCGGATTTATTACGGCGCGTCCGATCCCAAGGGCGGCGGCGTCGAGCACGGTCCGCGCATCTTCACCCATCCGACCTGCCATCACCGCCCCGAGGTCTATCCCGGCATCGGCGAGCAGGAAGCGGCCCACCTCCTGCGAACGTTCTTCAAGGAGCGACGTTAGTCACCCGCTTTCCTCCCCATTCAAATGGGGAGGTGCCCCGCAGGGACGGAGGGGTCATGACCCCTCCGTCGTCGTATGACGCCGACACCTCCCCCTTTGAAGGGGGAGGATTCGAATCAGCTCTTCAGCAGCGCCGCCATGATGCGCTCGCGGGTGAGGGGCATGTCGTTGATCCGCACGCCGAGCGCATGGGCCACGGCATTGCCGACGGCCGCGGCGGTCGGACCGACCGAGCATTCGCCCACACCGAGCGCGGGATGGCCCGCGCCGTCGACCAGCTCGGCATGGATCTCGGGCACCTCGCTGAAGCGCAGGATCGGATAGCTGTCCCAGTCGAGCGAGACGATGCCGTGCTCGCCGAGCTTCACCTGCTCCTTCAGGGTCCAGCTGATCGCCTGGACGATGCCGCCCTCGAGCTGGTTGCGCGCGCCGTCGGGATTGATGACGAGGCCCGCGTCGGCCACGCACCACACGCGATCGACGGTGACCGTCTCCTGCACCGTGACCTCGGCCACGACGGCGGCATAGGCCGCGCTGTTCTTGTAGCGCGCGACGGCGAGGCCCATGCCCTTGCCGGTGCCGGCCGGACCGCGCGCCGTCCAGTTGGCGCGTTCGGCCACCAATTCCAGCAGGCGCCGGCCGCGCGGCTCGGACAGGATCGAGAGGCGATAGGCCAGCGGATCCTCGCCCGCGCGCGCCGCCAGCTCGTCGAGCATGGTCTCGATCGCGTAGACGTTGGGCAGCGCGCCGAGGCCGCGCAGCGCCGAGGTGCGCACCGGCGGCTTCAGCACGAGGTGATGCAGGATACGGTGCGCGGGCACGTCGTAGATCGGCACCGCGTTGCGCGTGCCGCCACCGCCGCGCGCTTCGGCCGGATCGTTGGGCTCCAGCTCGGGCGGCGGCTCGGCGAAGGCCTCCGTCGCCAGCAGGAAGCCGCTGTTGCTGCCGGGCCGCTGCACGTGCGTGGCGCTCCAGATCTCGGTCGTCCAGTCGGCGGGACGGCCCTTGTCGTCGAGATCGACATGCAGGGTCACGAGCATGGCGGGACCGACCGGCTCGAAGCCGAACTCCTCCTCGCGCCGCCACATCAGGCGGATCGTCTTGCCCGGCAGCTTGAGCGCGATCAGGGCGGCGTCGAGCGCAGCATCGTCGGCGCCGTTGTGGCCGTAGCAGCCTGCGCCGTGCAGGTGCTTCGCGGTGATCGCCTCGACCGGCATCTTCACCGCGGCGGCGATGTTCTTGCGCAACAGGTGCATGCCCTGGCCGTGCGAGTGCACGGTGAGATGGCCGTCGCGATATTCCGCCAGTGCGCAGGACGGCGCCATCGAGGCGTGCGCCACGTAAGGCCGCGAGACCGTCACCTGCACGAGACGCTTGGGCGGCGTGGTCGGTTCGGGTGCGCCCAGCCGGCGATCGTCGGCGGGCTGGCCCTTCAGCCACGCGGCCTCCTGCTCCTCGGGCGCGATGCGCTTGGCGTTCTTCCAGACGGCATGCTGTTGCGCGGCGACCGCGGCGGCGTGCGCCACGCTCTCGACCGGGCTGACGAAGGCCACGAAGTTGGCCTCGCGCACGATCTGGACGTCGCCTTTCGCGGCACGCTTGATCGCGGACTCGTCGAGCGACGCCAGCACCGCGCCGCGACTGGGCTGGCGCAAGGTGCGGGCATGCAGCACGCCAGCGGGCAGGGTGTCGTGGACGTAGGCGGCGCCGCTCACCTTGGCCGGCAGGTCGCGGCGCGGCGTGCTGTGGCCCACGATCTTGTACCGGCTGGCGGGCTTCAGCGCCGCGCTGCCGGTCACGTTCTGCGTGAGGTCGATCTCGGCCGCGACGCTCCAATAGTCCTGGCCGGTCGGCGCGCCGTTCTGATGGAAGACGCCGTCGACGACGGTGAGGTCGGCCGGGTTGCAGTTCAGCCGCAGCGCGGCGCGGTCGAGCGCCTTGGCGCGCACCTCGGCACAGACGAGGCGCACCGAGCTGCCCGAGACCTGGATCGACAGCGACGAGGACGTGTAGAGCTCGTCCGGTCCCGCGGTGGTGTCGCCGGAGAGCACCGCGACCTTGTCGAGCGGCAGGTCGAGCTCGTCGGCCGCGATCTGGCCGAGGGCGGTGACGACGCCCTGGCCGATCTCGACCTTGCCGGTGGCGATGCGCACCGTGCGGTCGGCCTCGAAGCGGATCCAGCGGTCGAGGCGCGGATTCTCGATCAGGCTGGGGGGCAGCGTCGGCGCGTTCATGCCGCGCTCCCACGCAACGTGGCGGCCGCGCGCTCGACGGCGCGGATGATCCGCTGATGCGCGCCGCAGCGGCAGAGATGCTTGTCGAGCGCGGCGATCACCTCGGCGCGGCTGGGGTCGGGCGTGCGGTCGAGCAGCGCCTTGGCCGAGATCAGGATGCCCGACAGGCAGTAGCCGCATTGCCCGGCCTGCTCGTCGAGAAAGGCGCGTTGCAGCGGGTGCGGCGCCTCGACGGTGCCCAGCCCCTCGATGGTGGTGACGGCGCGGCCGGCGACGGTGCCGACCTCGCGGGTGCAGGCGTAGCTGGTCTCGCCGTCGACCAGCACCATGCAGCAGCCGCATTGTTCGAGCCCGCAGCCGTAGCGCGTGCCCCTCAGGCCGAGATGATTGCGCAGCACTTCCAGCAGGGTCGCGCTCTCTGGCGCGTCGACGCTCTGCACGGCGCCGTTGACGGTGAAGGCGACGGTCATGGGCTCTTCCTTCTACGCAAGTCGGAACCTGGCCCAGGTGGCGGCGTCGCGCACCAGGGGAGAATCGTCCTGCATCAGCCGCTCGACGGCGGGCAGCGCGGTCGCGGGGGCGCCGCTGTTGCCCAGCGCATAGGCGACGTTGCGCAGGAAGCGGTCGCGGCCGATACGCTTGATCGCGGTGTTGGCGAAGCGCGCGCGGAAGGCGTTGTCGTCCAGCGTGGCGAGTTCGGCGAGCCGCGGCGCATCGAGGCCTTCCTTCGGCGCGAGCGCGGCATGCGGTGCGTTCTGCGCGAACTTGTTCCACGGACAGACGGCGAGGCAATCGTCGCAGCCGTAGATGCGGTTACCGAGCAACGGCCGCAGTTCCTCGTCGATCGGGCCTTCATGCTCGATGGTGAGATAGGAGATGCAGCGCCGCGCATCGAGCCGATAGGGCGCGGGGAAGGCTTTGGTCGGGCAGATGTCGAGACAGGCGCGGCACTGGCCGCAGTGATCGATCTCGGGCGTGTCGTAGGGCAGCTCGACCGACAGCAGCAGCTCGCCGAGGAACAGCCACGAGCCGAAGCCGCGCGACACAAGGTTGGTGTGCTTGCCCTGCCAGCCATGGCCGGCGGCCTGCGCGGCGGGCTTCTCCATCAGCGGCGCGGTATCGACGAAGACCTTGAGCTCGTGCTGGTAGGTGTCCCAGATGAAGCGGCCCAGCGCCTTCAGCCGGGTCTTCATCACCTCGTGATAGTCGCGGCCCTGCGCGTAGACCGAGATCGCGCCGCGCTCGCGTTGCTCCAGCACGGCCAGCGGATTCTCGGCGGGTGCATAGTTCATCGCCAGCGACACGACGGTGCGCGCCTCGTCCCACAGGGTGCGCGGATCGGCGCGCTGGTCGGTGCGCTCGGCCATCCAGCCCATGTCGCCCTGCCAGCCATCCTCGACGAATTGCAGCAGCCGGCCGAGGCGCAACGCCCGCGCGCCGGGATCGAGCGTGGCGGGCGCGAAGCCCACCGCGTCGAAGCCCAGCGCGAGCGCATGGTCGCGGATGGCGTCGCGCAGTTCCGCCGGGCTCGCCTTCCTGGGCGGGCGCTTCGGGCGGGGCGGCGTGCGGGCCATCCGGTCGCGTCAGCGGCCGCGATAGGCCGCGACGCCCTGCTCGGGCAGCCACAGACCCTTGGGCGGCGCGCCGGTCTGCCAGAACACGTCGATCGGCATGCCGCCGCGCGGATACCAGTAGCCGCCGATGCGCAGCCAGCGCGGCTGCAGAAGCTTGGCGAGGCGCTGGCCGATCTTGAGCGTGCAGGCCTCGTGGAAGTCGGCGTGGTTGCGGAAGCTGCCGAGATAGAGCTTCAGCGACTTGCTCTCGACCAGCTTCGCGCGCGGCGCGTAGTCGATCACGAGATGGGCGAAGTCGGGCTGGCCGGTCATCGGGCAGACGGTGGTGAATTCCGGCTGCGCGAAGCGCACGAGGTAGAGCGCCTTCGGATCGGGATTGGGCACGGTCTCGAGGACGGCCTTGTCGGGCGAGGCGGGCAGGGCGGCGGGGCGGCCGAGCTGGCGCAGGTGAGGGTATTTAGCCATGGATGCATCATATGCTAAGCGGGCCGTCATGGCTCATAGGGTTGCGATCGTGGGGGCGGGGCCGTCGGGCTTCTATGCCGCCGACGGGTTGCTGCGCGGCGACCCCGATATCGGTATCGACATCATCGACCGGCTGCCGACGCCGTTCGGCCTCGTGCGGGCCGGCGTCGCGCCCGACCATCAGGGCACCAAGGCCGTGACTCGCCAGTTCGACCGGCTGTTGGCCCATCCCAACGTACGCTTCTGCGGCAATGTCGAGGTCGGCCGCGACATCGGCTGGGAGACGTTGCGGGAGGTCTACGACGCCGTCGTGGTCGCGACCGGGAGAGTGATCGACCGCCGGCTCGGCGTGCCGGGCGACGACCTGCCGCATGTCTGGGGCTCGTGGCGGTTCGTGGCGTGGCTGAACGGCCATCCAGACTTCCGCGCCGGTCCCGACCTCTCGGCGGTGAAGCGCGTGGCGGTGATCGGCAACGGCAACGTGGCGATCGACGTGGCGCGCGTGCTGGCCAAGTCGGCCGACGAGATGGCCAAGTCCGATATCGACCCGCAGGCGGGAGCCGCCATCGCCGCCGCGCCGATCGAGGCGATCGACGTGATCGGCCGCCGCGGACCGGCGGACGCTTCCTTCACCAACAACGAACTGGCCGAGATGGGACGTCTCTCCCGGGCCGTGGCATTGGTCGATGCGGCGTCGCTCGACGGTGCGGCCGTGCCCGCCGGCGATCCCACGCCGGAGAAACTGCGCAAGACCAAGAACCTCGACATTCTGCGTGGCTTCGCGGCCAACCGGGCAGGCAGCAAGCCGGTCGCGTTGCGCTTCCTGTTCAACACTGCGCCGCAACGCATCGAGAAGGGCACCTACGATCTCGTCGTGACCTGCATCGGCTATGGCGGTGCCGACTATCCCAAGGTCAAGGGCGTGTTCGCCGTAGGCTGGGCGCGGCGCGGACCGAGCGGGACCATCCCGACCAATCGCGCCGACAGCCATGCCGTTGCACAGCAAGTGTTGTCCTGGCTCGAGGATCGCGCGCCGAAGGGCGGCATCGATCCGTTGCCGCCGTCGACGGATGCCGAGGGCTGGCGCCGCATCGACAAGGCCGAGACCGCGGCGGGTGCGGCCCTTGGCCGGCCCCGCGTGAAGTTGACGGACTGGCCGTCCTTGTTGAAGGTCGCCGAAGGCTAGAGGGAGAGAAGCATGTTGGGTCGTCGTTTCGTCTGTGCCGTCGCCGCTGCCGCCACCTTCGCTTTCTCGGGAGTCGCGCACGCCGAGACCGTGCTGAAGGTCTCGCTGCATTCCGACCTCAAGATCGTCGATCCGATCTGGACGACGGCGCTGATCACCGCGCACCACGGCAACATGATCTACGACACGCTGTTCGCGCTCGACGACAAGCTGCAAGTCAAGCCGCAGATGGTCGACAAGTGGGACGTGTCGCCCGACAAGCTGACCTGGACGTTCACCTTGCGCGACGGGCTCGAGTGGCACGACGGCAAGCCGGTGACCGGCGAGGACTGCGTCGCCTCGATCAAGCGCTGGGCGGCCAAGGACTCGATGGGCCAGAAGCTGATGAGCGTGGTGTCCGCGCTGTCCTCGCCCGACGCCAAGACGATCAAGATGGTGCTGAAGGAGCCGTACGGCCTCGTGCTCGACTCGCTCGGCAAGGCCAGCGCCAACATCCCGTTCATGATGCCCAAGCGCGTCGCCGAGACCGATCCCAATACGCAGATCACCGACTATACCGGCTCGGGCCCGTTCATCTTCAAGAAGGACGAGTGGAAGCCCGGCGAGAAGGCGGTCTACGTCAGGAACACCAGGTATAAGCCGCGCAACGAGCCGCCCTCGGGCCTCGCCGGCGGCAAGGTCGCGAAGGTCGATCGCGTCGAGTGGATCACCATTCCCGACCAGCAGACCCAGGTGAACGCGCTGATGAACGGCGAGATCGACCTCGTCGAGATCGTGCCGCCCGACCTGCTGCCGCTCTTGCAGAAGGACAAGAACATCAAGACGCTGGTGACCAACAAGGCGGGCCGCCAGTACGCGATGCGCTTCAACGTGCTCTACAAGCCGTTCGACAACGCCAAGATCCGCACCGCCGTGCTCTACGCGCTCGACCAGAAGGCGTTCCTCGAGGCCAATGTCGGCAACCCCGACTACTACACGCTGTGCAAGTCGCTCTATCCCTGCGGCTCGCCGCTGGCGACGACCAAGGGCTGGGACGACAAGCTCTCGGGCAACACGGCCAAGGCCAGGGAGCTTCTCAAGGAAGCGGGCTATGACGGCACGCCGATCGTGCTGCTGCACCAGACCGACATCGCGGGCCACAGCAACCTCGCCACCGTGGCCAAGCCGCAGCTCGAGGCGGCGGGCTTCAAGGTCGACCTTCAGGCGATGGACTGGCAGACGCTGGTCGCGCGCCGCAACAAGAAGGACCCGCCCGACAAGGGCGGCTGGAGCGCCTTCTTCACCTCGTGGGGCTCGCCCGACGTGATGAACCCGGTGTCGGCGGCCTACATCAACGCCTCGTGCGACAAGGCGACATTCGGCTGGCCGTGCGACGCCGAGATCGAGAAGCTGCGCGACGCCTTCGCCAAGGAGACCGATCCGGCCAGGCAGAAGGCGATCGCCGAGCAGGTCGCGGTGCGCGAGATCGACTATCCGACCTACGTGCCGCTCGGCCAGTTCACGACGCCGACCGCGATCCGCAGCAACATCACGGGTCTGTTGCAGGTGCCCGAGCTGGCGCTGTGGAACGTCGAGAAGAAATAGGCGGGCCATGTCGGGCAACGATACGGTCTTCACCGGATCGATCCCGGCCCTCTACGACCGCTATCTCGGCCCGCTGCTGTTCGCGCCATTTGCGCAACACACGGCGGGCCGTGTCGCCGAGCTGACGCCGGACCGGGTGCTCGAGACGGCGGCCGGCACCGGCATCGTCACCGAGGCGCTGGCGACGACGCTGCCGGGGTCGACCGCGCTGGTCGCCAGCGACCTCAACCAGGCGATGATCGACCATGCCGCGACCAAGCCGGCATTGCGGCGGGTCGAGCTGCGCCAGGCCGACGCGCTGGCGCTGCCGTTCGGCGAGGGCAGCTTCGACGTCGTGGTCTGCCAGTTCGGCGCCATGTTCTTTCCCGACCGCGTCGCGGGCTATCGCGAGGCGCGGCGGGTGCTGGCGCCGGGCGGCCGCTACGTGATGAGCGTGTGGGGCGACCTCGAGGTCAATCCGATGACGCGCGTCGTGGTCGAGGCGGTGGGTGCGCGCTATCCGCAGAACCCGCCGCGCTTCCTCGCGCGCACGCCGCACGGTCATTCCGACGCCAAGGTGCTGCGCCGCGACCTCGCCGCCGCGGGCTTCCGGTCGATCGCGATCGAGACCGTGACCCTGCCGAGCCGCGCGCCGTCGGCCGAGGACGCCGCGATCGGCCTCTGCCAGGGCACGCCGATGCGCGGGGAGATCGAGGCGCTCGATCCGTCGGGCCTCGCGGCCACGACCGATGTCGCGGCGGCCGCGCTGCGCGCGGCCTACGGCAGCGGCGCGATCAAGGCGCCGATGCAGGCGGTGATGGTGGTCGCGGCCTAGATTCTGTACTCATAAAGTGATTCCCTTGAGCGCGCTGCGGTGATTCACTTCCGGGAACGGAGGTGAAGATGGCGCGGTTCGATTTGAGCGACGGT
>JAFEFH010000136.1 GCA_018240695.1 Pseudomonadota bacterium | reverse complement strand
GGTCCCAGGTCGCCTGGCCGTCATAGTGCGTGTGGATGTCGACGAAGCCCGGCGCGACGATCAGCCCGTCGGCCTCGATGATGCGCCGGGCGGGCCCGAGCTTGGCGCCGACGGCGGCGATCCTGCCGTCCTGGACGGCCACATCGGCCACTTTGCGGGGCTGGCCGGAGCCATCGATCACGGTGCCGTTTCGGATGACGAGGTCAAACATGGCGGCAGGATAGGCTTCCGGCGGCCCGGCGGCTATGTTCGGGGCCGATTTCACTCATTCGTTTCGGGGACACCGCCCTTGCAAAAGCCACTGCTCTTCACGCCGTTCAAGATGCGCGGCGTGGTCGCCGCCAACCGCACTGTCGTCTCGCCGATGGTGCAGTACCGCGCCACCGACGGGCAGGTGAACGACTACCACCTGGTCCATCTCGGCAAGTTCGCATTGGGCAAGTTCGGCGTGATCTTCACCGAGAACTGCGCCGTCGAGCCGCGCGGCCGGGTCACCCAGGGCGACCTCGGCATGTGGGACGACGGCCAGATCGAGGGACACCGGCGGCTCACGCGCTTCCTGAAGCAGGAAGGCGCACTCGCCGCGACCCAGATCACGCATGCCGGCCGCAAGGCCTCCTCGCCACGCCAGTTCGACAAGCCCGACGAGTTCGGACCCAAGGACGCGAACTGGCAGCGCTGGCAGGTCGTCGGTCCGTCGGCGCTGTCGGCGGGCGAGCGCTATTCCGAGTCGCCGGTGGCGCTCGATGTGCCCGAGATGGACGCGATCGTGAAGAAGTTCGGCGAGGCCGCGCGCCGCGCCGACGCCGCGGGCTACGACATCATCGAGATCCACGGCGCGCACGGCTACCTGCTGGCGCAGTTCCTCTCGCCGCTCAGCAACAAGCGCAACGACCGGTACGGCGGCGACCGTGCCGGCCGCATGCGCTTCCCGCTCGCCGCAGCCAAGGCGGTGCGCGAGAACTGGCCCGAGCTCAAGCCGATGTTCATCCGCGTCTCGGCGGTGGACGGTGGCGGCGGCTGGGACGTCGACGACACGGTGGCCTATGCCAAGGAGCTGAAGGCGCTGGGCATCGACGTGATCGACACCTCGTCGGGTGGGCTCACGGGCCTGTCGACCGCGGCGCCGATCAAGCGTGCGCTGGGCTTCCAGGTGCCGTTCGCCGCCGCCGTGAAGCGCGGTGCCGGCATTCCCACGATGGCGGTCGGCCTGATCCTCGACGCGCCGCAGGCCGAGAAGATCCTGCAGGACGGCGATGCCGACCTGATCGCGATCGGCCGGCAGGCGCTCTACGATCCGTTCTGGCCGGTGCATGCCGCGCAGGAGCTGGGCTGCGACACGGACTTCGGCATGTGGAATCCCGAGTACGGCTGGTGGCTCGACAAGCGCAAGAACAACCTCCCGGCCGATCGCGCCGCAACGGGACAGGTGAAATGACCGGTATCCTGAACGGGCTCCGCATCGTCGAGGGCTCCGCTTTCATCGCCGCGCCGATGGCCGGCATGACGCTCGCGCAGTTGGGCGCCGACGTGATCCGCTTCGACGACCTGAAGGGCGGCCTCGACAGCGACCGCTGGCCGGTCACGAAGGACGGCGCGTCGATCTATTGGGCGGGCCTGAACAAGGGCAAGCGCTCGATCGCCGTGGACCTGCGTAATCCGAAGGGCCGCGAGCTGCTCACCGCGCTGATCACGGCGCCCGGCGAAAATGGCGGAATCTTCTCGACCAACATGCCGGCGCGCGGCTGGCTCTCCTACGAGGAGCTGGCCAAGAAGCGCGCCGACCTGATCGCGCTCAACATCGTGGGCGACCGGCACGGCGCGGCCAACGTCGACTACACGGTGAACGCGATCACCGGCTTCCCGCTGGTCTCTGGCCCGGTGGGTCACCAGGGTCCGGTGAACAACGTGCTGCCGGCGTGGGACATCGCCACCGCCTATGCCGCCGCGATGGCGATCCTGGCGGCCGAGCGGCATCGGCGGATGACCGGCAAGGGCCAGCGCATCGTGCTGCCGTTGCAGGACATGGCGCTCGCCGCCGTCTCGGCCACCGGCTATATCGGCGAGGCGGTGATCAACCAGGTCGACCGGCCGCGCTTCGGCAACGAGATCTTCGGCACGTTCGGCCGCGACTTCCGGACCAGGGACGGCAAGTACGTCATGGTCTGCATCTTCTCGGACCGCCACCTCGACGCACTGGCCAAGGCGGGCGGCTTCGCCGATGCCTTCGCCGCCATCGAAAAGAACAAGGGCGTCGATCTCAAGCTCGAGGCCGACCGCTGGAACGCGCGCGCCGAGCTGATCGCGGCGATCGAGCCGTGGGTCGCGGCACACAGCGCGGCCGAGGTCTCGACGGCCTTGCAGAAGGCGGGCGCGCTGTGGGCGCCGTACAAGAGCTTCCGCGAACTGAGCCAGGACAAGGAGGCGGTGCTCGACAATCCGATGTTCACCGTGCTCGACCAGCCGGGCATCGGCCGTTACCCGGTCGCCGCGTCGCCGCTCCAGTTCGATGCGCTCGCGCGGGAAAGACCGGTCCCGGCGCCGGCGCTCGGCCAGCACACCGACGAGATCCTGTCGGGCGTGCTCGGCCTGTCGGGCGCGGAGATCGGCAAGCTGCGCGACGAGAAGGTCGTCGCGTGACTTTGTCATCCCGAGCGCAGCGAGGGATCCTCTGCTGTCGCCGAGCAAAGATCCCTCGCTGCGCTCGGGATGACAAACATGCCGGCATCTAGCCGAATCCTGATCGCCGGCGGCGGCATCGGCGGGCTGTCGGCCGCGCTGGCGCTGGCGCAGAAGGGCATCGCCTCGCTGATGCTGGAGAAGGCGAGCCGGCTGGGCGAGATCGGCGCCGGTGTCCAGCTCGGGCCCAACGCCTTCCATTGCTTCGATCGGCTCGGCGTCGGCGAGGCGGCGCGCGCGATGGCGGTCTATATCGACCATCTGCGCCTGATGGACGCGATGGCCGACGGCGAGATCTGCCACATCGACCTCGATGCGGCGTTCCGCGCACGCTACGGCAATCCCTACGCGGTCGTGCATCGCGGCGACCTGCATGGCGTGCTGCTGAAAGCTTGCCGCGAGCATCCGCTGATCGATCTCCAGGTGAGCAGCGAGATCACGGGTTACGACCAGGATGGGACGACCGTGACGGCACGACTCGCCAACGGCACCGCCATCACCGGCCGCGCGCTGATCGGCGCCGACGGGCTGTGGTCGGCGGTGCGGCGGCAGGCCGTGGGCGACGGCGCGCCGCGCGTCTCGGGCCACACGACCTATCGCTCGGTGATCCCGCTGGAGCAGATGCCGGAGGATTTGCGCTGGAACGCCGCCACTTTGTGGGCCGGGCCGAAGTGCCACATCGTCCACTACCCGCTGTCGGGCTGGAAAGTGTTCAACCTCGTCGTCACCTATCACAACGACGCGCCCGAGCCGGTCGCAGGCAAGCCGGTGCCGGTCGAAGAGGTGCGGCGCGGCTTCGCCCATGTCTGCGAGCGCGCGCAGACCATCATCCGCCACGGCATCGACTGGAAGATGTGGGTGCTGTGCGACCGCGATCCCGTCGACAGGTGGATCGACGGCAATGTGGCGCTGCTGGGCGATGCGGCGCACCCGATGCTGCAATACATGGCCCAGGGCGCCTGCATGGCGATGGAGGACGGCGTGTGCCTCGCCGATGCGCTGGCCACGCATGACACGCTCGCGGCCGGCCTCGAAAACTACTGTGCCCGGCGCGTATTGCGCACGACGCGGGTGCAGCTGATGTCGCGGGCCATGGGCGATCACGTCTACCACCCGGCCGGCCCGCACGCGGCGCTGCGCAACGCGATCATGGGCGGCAAGACCCAGGAGCAGTGGTACGAGACGCTCGACTGGCTCTATGGCGGCGGGCTCGACTAGAGCCGCTTCGGCCGGGTTACTTCGGCATGGACCGAAAGGACGGTCGCGTGGAAATCCCTATGTCTGGCCCATGACCCGACAGACCTTCGTGGGACTCGCTCTGCTCGACGCGGGCACGCATTTGATGCATCTCGAAACCGGCCGCCACGCGCTCTACGCCGCCGTCGGCCAAGCCCTGAAGGGAACAACGCCATGATCGCCGTGATCTTCGAAGTCTGGCCCGCCGACGGCCGCAAGCAGGCCTATCTCGACATCGCCGCCTCGCTGAAGCCGGAGCTCGAGCAGATCGACGGCTTCATCTCGATCGAGCGCTTCCAGAGCCTGGTCGACGACAAGAAGCTGTTGTCGCTGTCGATGTGGCGCGACGAAGAGGCGGTGAAAGCATGGCGCAACAAGACGCACCATCGCGAGGCCCAGGCGGCCGGCCGCGGCGGCGTGCTGCGCGACTACCGCCTGCGCGTGGCCGCCGTGGTGCGCGACTACGGCATGACCGAGCGTGACGAGGCGCCGAAGGATTCGCGGGAAAAGAACGGCTAGGGGCGCGGCAGTGCCGAGGAGGGCGCCCTAGGCGCCGTGAGTGAGCTTGCCCCAGCCGGTGCCGGCGAACGCCCATCCCGTGACGATCCGCACGGCCAAGGGTGCTGCGTGCACCCTCGGCCGACGATCCATCAGCCTCTTCGCACGCTCGCGCCGCCGTCGACCGGCAAGGTGACGCCGGTGATGAACTTCGCCTCGTCCGAGGCGAGGAACAAGGCGGCGTTGGCTACGTCCCAGCCGGTGCCCATTTTCCCGCCCAGCGGAACCTTGGAATCGCGCTCGGCCTCGACCTCGGCGCGGGTCTTCTTGAACGTGCGCGCGCGTGTGTCGACCGCCATCGGCGTGTTCATCAGGCCGGGCAGGATCACGTTGGCGCGGATGCCGTACGGCGCGTTCTGGTAGGCGAGCTGCTCCGTGAAGGAGATCATCGCGGCCTTGGTCGCCTTGTAGGCGACGTAGGGATAGGTGGTGATCACGGCCATCGAGGAGATGTTGACGATCGCGCCGCTCTTCTGCTGGCGCATGATCGGGATCACATGCTTGGCCGCCAGGATGCAGCTCTTGAGGTTGATCGCCACGCAGCGGTCGAACGCTTCCTCGGTGATGTCGAGCAGCTCCGCGTCGCCGCCGGACAGCGAGACGCCGACATTGTTGTGCAGCACGTCGACCCGGCCCCAGCGGGCATGGGTGTCGGCGACCATCGCCTTGAGATCGGCGTTCTTCGTCACGTCGGCCTTGAAGGCGACGGCCGTGCCCTGGTTCTGGCCGATCAGGTCGACCGTCTCCTGCGCCGAGGCGAGGTTGTGATCGACGCAGACCACCTTGGCACCTTCGCGCGCGAAGGTGAGCGCGGTGGCGCGGCCGTTGCCCATGCCCTCGCCGGGGCTCTGGCCGGCGCCGACGACGATGGCGACCTTGTCCTTGAGGCGCATGTCAGTTCACTCCCGCCATCGGATACTGCTTCAACACTTCCTTGTACTGGGGCTCGTTGTCCATCTTGGTCGTCGCCAGCACGCGCACGACGGCGCAGTAGAAGGCGATGGTGACGACGAGGTCGATCATGTGCTCGTTCGACAGGTCTTTCTTGATCTCGGCGAAGGTGGCGTCCGACATGGCGAGCTCGCGCACCATCTCGCGCGCGCCCTTCAACACCGCCTTGGCGAGCGGCTCGAGCTTGCTGGGCTTGCCGTCGGTCTCGGCGAACAGGCCCTGGATGTCCTCGTCGGTGACGCCGAACTCCTTGCCGATCTTCACGTGATGCGTGAATTCGTATTCCGACTTCTCCATCCAGCCCACTTGCAGGATCGCCAGTTCGCGCAGGCGCGGATCGAGCGTGCTCTTGTGGCGGATGTAGCCGCCCACCGTATGGAACGCCTTGGCCATGCCGGGCGAGTTGACGAGCAGACGCGTCAGGTTGATCGGCCGCTTCAGCAGGTCGCGTTGCTCGACGGGCAGATCCTCGGCGTCGAGATAAGGCAGGCGGGCCATCGAAATTCCTCTCTATTGAGCCTGTGAGTCGCGTTCGGGTCCCTGCAAGGTCACGCCGCCGTCGATCACCAGCACCTGGCCGGTGATGTAGCGCGCGTGGTTGCTGAGCAGGAAGCGCACGCCCTGGCCGATGTCCCAGCCGGTGCCCTCGATCTTCAGCACCGAGGCCTTGGTGCGCTGGGCGCGATTGGCCTCGGTCATGCCGTTGCCGCGATTGACCATCGGCGTGTACATCGGGCCGGGGCAGATGCAGTTGACGCGGATCCTGTCCGGCCCGTGGTCGACCGCCATCGCCTGAGTGAGGCCGATCACGGCGGCCTTCGACACGGTGTAGGTCGTGAGTCCGCGCGGCCGCAGCGCCGAGATCGACGAGATGTTGACGATCGAGCCGCCCTTGGCCGTCTTGATCATCGCCGGGATGGCGTGCTTGCTCACCAGGAACATCGTCTCGACGTTGACCTGCATGACGCGGCGGTATTCCTCGGGCTTCTCGGCGACGACGCTGCCGCGGCTGCCGATGCCGATATTGTTGTCGAGGAAGTCGAGGCGGCCCCAGGTGTCGACCGCGGCGTCGACGAGCTGGCGGCAATCCTTTTCCTGCGTGGCGTCGAAGGCGTGGGCGAGCGCCGTGCCGCCCTCGGCCTTGATCATCTCGACCGTGCGCTCGGCCAGCTTCAGCTCGCGGTCGGCGACCAGCACCTTGGTGCCGGCGCGCGCCAGCAGGATCGCCGCGGCGCGGCCGTTGCCGATGCCGTCGCCGGCGGCGCCGCCGCCCGACACGATGGCCACCTTGCCGGCGAGGCCGGGATCGTCCTCAGGTCCCTTCATCGTTTTTCTCCCTCAGGGCAGGCCGGCGCCGGGCACGTCGACGCGCATCGTCTCGATGCGGCCGTCGCGCTTGTCGGCCATCGCGGGGCCGCTGCCGGTATTGGTGATGACGTAGAGCGTGCGGCGATCCTTGCCGCCCAACATGCAGGCATAGGCCGAGCGCGGACCGAAATCGAGGTCGTGCGTGACCTTCCCGCCTTCCAGCACCCGCACCATGTGATGGGTGAAGGCGCCGGTGACCCAGATGCCGCCCTCGGCATCGAGGCAGATGCCGTCGGGATGGCAGTTGGGCGTCTCCGCCCAGACGCGGCGGTTGGAGAGGGTGCCGTCGGCGGCGAGGTCGAAGGCGGTGAGGCGCTTGGCCATCGTCTCGCCCACGATCATGGTCTTGCCGTCGGGCGTGATCACCGTGCCGTTGGGAAACTGGAGATCGCGCGCAGCCTCGTGCACCGAGCCGTCGGGATCGACGCGCACCAGCACGGCGGGCCGGGGTTGCTCGCCAGCATGGCGGTCGAAGCCGAAATTGCCGACATAGGCGCGGCCCTTGCCGTCGACGATCATGTCGTTGCAGTGGCCGGTGGCGAGCGGTTTCAGCTCGGCCTCGACGGAGAGCTTGCCGCCTGCAAAGCGCATCAGGCGGCGGTCGGTCATGCTGACGATCAGCATCGTGCCGTCGGGCCGCCAGCCCAGGCCGGACGGCCGGCCCGGCACCTCGACGACGGTCTCGGTCTTGCCGCTCTCGTCGGCGGTGCGGACCTGGTGGACGTAGAAGTCGGAGTACCAGAGCTTGCCCTGATGCCAGCGCGGGCCCTCGCCGAAGGAGAGGCCGTCGACGAAAGGCTCGAGCTTCATTGCTTGTCCCACTCGATCCGGAACGCGTCGCCTTCCGGTTTGATGTAGCCGGCATTCGCGCCGGGGAAGTGCGCGGGGCAGAGCAGCGCGTTGGTCTCGACGCAGTCCTCGAGCAGCTTGCGGCGCGAGCGGGCGGACAGGTCCTGATCCGAACAGAACTGGCTCGACCAGTCGGGGTGATAGACCTGGATCGGGTGATGCATGATGTCGCCCGAGAAGCAGGCCTGCTTGCCGGCGTCCTTCAGGTTGATCGCGATCGAGCCCGGCGTGTGGCCGGGATAGTTCTTGATGGTGATCAGCGGGTCGGGCTGGTGGTCGCTGTCGATCATCACCGCCTTGCCGGCCTCGACGACGGGCAGCACCGAATCGTCGAACGATCCGTCGTTCACGCCGTCCTTGGTCTTGCGCTCGTTCTCCCAGTGCGCGTACTCGCGCTTGGCGAACAGGTACTTGGCGTTGGGGAAGGTCGGCACCCAGCGGCCGTTCTCGAGCTTGGTGTTCCAGCCGACATGGTCGACATGCAGATGGGTGCACATCACGAAGTCGACCGATTCGGGCGGGCAACCGCAGGCCTTGAGGCGGCCGAGGAACGGCGTGTCGAGTTTGTTCCACGCCGCGTTATGGCGATGCTTGTCGTTGCCGAGGCACGTATCGATCAGGATCGTGTGGCGGCCGGTCTTCACGACCCAGGTGTGGACCGAACCGACCAGGCGGTCGGAGCCCGCTTCGACATGCTCCGGCACCATCCAGTGCTTCTGGGCGTCGAAGGCCTGCTGGTCGAACTTGGGGAACATGCGGTTTGGCCGAAAGCCTGCCGCGCACAGCTCCTCGACTTTCTGGATCGTGGCCTTGCCGATGGCGCGCATCAGAAGGTCACCACCGAGCGGATCGACTTGCCTTCGTGCATCAGGTGAAAGGCGTCGTTGATCTTCTCGACCGGCATCACGTGCGTGATCAGCGAGTCGATGTCGATCTTGCCGTCCATGTACCAGTCGACGATCTTCGGCACGTCGCGGCGGCCCTTGGCGCCGCCGAACGCCGTGCCCATCCAGCTGCGGCCGGTGACGAGCTGGAACGGCCGGGTCGAGATCTCCTGGCCGGCGCCCGCGACGCCGATGATGATCGACTTGCCCCAGCCGCGATGGCAGCACTCGAGCGCCTGGCGCATCAGCTTGGTGTTGCCCACGCACTCGAACGAATAGTCGGCGCCGCCGTCGGTCAGCTCGACGAGGTGCGCCACGAGATCCTTGTCGCCGAGCGTCTTGGGATTGACGAAGTGCGTCATGCCGAACGTGCGGCCGAGCGCCTCGCGGTCGGGATTGAGGTCGACGCCCACGATCATGTTGGCGCCGACCATGCGCGCACCCTGCACGACGTTGAGGCCGATGCCGCCCAGGCCGAACACGACGACGTTGTCGCCGGCCTGGACCTTGGCGGTGTTGATCACCGCGCCGATGCCGGTGGTCACGCCGCAGCCGATGTAGCAGACCTTGTCGAACGGCGCGTCGGGCCGGATCTTGGCGAGCGCGATCTCGGGCAGCACCGTGTAGTTCGAGAAGGTCGAGCAGCCCATATAGTGATGGACCTTCCTGCCCTTGTAGGAGAAGCGCGAGGTGCCGTCGGGCATCACGCCCTGGCCCTGCGTGCTGCGGATCGCCGTGCAGAGGTTGGTCTTGCCCGAGAGGCACGACTTACATTGGCGGCATTCCGGCGTGTAGAGCGGGATCACGTGGTCGCCCTTCTTCAGCGACACGATGCCGGGGCCGACATCGACGACGACGCCCGCGCCCTCGTGGCCGAAGATCACCGGGAAGAGTCCCTCGGGATCGCCGCCGGAGCGCGTGAACTCGTCGGTGTGGCAGACGCCCGACGCCTTGATCTCGACCAGCACCTCGCCGAACTTCGGCCCTTCGAGGTCGACGGTCTCGATCTCGAGGTTCTTGCCGGCCTCGAAGCAGATCGCTGCCTTTGTCTTCACGCCTGGGCTCCCGGTTTGAAGGCGGAAGCCTAGGCCAGCGCCGGGGCCCCAGTCTATGCCGCGACGCTGCCCGCGGTGCGGGGCGCAAGACGAGACTTCGCCTCGCGGTATTGCTGGATCAGGCGGCGGCACAGCTCGGCGGCGGTGGGGATGTCGCCGATGTTCCCGACGCCGTGGCCGGCCGTGTAGATGTCCTTCCAGCGCTTCTTGTTCTCCTGGCTCGACACGATCTCGCTGGGCAACGTGGTGCGCAGCACGTCGAGGTCGATGCCGGCGGCGAGCAGGCTGGGCGTCAGCCAGTTGGCCGGCGCGCCGTCGATCGAGGAGGTGAGGAACACGTCGGTCGCGCGCGTGTCGAGGATCATCTTCTTGTGCGCGTCGACCGCCATCGCCTCGCGTGTGGCGATGAAGCGCGTGCCGATATAGGCCGCGTCCGCGCCCATCGCCTGCGCCGCCAGCACGTCCTGGCCGGTCGACATGCCGCCCGCCAGCACGACCGCGAAGTGATCGCCGAGCTGGCGCACCTCGTTCATCAGCGCGAAGGGATTGAGCGTGCCGGTGTGGCCGCCGGCGCCGCCCGCCACCGCGATCACGCCGTCGACACCGGCTTCCAGCGCCTTCTCGGCATGGCGATGGTTGGCGATGTCGTGGATCGCCACCGCGCCCCAGCCGTGGATGCGCTTGATCGCGTCGCCGGGCGCGCCCTTCGACGTGAGCACGACGGGCACCTTGTATTTCTCGACCAGTTCGAGGTCGCCCTGGTAGCGCGGGTTGGAGGCGTGCACGACGAGGTTCACGGCCCACGGCGCGGGTTTCTTGCCGGCATCCTCGAGCCGCTTGATGCCCGCTTCCATCTCGTCGAGCCAGCCCTGGAACTCCTCGCGGCTGCGCGTGCCGTGCGCGGGGAAGCTGCCCATGATGCCCTCGGCGCAGCACGCCAGAGTGAGCGCGGGGTTGGACACCAGGAACATCGGCGCGGCGATCACGGGGACCGCCATCCGGTCGAGCAGCTTCTGCACTTCGGCGCGTGCCATCGTCAGGTCTCTCCACTGTTCGGCGTCGTCGAGGTGACGCCCGTGTCGGCGAGCCGCGCCAGCGCGGCGTCATCGTAGCCCAGCAGCTCGCGCAGCACGGCCTCGGTATGCTGGCCGAGATCGGGTGCGGGCCGGTCGATCCTGATGCCGCGCCCGTCGAGGCGATAGGGCAGGCCCTTCACGAGGCCGCCTTTGTCGTCGCGTTCGAGCGTGACGCCGGCCAGCGCCCGGTCCTTCAGCAGGTCGAGCCCGTCGTTGCACGAAGCCGCGGCGATGCCCTTGGCCAGCAGTGCGACGACGGCGTCGGCACTGTCACGCGCCGCGCAGAAGGCGGCAAGATTCTCGTCGGCCTGGGCGAGCGTGACGGCGATCCAGCGGCCGTCCTTGCATTTATAGGTGTCCTGCTGCGCTACGCCGTCCTGCCGATTGCCCTGACGGACCAACGGCTTCGCGGGGTTGGCGGAGGCGGCGAGGATTTCCTCGCCCAGGGTGAAGGACGCGACCTCGCGCTGGGAGAAGTCGAGGAAGGCGCCTCGGCCGGTGCGGCGTGCGTCCATCACGGCGGTGATCACGATGCCGGTGGCGAACAGGGACACGATCTGGTCGGGATAGTTCACGTCCATGCCCGAGATGCGCGGCTCCTCGCCTTCGTAGCCCGTCATGGCGGCGATGCCGGACGTCGCGTCGAGTGTACTGCCAAACGACACGTTCATGCGCTCCGGGCCGGTGTCGCCCTGGCTGGAGATCGCGGCGAAGACGATGCGCGGATTGATCTTCTTCAGGTCGGCATAGCCCAGGCCCGCGCGATCGAGCACGCCGCGGCGGAAATTCTCGACCACCACGTCGCAGTGCGCGGCGAGTTCGCGGATTACGCGCTGGCCGTCACTGTCCTTCAGGTTGAGCGCCAGCCCGCGCTTGTTACGGTTGGTGAAGCGGAACTGCGGCGAGCGGTTCCACCAGCCATCGTTGTCGTCGGGCTTGCCGACGACGCGGAAGGGATCGAGATAGGCGCCCGACTCGATCTTGATCACGTCGGCGCCGAGATCGGCCAGCATCGCCGAGGTGTTCGCGCCGGCCGTCAGCAGGCCGAAATCGAGCACGCGCACGCCGGCGAGAGGACGCGCGCCGCTCATGCGCCGAGCTCCGGCGCGGGCCGCGGCGCGAACGAGCGGCCGTTCCACTGCACGGGCAGCTGCGGCACGCGATAGGCGCCGAGGCTCGCGAAGAAACCGCGCGACACGTACTGCTCGGTCTCGAGCAGCTCGGCCGGCGAGAAGATCGGGCCGAACGGCACGCCTTTGGCCTGCGCGGTGCGCTGGATGTCCGCGCGCGTCTTGTCGGCGAACCACGGCGTGATGATCTGGTAGAGCTCGGCCACGTTCTGGCGGCGGCCGGCGCGCGTGTTGAACTTGGCGTCCATCAGGCGCGGGTCGCCGATCAGCGCGCGCGTCGCGGGCCACTGCGTCACCGTGTAGACGACGGCCACATGCCCGTCCTTGCAGGTCATGATCTGGAATTCCGAGCGCTTGCCCTCGCGGCCGGGCGAGGTGCCGGCGGCGTCGGCGCCGGAGGCGGCCTTCCAGTTCACCCATTGCAGCACTTCGGCCAGCGACACGCGCACCGACGGCGCTGTGTGCCCGGCGTCGCGTGCGGCCAGCGCCGCGGCGAGACCGGTGAAGGCGGTGAGTCCCGCGGGATAGGACGCCTGATGGCCGCCCAGCCGCAGCGGCTTGCGCTCGGGCTCGCCCACCATGTGCAGCAGACCGCCCAGCGCCAGCAGGGTGAACTCGCTGACCGGCCGCGCGCCGGCGTTCATCTCGACGGGAAAGGCCGCGATCTCGATCGGTGTCGCCTTGCCCGCGCGCGCGATCGCGGCGACCGACGCCGGCTCCTCGAACAGCACGGCATCCGCGCTGTCGAGCAGTTTGGCCAGCGCCGCGCGGCCGGCATCGCCCGCGAGGTCGAGCATCAGCGAGCGCTTGGAGGTGTTCAGGAACTGGAACAGGGCGCTCTCGCCCTGCGATAGGAGCGGCGGGGCGCGACGCACCGGATCGCCGCCGGGCGGCTCGATCTTCAGCACGGTGGCGCCGAGATCGGCCGCGATCTTGCCGGCCAGCGAGGTCGCCAGCCGCAGGCACAGCGGCACGTCCCGATCGTTCACCTCGACGATGGTGAAGCGCTGGAGCGGCAGGGCGTCGGCGGC
>JAFEFH010000135.1 GCA_018240695.1 Pseudomonadota bacterium | reverse complement strand
TGTCGCAGCCGGTCGCCGCCGACGCGGCCTTCAGCTTGATGAGCGGCGTGTTGCCGATGCTATCGATGAAACCGGACCGGACGTTCATGACTCAATCTGCCTTCTTGGACCCTGCGGCGCTTCCCGCAGAGAACGTAGTCAATGGAGTCTCCTAGCGCCAGCGCTTGCGCAGCTCCTCGCGGTGGAGCGCCAGCCACTGCAAGCCGATGACGCCGACGGCGTTGTCGATTTCGCAGCGCTCGACCATCGCACAGGCCTCGGCGAAGGGGATGGCTTTCACCAGGATGTCCTCGCCCTCCGAGGCGAGACCGAAGACACCGCCGGCTTTCGAGGCATCGACACGGCCGGCGAAGATCTGGCAGGCCTCGGAGCAGGCGCCCGGCGTCAGCATGACCTTCTGGATCGGCAGCAGATCGTCGACGCTGAGGCCGGCTTCCTCCTGGACCTCGCGGCGGATCATGTCCTCGGCGGACTCGCCCTCCTCGATGATGCCGGCCACCAGTTCCCAGGTGAACGGATGATGGCCCGCCACGTAGGCGCCGGCGCGGAACTGGCGGATCATCACCACCTCGTCGCGCACCGGATCGTAGAGCAGAAGGGCGCCGGCCTGGCCGCGCTCGAAGACCTCGCGGCTGATCACGTCGCTCATGCCGCCCTTGTGCAGGCCGTGGCGGAAGAAGTAGCGGCCGACCTTGAAGTAGCCCTGGAACGCCACCTCGTGGCGCACGAGCTCGACGGTTTCGTTGGCGGGCGAGGTGGTCGTCATCCGTCCTCCTTCAAACGACTACGGCGCGTCCCGGAGGAACGCGCCGTAGCGTAGATGGCTCCGAAGGCAGGGATCGAACCTGCGACCCGGCGATTAACAGTCGCCTGCTCTACCGCTGAGCTACTTCGGAATAGATTTCGTCGCGGCCGGCGGTAATCGGCCTGCAAGGGCGCGGAGTTTTGGCAGAGCATGCCCTGAGAGGCAAGCGCCGTAATTCCACATGCGGTTCCGTGGAGGCCTGGGCCGGAATCGAACCGGCATTGACGGATTTGCAATCCGCTACATAACCACTCTGCCACCAGGCCGGCCGCAGGAACGGCGGTGCTATACCCACGACCCCCGAGACGGGTCAAGCGAGCCGGTTTCGGGCGCGACTCAGGGTCCTTTGACGCTCTCGCCGCCCGCGCCTTATAAAAGGCACAACATTTTGGGGTCAGCTCATGACGGATTTCGCGCTCGCACGTCGCAATATGGTCGACGGCCAGCTCCGGCCCAACCGGGTCACCAACGCTCCCATCCTGGCGGCGGTGAGCGAACTGCCGCGCGAGCAGTTCCTGCCGGCGGGCCTGAAGTCGGTCGCCTATTCGGACGAGGACGTGCCGCTGGGAAACGGCCGTTTCCTGATGGAACCGATGGTGCTGGCGCGGCTGATCCAGAGCCTCCAGCCGGCGACTGACGACAAGGCCCTCGTGGTCGCCTCGGGCCAGGGCTACGGCGTGGCGTTGCTGGCACGGCTGGTACAGTCGGTCGTGGGCGTCGAGAATGATGCTGCCATGCACGGTTCGGCCGACCAGACCATCAAGGCGCTGGGCTTTGCCAATGTCAGCCTGCGGACCGGCCAGCCCGAGGCGGGCGCCCCGGAAAGCGGTCCCTACGACGTCATCCTGATCGAGGGCGCGGTGCGGGAGATTCCGAAAGCCATCCTCGACCAGCTCGCCGAGGGCGGTCGTCTGGCCACGGTGGTGGCGGGTGCGCCCGGCGCCCTGGGGGTGGCGCAACTTGTCGTGAAGGAAGGCGGAGTGACCTCCGGCCGTCCGCTGTTCGATGCGGGAACGCCGGTATTGCCGGGCTTCGCGCCGCCGGCGCGCTTCACGTTCTGAAGGGGCGCTGATACTGTCCCGTCCCGAAATGAGGGTATTTGCATGCGTATCCGGCCGGGTCTGAAGCGCGCCTGCGCAGTGGCGGGGTGTGTGATCGCCGCCGGCGTCGGCACGGCACCCGTGGCGTGGTCCCAGAGCCTCGTGCAGGCCATGGCGTCGACCTACAACAGCAATCCCGACCTGCTGGCCGGCCGCGCGCTGCTGCGGCAGACGGACGAGACGCTGGCCCAGGCGGTCGCCAATTGGCGCCCCAAGGTCACGCTGTCGGTCGAGTACAACAAGATCGAGGCCGATTCGATTCCGCAGACCCGCGCGTCGACCTATTATATCCTGAACGGAAAGACGACGCTCCTGTCGGTGACCCAGCCGCTGTTCCGCGGCGGCAAGACAGTGGCCGACACCAAGGCGGCCCAGGCCAACATCCAGGCCCAGCGCGCCTCGCTCGCCAACACCGAGCAGACGGTGTTGCTGCAAACGGTCAGCGCCTACGCCAATCTCGTGGCCGATCTCGGCATCGTCGACGTGCGCCGCAACAACGTGCGCGTGCTGGTCCAGCAGCTCGAGGCCACGCGCGAGCGCTTCCGCGTCGGCGAGCTCACGATCACCGACGTGTCGCAGGCCGAGGCCCGCCTCGAGCAGGCCAAGGCCGATCTCGTGCTGGCCGAGGCGCAGATCCGCATCGACGAAGCGGTCTACGTCCATGTCGTGGGCCAGAAGCCCGGCAAGATGGGCGAGTTGCCGCTGTTCGGCGCGCTGCCCGCGAGCGAGGAAGAGGCGGTGTCGCTGGCGATGAACGGCGGCCCGCAGGCGGTGAGTGCGCAGTACCGCATCTCGGCGGCGAGCTACGGCGTGAACAGCGCCACGGCCGCGCTGCTGCCGCAGGTCAACCTGGTGGGGTACGTCCAGCAGCAGTTCGACCTCTCGGCGCCGACAGACAACTACAACCAGTACGGTGTGCGCCTCCAGGCGACCGTGCCGATCTATCAAAATGGCTCGGAGTGGTCGCAGATCCGCCAGGCCAAGGAACTGGTCGGTCAGCGCCGCAACGAACTCGACAGCGCACGCCGCACGGCGGCGGAGAACGTCATCCGCTCGTGGCGCAATCTCGATTCGGCGCGCAGCCGCGTCACCTCGTTCGACGCCCAGGTCCGCGCCAACGGCGTGGCGCTGAACGGCGTCCGCCAGGAAGCCCTGGTCGGCTCGCGCACTACGCTCGACGTGCTGAACGCCGAGCAGGAATTGCTCAACTCTCAGGTCAGCCTCATCACGGCGCGCCGGGACGTGCAGGTGGCGTTCTATTCGGTGCTGTCGGGCATCGGTCGGCTGACCGCGCGGTCGCTCGGATTGCCTGTCGAATATTACGACGAAGAGAAGTACTATAAGGAAGTCGGTTCACGCTGGATCGGGGACTGGGGAGCAGACTCCGGGAGCAAGAAATGAGCACCGCGGACAACGACCCTTCGATGGACGATATCCTTGCGTCCATCCGCAAGATCATCTCCGACGACGAGGCGCGCGCCCAGGTCGGCGGCAATCCGCTGCCGCCGCCGATTCCGGCCAATGCCCCCGATCGCGCGCCGATGGGCGCTCGGGCGGGCATGACCAATCGCGACGACGTGCTGCTGCTCACCGACCTGATCGAGGAGCCCAAGGCCGCGGCACCCGCCGCTCCCGAGGCATCCGTGCAGGCTCCGCCGCCGCTGCGCATCGATCCGGTGCGGGCCAGCGAGATGCCGCAGCCGTCTTTCGATCCGCCGCCGGCTCCACGCGCGCCGGCGCCGTCTGCACCCTCGGCCTTCGAGCAGCCGATCGTGGCGTCGAGCGCGGCCGGTGCCGCATCCTCCGCCTTCGATCGCCTCAACCAGGTCGTCGAGGAGCGCCGCGCGACGCCGGCGCCCGCACCGGCGCCCGCCGCGATGCCCAGCCCCGCGCTCGGCGCGGGCGGCAAGACCATCGAGGACCTCGTGAAGGAAATGCTGCGTCCGATGCTCAAGGACTGGATCGACCGCAGCCTGCCGCCCATGGTCGAGCAGCTCGTTGAACGCGAGATCGCGCGGCTGACCCGCCGCTGAACCCCAGGCACCATCCAGAGAGAACGCCACGGTGCCGCATCCGTGGCGTTTTTCGTTAGAGGCAAGAGATGCTCGACAAGACATACGATCCCAAGGAGATCGAGGCCCGCCGGTATCCGGAGTGGGAGAACTCCGGCGCGTTCAAGGCGCATCCCGAGAACCAGAAGCCGCCCTACTGCATCGTCATCCCGCCGCCCAACGTCACCGGCAGCCTGCACATGGGCCACGCGCTCGACAACACGTTGCAGGATGTGCTGATCCGCTGGCGCCGCATGAAGGGCGACGACGTGCTGTGGCAGCCCGGCACCGACCATGCCGGCATCGCCACCCAGATGGTCGTGGTGCGCAACCTCGAACAGGAGAATACGGGCCTCGCCGTCGAAGGGGCGAAGGCGGAGGGCAATCGCAAGCTCCTGAACCGCGAGGAGTTCCTCGCCAAGGTCTGGGAGTGGAAGGCGTTCTCGGGCGGCACCATCACCGGGCAGCTGCGCCGCCTCGGCGCGTCCTGCGACTGGAGTCGCGAGCGCTTCACCATGGACGAGGGCCTGTCGAAGGCCGTGCTCAAGGTGTTCGTCGAGCTCTACAAGCAGGGGCTGATCTACAAGGACAACCGCCTTGTGAATTGGGACCCCAAGATGCTGACCGCAATCTCCGACCTCGAGGTCGAGTCGCGCGAGGTGAAGGGCAATCTCTGGTACTTCAAGTATCCGATCGACGGCAGCCCGGACGAGTTCATCACCGTGGCGACGACCCGGCCCGAGACGATGCTGGGCGATACCGGCATCGCGGTTCATCCCGACGACTCGAAGTGGAAGCACCTGATCGGCAAGCACGCCGTGCTGCCGCTGGTCGGGCGCAAGATCCCGATCGTGGCCGACGAATATTCCGACCCGGAGAAGGGCTCGGGCGCGGTGAAGATCACGCCGGCGCACGACTTCAACGACTTCGAGGTCGGCCGCCGCCACAAGCTCGAGGCGATCTCGATCTTCGACAAGTTCGCGCGCATCAACGACAAGGCGCCGGAGAAGTATCGCGGCCTCGACCGCTTCGAGGCGCGCAAGAAGATCGTGGCCGAGCTCGAGGAGATGGGCCTGGTCGACAAGATCGAGCCGCACACCCACGCCGTGCCCTACGGCGATCGCGGCGGCGTGCCGGTCGAGCCGTATCTCACCGAGCAGTGGTACGCCGACGCCAAGAAGCTCGCCGAGGCGCCGATCGCGGCGGCACGCGACGGGCGCGTGAAGTTCGTGCCCGAGCGCGGCCGCGACGAGTTCTTCCGCTGGATGGAGAACATCCAGCCGTGGTGCGTCTCGCGCCAGCTCTGGTGGGGCCACCAGATCCCGGCCTGGTACGGGCCCGACAAGAAGGTGTTCGTGGCGCTGTCGGAGGACGAGGCCAAGGCCGAGGCGAGGAAGCACTACGGCAAGGACATGGCGCTGGAGCGCGACCCCGACGTGCTGGACACCTGGTTCAGCTCGGCGCTGTGGCCGTTCTCGACCCTGGGCTGGCCCGAGGAGACGGCGGCGCTCAAGAAGTACTATCCGACCAACACGCTCGTCACCGGCTGGGACATCCTGTTCTTCTGGGTCGCCCGCATGATGATGATGAGCATGCATTTCATGACCGAGGTGCCGTTCCGCACCGTCTACCTGCACGGGCTGGTGACGGACGAGAAGGGCCAGAAGATGTCGAAGTCGAAGGGCAACATCATCGACCCGCTCGAGCTGATCGACAAATACGGCGCCGATGCGCTGCGCTTCACGGTGACCCGCATGGCAGCCTCTTCCGCGGGCCGGCTGCGGCTCGCCACGTCCCAGGTCGAAGGCTCGCGCAACTTCGCGACCAAGTTCTGGAACGCCACCCGCTTTGCCGAGATGAACGGCGCGGCTTTGCCGCCGCACTTCGATCCGGCGAGCGTCAAGCTCACGATCAACAAATGGGTCCTGGGCGAGTTGGCCCGCGCCAACACCGCGATCGACCACGCGTTGACGGAATATCGCCTGAACGACGCCGCGACCGCGCTCTACGAATTCATCTGGGGCATCGTCTGCGATTGGTATGTCGAGCTCTCCAAGCCGACGCTGCAGGCCGAGGCGGACGGCCCCGAGAAGGACGAGACCCGCGCGGTCACCGCCTATGTGCTGCGCGAGACCGCGAAGCTCCTGCATCCGGTGATGCCGTTCATCACCGAGGAGATCTGGGACAAGACGGGCCATCGTGCCGAGCACGGCGCGCTGATCACGCAGGCCTGGCCCATGCCGCCCGCGACGGATGCCGCCGCCGACGCCGAGATCGGCTGGCTGGTGAAGCTGATCTCCGACGTGCGCTCGGCGCGCGCCGAGCTGAACGTGCCGCCCAGCGCCAAGCTCAGGCTGCTGGTGATCGGCGGCGGCGACACCACCAGGAAGCGGCTGGCCACGCACGCCGCCGCGATCGAGCGGCTGGCGCGCATCGAGGGCATCGATCCCACCGCGACGGCGGCGCCCAAGGCGTCGTTGCAGATCGTGGTCGGCGAGGCGACTTACGCGCTGCCGGTCGGCGAGGTGATCGACCTCGCGGCCGAGAGCGCGCGCCTCAAGAAGGAGATCCAGAAGCTCGGCGACGAGGTCGGCAAGATCGACGCCAAGCTCGGCAATGCGAGCTTCGTGTCGCGGGCGCCGGCGGAAGTCGTCGAGGAGCAGCGCGAACGCCGCGGCCAGGCCGAGCAGACCCGCGCCCGTCTCAGCGCGGCGCTGGAACGGTTGGGGGCCTGAGGCATTCCCGTTTAATAAACGGAAATTAAACGGGAATGGTCCCGGATCGGAAATAGTCGGCTCCTCGCGACACGCCTTCACCATAGGCGCGTCGCGCGGAATCCCCCATCTTGGTCACGTAAGCCGGTAAAATGCCGGCCCGCTTGAGTTCCTACGACGCCTTGCGCAGGTCCGGCACGTAGGGACGCGAGGTGAAATGCTCGGCATTGTCGCCGGCGGCGAACTTCAGGCCGGCGCGGCGCAGGGCGTCGTCGTCGACCTTGTCCAACGGCACGAAATAGCGGTCATCGGTCTTGATGATCGTGTCGTTGTCGACCCGGTTGTAGCAGATCAGAAGGGTCCAGCGCCGGTTGGCCGAGCGGTTGGCGTCGGAGCGGTGGATGGCGTTGCTGTGGAAGATCAGCGCGTCGCCCGGTTCCAGTTCGCAGTATTCGATCGGGCAGGCCTCGAGGATGTACGGCATGCGCTTGGGATCGACCTCGTTCTGGGTCGGCGACAGCGGCATGTGGTCGATGCGGCCGAGCTTGTGCGAGCCGCGGGCGATCTGGAGGCAACCGTTGTGCCGGTCGGTCTTGTCGAGCGCCACCATCACCGACAGCAGGTCGGGCCGCAGGCAGCCATTGTAGTACCAGTAGCCGTAATCCTGGTGCCACTCCCAGGCGCCGCCGACCGCCGGCTCCTTGGCGGTGAGCTTCGACTGGTAGTGATAGACGTCGCCGCCCAGCAGGTGCGCCGAGGTGTCGACCATGCGCGCGCAGCGGGCGGCGAGGCCGTAGACCGAATCGCCGGCGCGGTTCCACAGCGCGATGCGCGTCGAGCGGCCCTCGGCGTCGCGCCGGTCGAGGATCGAGCCGCGCACCGCGGGATCCTTCTCCATCGCCTCGGTGAGCAGCTTCACCTCGTCGGGCGCGAACAGGCCGCGCGCGTAGGTGAATCCCTTCTCGTTGAACTCGGCCGTCTGGGCGGCGTTCAGCACGTTGGGCATGGCTTCCTCGTTCCTAGAGGGGGTGGAAGACGTTGCGTCCGTCCTGTTGGTCGACGGTGACCTTACGCCCCAGCTGCTCGCGCGTCAGCATGTCGGCGAGCAGGGCGGGGTCGTCCGGCGCCTGGGCCACGAAGCGGTCGCCGGAGGCATCGAGGCGGCCCACGATGTAGCCTTTCTCGGGCGCCTCCTTGCCGTAGGCGACGCAATAGGTCTCGACCGTACCGGCGCCCTTGGGCGCGGTGTTCACCTGGCGCTTGGGGCCGGCATCGAGCTCGGCCTGGAACTTCTTCGGATCTTCGCGCCGCCACGGCCCCTTGGTCGGCTCCGTCGAATAGAGCCCGGCCGAGTGCTTGGTGAGGTAGCTGCCGTTGGCCGTCACCATGCCGAACGTGCCGGGCGCCTTGCGCACCCGGTTCATCATCTCGGCGATCGAATGGGTGACGTAGTTGTTGCCGGGGCCGCCGAAGAACGGCAGGCCGCCGGTCACGCTGATCGGACGCGGATCATCGGTGGCGATGCCGATCTCCTTCATCGCGACTTCGACCGCCGACGGGAAGCAGCTGTAGAGGTCGAAGGCAGCGACGTCGGACACCTTCTTGCCGGCCATGTCGAGCGCGATGCGCGCGCAGCCGCGGATCGCGGGCGAGCTGTCGATCCTGTCGCGCTCCGACACGACCCAGGTATCGGCGCCGTCGGCGCAGCCGTGCAGGAACACCCACTTGTCCTGCGGGATGCCCCATTCCTGCGCCTTGCCGACCGACGTCATGACCACGGCGGCGGCCTGGTCGATCATGGCGTTGGCGTTCATCAGGCGCGGATAGGGAAAGCAGATCCAGCGATTGTCGTCGGAGATCGTCGACAGTTCCCGGGCGCTGTAGCCCTTGCGGCGTGTCGCCAGCGGGTTGTCCTTGGCCACGACGGCGAGGCGATGGAAGAGCTCGCCCATCGCGTTCATGTGGCTGGGCACGTCGCGCTTCAGGCCGCCGCGGATGGCATTCTCGATCAGCGGATAGAAATGGATCGCGGCCTTCAGCCCGTGGCGGGCTTCCTCGGACGAGAAGCCGTCGCGGTCGTCGCCGACCCGCTCGGGCGTGCCGCCATAGTCCTCGTTCCAGTCGATGGCGAGACCGGCCTTGCGCGCGTTCTGGGTGCTGCGCAGCAGCTCCGCGCCGCAGATCAGCGCGAGCTTGGTCTTGCCGTTGGCGATCTCCTCGGCGAAGCGATTGACCAGGTACTGGGGCATGTTCCCGCCGACATGGCTGTAGAGCATGGTGCGCGGCGAGGCGTGCAGGCGGCGCGCGACGCTCTTGGGCGGGTTGGTCGAGCGGCCGAACGGCGAGGCGAAGCGCGGGCTCGAATCGCTGAAGAATTCCATGACCGCCAGCGCATCGACATGATGTCCCAGCATGTGGCCGCCGATCCTGGCGCCGGTGTCGTCGAGCGCCTTGGCGGCGGCCTCGGCCGCGAACGCCACCCGCGAGCGCTTGCTCGACGGTTCGCCGGTCGTGTCGGTGATCTGGCCGCAGCCGACCAGGATGGGCGTGTTGGGATCGATTTTGGGATCGGTCACTTCGACTTAACTCCCGCTTCGGCCAACACCTGCTCGGTGTTCTCCCCCAGGCCCGGCACACGCGGGCCGCTTTGCAACGCCGAGCCCGAGAAGCGGAACGGCGGCGCCGGCGAATTGTACGCGCCGCCGGCATCCTCGATCCGGCAGAGCGAGCCGCGATGGGCGACCTGCGGGTCCTTCAGCGCCTCGGTGAGCGTGAGATAGGGCGAGCAGGGCACGCCGTGTTTCTCGAGCGCGGCCACGACTTCCTTGACGGTCAGTTTCTTCGACCACTTCTCCAGCTCGTCGACCATGTGGCCCCAGTTCATCCGGCGGTCGGCGTATTTCTCGAAGCGCGGATCGGTCAGCCATTCCTTGTGGCCGGCGGCCGCCGCCATGTCCTGGAAGGTGCGCTCGCTCGCCGTCGCCAGCATGACATAGCCGTCGCTCGCCTCGATCGGGCCGTACATCGGCCGCGCCGGCATTTCGAAGTCGAACTGCGAGCGGTTGATCTCGGTCGGCAGCATGCCGGTCAGCGTCTCGAACATCGAGACGTCGACCATCTGGCCCTTGCCGGTGACGTGGCGCTGATGGATCGCCGCCAGGATGCCGCCCAGCGCATAGGCGCCGGAGGCGTAGTCGGCGACGAAGATCGCGCAGTTGTCGGGACGTTCGCGGCCGTCCTGCTGGGAGAGATGGGCCATGTCGTAGCCGGTCGAGGCGTGCACCACCGGCGCGTAGGCGGGACGGCCGGCGCCGGGACCGGTCTGTCCGTAGCCCGAGATGGCGCAGTAGACGAGCTTCGGATTGATCTTGGCCAGCTCCGGATAGTCGAGGCCGAGCCGCTTCATGACGCCGGGACGATAGTTCTCCAGCACGATGTCGACCGTGGCGACCAGCTTCTTCACGGTGGCGATCGCGGCGGGCTGCTTGAGGTCGAGCACGATCGAGCGCTTGCCGGCGTTGAGCTGGCCGAACATCGTCGAGGCGCCGTCGCGCACGACGGGCCGCGAGCGCATCAGGTCGCCTTCGGGCGATTCCACCTTGATGACGTCGGCGCCCATGTCGGCCAGCAGGCGCGAGCAGTGCGGCCCGGCGATGGTGGTCGAGAAGTCGAGGACCTTCAGGCCGGTGAGCGGACGGGGCAGGTCTGTCATGAAATCACCGTTCGAGGAGGATGAGGACGACGCCGCCCACGACCAGCAGGCTGCCCAGCCACTCGCCGGCGGAAGGACGCTCCTTCAGCACGAGGTGCGAGGCGATGAAGGTGAAGACCAGCTCGATCTGACCGACGGCGCGCACGAGGGCCGCGTTTTCGAGCGTCATGGCGAGCGCCCAGCCGGCCGAGCCCAGCACGCTGAACACGCCGACCCAGATCGACGAGCGCCAGTTGGTGCCGATCTTGCCGAACTGCGAGGGATCGCGCTTGGCGAGATAGGCCAGCATCAGCACGATCTGGATCGAGTTCATGCAGGCGAGCGTGGTGATGCCGCGGATCATGAAGTCGCCGCTGGTCAGTTCCTTGGAGGCGAGGCGGATGCAGCCGGCTGCGACGGCGAAGAAAACGCCCGACAGCAGGCCGTAGAGCGCCCCCTTGTGCGTGAGGTCGGCCAGCACGTTGCCGATGTTGGTGAAGGAGCCGCGCACGCTCAGGATCGCCACGCCGCACAGGCAGACCAGGATGCCGGCCCAGGAGCCGAGCGTCAGCGGCTCGGACGCGATGAAGGTGGCGAACAGCGCCACGAACACCGTCTCGGTCTTGGAGTAGACCGTGCCGACGGCGTAGTTGCGCAGGGTGAAGGCATGGATCATCAGCGACGTGGCGATGATCTGGCCGAGGCCGGCCAGCGTCACCAGGCCGAGGAACGCCCATGAGAGGGCCGGCATGTGCCGCCCGGTGCCCCAGATCAGGAATGCCAGCATGCCGAGCGCCAGGGGCGCGCCGTAGAGGTAGCGGATGAAGTTCGCGCCATCGACGCTCAGCACGTGGCGAATCTTCTGCTGCATCGTGGTGCGGATGTTCTGAAACAGCGCAGCAGCGATGGTGATCGGTATCCAGAGCGGCACGTTCCCTCCTATTGCAAGGAGTTTAGGCCTTAGACTCCGGAACTGTCAGTGAAGAAACAATGCGCGCTTGGCATTGGCAGAGCCGGCGAAGCAAACAGCTACACTGAGGCTTGTCCGTAAGCCGCTTTAAAATCGGCGCCTACGGCTTGGCTGACTGAAGCAAAACCGTGGTCCATCAAAAGGCCTGCGAGTTCATCCTTTATCTGTCGGACGAGAGGCGGCCCCCCGTACATCAGTGATGTGTAGAGCTGTAGGCAAGAAGCTCCAGCCTTGAGTTTTTCAAGCGCATCTTCGCCTGATCTGATCCCGCCGCATCCAATGATCGGGAAAGCTCTTTCAACGCGAGTCGCAACTTTCTTGATTGCCTCAGTAGATATCTTTGCAAGTGGCGCGCCAGAGAGGCCTCCTGCCTCACCTTTATGCTTGGAAGTTAGGCGGGGGCGAGAAATGGTCGTATTGCCAACAATTAAGCCATCGATCTTTGCATCACGGCCAACACTGACGATGTCATCAATGTCCTCGTCAGTAACATCAGGAGCGATCTTCACAACTAGTGGAACGTTCTTTCCGGAAATCGAGTCCTGTACGCGTCTCACTAATGTCGAAAGATGTTCCTTGCCCTGCAAATTGCGCAACCCCGGAGTATTTGGAGAGGAGACGTTACAAACCAAATAATCCGCGAAGCGCGCCAACTCCATTGCGCACACAACATAGTCTCGCGTTCGGTCTTCACTGTCCTTGTTCGCGCCAATATTAATTCCGAGAAGTGTGTTTGGAAGCGGTGTGCGCGATTCTAGACGGCGCTTAACAGCGTCCAAGCCACTGCTAGGGAATCCCATCCGATTAATTGCTGCATAATCGTCTTCGAGAGAAAATACTCTTGGCTTAGGATTCCCAGCCTGAGGCTTAGGCGTCACCGTTCCAATTTCTACAATTCCAAATCCAATTTTTCCGATTTCTCGAAATACTTCCGCGTCCTTATCAAATCCAGCGGCTAGGCCAATTGGATTTGAAAGTGCACGTCCCCAAATGCTGGTGCTGAGGCAAGGCTGATCAGCATTTCTATCAGCCAGTATTCCGCCAAAAAGCTTCAAGCCAAGTTTGGCAACTTCATTCGCGTGCTCTCTATTTGGGAGGTGACTCAACAGAGGATAAGCAAATGACGTGTACCAATTTGACTTTGGCTCACGATGTTCATTCATTGCCGAGTGTTGATCACAGGGTAACTGATTGGGGCGGCTTCCAATGCTTTCTGCACGGCGCACATCAGGTGTACCTACCGTCCAAGTCGGACTAGGGGGGTCAGTAATCGTGTCCATTGGCGGCGCGGAACCGTTGTTTATTAGCACAAGCACTGGCAGGCATACTAGATAGAGGAAGTTTAATCGAAACAACCTCAATAACTAGCTTGTGCACATGTTTAGCGCGCCAGCCGCAAGTGGTCTAGCGCCTTACTGACGCAAACCCATGTACTGCCGACAATGAGACGAGGGCGTGGCTACTGGATCAGGCTGCGGCCGTTCTGCGGCAGGATGGCCGGGGACGGATCGAACAGCACGGCGAACATGTTCTTGAACAGGTCGGCCACCCCGGGAT
>JAFEFH010000134.1 GCA_018240695.1 Pseudomonadota bacterium | reverse complement strand
CGGCCGAGGTCGATGTCGGCACAGCGCTTGGAGCAGAACGGCCTGTATTTCGCGTCTCCGGTTTTCGCACAGATCGGGCACTTGGGCTCGGTGCGGACGGCGCGGACGGGCGGTGTCTTGTCAGGCGGCGTCATCTTCTTTCTCTAGTGCCTCGAGCTGGGCTGCGAGAGTCGCGCCGCGCCGCGCACGCGTCAACTCGAAGAGGCCGAGCCGCGTGAAGCCGTAGAGCTGCGTCGGCACGGGATCGTCCTTCACCGCCTCGGCGAGGGCGGCCTGGACCTTGTCGCGGTCGTAGGCGCTGCGCATCGTGACGAAGTCGATCACGACGGCGCCCGCCATGTTGCGCAGGCGCAGCTGCTGGGCGATCGCGGGCGCGGCCTCCAGGTTCACGTCGACCGGCCGCCGCGGCGCACGGCCCTGGCGGGCGCCGGCCGAGCCGCTGTCGACATCGACGGCGGTCAGCGTCTCGCCCGGCTCGAACAGCACCTCGACGCCGCTCGGCAGCACGATGCGGCCGGCGAGCGCGGTGCCCACCTGCCCCGACACGTCGTCGATGTCGAAGGCCGGCATGGGTCCCGAATGCCAGCGCACGCGGATGCGCTCCTGGCGGCGGTCCATCTCGTCCTGCAACGCGCGCGCCATCATGCGGTCGTCGACGATCACCTCGTCGAGCGTGGCGCCGTGATCGCGCAGCGCCTTGGCGATCGGATCGCGCTCGCCCGGGATGCGCGCCGACAGGTCGGCGGGCGGCGGCGCGTCGAGCGCGTGGCGGCGCAGCTTCTCCCAGCGTTCGAGGATCTGCGTCGCATCGGCCTGCAGCACGGCGGCGCTGGCGCCGGCCGCGGCGGTGCGCAGCACGATGCCGCCCTCGAGCAGCGGCGCCACATGCGCGGCCAGCCGATCGCGCTCGGACTCGCCCTCGATGCGGCGCGAGAAGGACACGCCCGTGCCCATCGGATGGTAGACGAGATAGCGGCCCGACACGGCGACATCCATCGACAGGCGCGGTCCCTTATCGCTGCCGTCGTTCTCGGTGCGCAGCTGGACCAGCACCGGCGCGCCGGCAGGCGGCCAGTCGTCGAGCCCCGCACGATCGGCGGCGCGCAAAAAGCCCGAGCGGCCGGTGCCGATATCGACGAAGGCGGCGTCGAGCTCGGGCATGACGCGCTCGATGCGGCCGAGGAAGACGCTCTCGACGCGCGAAGGCTTGTCGCGGCGCGCGACCTGCAATTCGACCAGGCGGCCCTCGCTCACCAGCGCCATCAGGAAGGCGCGCGGCATGACGTGGCAGATCAGCCGGTCGATGCCGCTCATACGCCGGCGGCCTTCAACAGCCGCACCGTCTCGAACAAGGGAAGGCCGACCACGTTGCTGTAGGACCCCGACAGGAAGGACACGAAGGCGGCGGCGCGGCCCTGGATGGCGTAGCCGCCCGCCTTGCCCCGCCACTCGCCGCTCTCGATGTAGGCATCGATGTCGGCGGCGTCGAGGCGACGGAAGCGCACGACGGTCTCGACCAGCCGCGTGCGCGGTGCCGCGTCCGCGGGACCGGCGGCGACACCGCCCAGCACGCGGTGGCGGCGGCCCGACATCAGCGCGAGGCAGGCGCGCGCCTCGGCCTCGGTTTCGGCCTTGGGCAGGATGCGGCGGCCCACCGCGACGACGCTGTCGGCGGCCAGCACGACGGCGCCGGGATGGCGCGGCGCGACGGCTGAGAACTTGGCGATCGCCATGCGCAGCGCGTAGGCGCGCGGCGCCTCGGCCGGCGCGGGCGTCTCGTCCAGCTCAGCCGGATCGACCGCCGCCGGTTCCAGCCCGACCTGCCGCAGGAGGTCCAGGCGGCGCGGCGAGGCGGAAGCCAGGACGAGCCGCGCCGGCAGGGCGGCCTACTTGAAGCGGAAGGTGATGCGGCCCTTGGTCAGGTCGTACGGCGTCATCTCGACGGTGACGCGGTCGCCTGCCAGCACGCGGATGCGGTTCTTGCGCATCTTGCCCGAGGTGTGGGCGAGGATCGTGTGGTCGTTGTCGAGCTTCACGCGGAACATGGCGTTCGGCAGCAGCTCGTCGACGACGCCGTTGAACTCGATCAGATCTTCCTTGGCCATCAGGCCTCCGGTTGGGAGTGCGAGGGATAAAGCGGCCGGAAAATGGGCCTCGACCGGGGGTTAGTCAACCTTTTGGTCTCCTACAGCGAGGGGCCGGCGGGCGTGCCGAACCGGGCCTTCAGCCGCGCCAGCACGAGGTCGCGCGTGCGGCGATAGGCGTCGAGCCGCGCCTCGCGCGAGCCCTCCACCGCGGTGGGATCGGGCACCGGCCAATACTCGACCTCGGCCGCCGTGCCGCGCGTGAACTCGAGCGCGCTGTGATGGGCCTCGGGCGACAAAGTGACGATCAGGTCGAACGAGGCGGGATCGATGTCCTCGAAGGTCTTGGCATGATGGCGGTGGCCGTCGACGCCGATCTCGTCGAGCACCGCCACCGCGAAACCGTCGACCTCGGTGGCGCGCACGCCCACCGAGTCGATGTAGCTCGAATGGCCGTACAGCCGCTTGGCCATCGCCTCGGCCATCGGCGAGCGCACGGAATTCTGGCTGCACGCGAACAGCACGCTGGGAGGAAGCGACACGCTCATGCCTTGATGTGCAGCGCGCAGATCAGGGTGAACAGGCGACGCGCCGTGTCGTGGTCGACCTCGATCTTGCCTTCCAGCCGCTCGCGCAGCAGCTCGGAGCCCTCGTTGTGCAGGCCGCGCCGGCCCATGTCGAGCGCCTCGATCTGCGCGTTCGAGAGCTTCTTGATGGCGGCGTAGTAGCTCTCGCAGATCATGAAGTAGTCCTTCACGATCTTCCGGAACGGCGTCAGCGACAGGATGATGTCGCGCAGCTTCTTGTCGTGCTGGTCGTGCACGCCGAACACCAGCCGCTGCTCGAACACGCCGAGATGCAGCCGGTACGGCCCGCCCTCCGCCCCTGCCCCGGCTCCCGCCAGCGCGAAGTCGTTGTCTTCCAGAAGATCGAACAGCGCCACCGCGCGCTCATGCTCGACCTCGGGCGAGCGCCGGGCGACCGACTTCTCGTCCAGCACGATGTCCAGGATGCGTCGCGCCTTCGACACGGCGGGCCTCAGGCGCGGCGGTTGAGCCGGATCGAGACCGAGCGGCCGTGCGCGCCCAGCCCCTCGGCTTCGGCGAGCGCCAGCGCGGCGGGACCGAGCTGGGCCAGCGCCTCGGGCGTGCACGACACGATCGAGGTGCGCTTCAGGAAGTCCGCGACCGACAGCCCGCCCGAGAAGCGCGCGGCGCGCGACGTCGGCAGCACGTGGTTGGTGCCGGCGACATAGTCGCCGATGGCTTCCGGCGTGTGACGGCCGACGAAGATCGCGCCGGCGTGCGAGATCTTCCCGGCCAGCGCCTGCGCGGCGGCGGGCTCCATCGCGAGCTCGACATGCTCGGCGGCGATCTTGTCAACGATCGGCACCGCGTCGGCGACGTCCTTGACCAGGATGATCGCGCCGTTGTCGCGCCACGACGCGCCGGCGATCGCCGCACGCGGCAGCACCTTCAGCGCGTCGTCGACGGCGCGGGCCACGGCATCGGCGAATGCCGCATCGTCGGCGATCAGCACCGACTGCGAGGACGCGTCGTGCTCGGCCTGCGACAGCAGGTCGGCCGCGATCCAGGCGGGATCGTTCTGCTTGTCGGCGACCACGAGGATCTCCGAGGGCCCGGCGATGAGATCGATCCCGACCTGCCCGAACACGCGGCGCTTGGCGGCCGCGACGAAGGCGTTGCCGGGGCCGGTGATCTTGTCGACCGGCGCCAGCGACTGCGTGCCGTAGGCCAGTGCCGCGACGGCCTGCGCGCCGCCGATGCGCCAGACCTCGTCGGCGCCGGAGATCTGCGCCGCCAGCATGACCAGCGGATTGACCACGCCGTCGGGCGTCGGCACGACCATGACGATGCGCTTCACGCCCGCCACCTTGGCCGGCACGATGTTCATCAGCACCGACGACGGATAGGCCGCCGTCCCGCCCGGCACGTAGACGCCGACCGAGTCGATGGGCCGATAGCGTGCGCCCAGCCGCGTGCCGGTGGCGTCGGTGAAGTCGACATCCCTGGGCAGCAGCGCGCGGTGGAACGCCTCGATGCGCTTGGCCGCGAACGACAGAGCCTCGCGCTGCGCGGCCGGCACGCTGGCCGCCGACGCCGCGATCTCGGCCGCCGTCAGGCGCAGGCCCGCGGCGTCGCTGCCGAAGCGGTCGAACTTCTTCGTGTATTCGAGCAGCGCCGCGTCGCCGCGTTTGCGCACGTCGGCCACGATGTCGCCCGCGATCCGGTCGACATTCTCGTCGGTGTCGCGGTTGCGTCCGAGGAAGGCGGCGAAGTCCTTCTCGAAGCCCGGCGCCGACGCGTCGAGCCGCAGCGGTCCGTCCTTAGGCGGCAACGCCGATCTCGCGGAAACGCTCGACCCAGCCGCCGACCCGCGTCGCCTGCGTCTTGAGCGCGGCGCGGTTGACGATGAAGCGCGAGGTGATGTCGGCGATGTGCTCGATCTCGACCAGCCCGTTCTCCTTGAGCGTGCGGCCCGAGTCGACGAGGTCGACGATGCGGTGGCTGAGGCCGAGCGACGGCGCCAGCTCCATCGCGCCCGAAAGCTTGACGCACTCGGCCTGCACGCCGCGCGCGGCGAAGTGGCGGCGCGTCACCTCGGGATACTTGGTGGCGATGCGGACATGGCTCCAGCGCCGCGGATCGTCGCTGCCCGCCATCTCGACCGGCTCGGCGACCGCCAGCCGGCACTTGCCGATGCCGAGGTCGATCGGCGCGTAGATCTCGGCGTAGTCGAACTCCATCAGCACGTCGTAGCCCGCGACGCCGAGATGCGCGGCGCCGAACGCCACGAAGGTCGCCACGTCGAACGAGCGCACGCGGATGATGTCGAGGTCGGGATGGTTGGTCGTGAAGCGCAGCAGCCGCGAGTCGGGATCGCTGAACGCCGGTTCGGGCTCGATGCCCGCGCGCGCCAGCAGCGGCGCCGCTTCCTTGAGGATGCGGCCCTTGGGCAGCGCCAAAATCAGCTTTTCGTTCTCTTGCCTCGACACGACGACCATCGCTCCACAACGCAAATGCCCGCCCCGGGTTACGGATGGGCGGGCTTCCACGGGGACGGCCAAGGCTCCCCGACATCCCCCAAATGGCACGCAAGACGGCCGATTTCCAGCCGTATGGACCGGTCGGCGGCAAAATGCAGGGTCACCGAACCGTCCTTTTCCAGCCCCATCGACAAGAGGTCGAGCACCCGGTCGGGCTGGTCGAGCGGGATCTTGTGGTGGTGGACCGCCTTCACCTCGTTGAAAACAAGGGCGGAATGGGTCCGCCAGTAGCGCGTCTCGACGCCGGGATCGGCCTCCCACTTGAAGCGGTTCAGCAGCAGCACGAAGCGCTTCTCGTCGGCGAACCAGGCGCAGTCGCGCACCGCCACCAGCGAGTCCTGGACGGCCGCCGAGACGACGCCGAGATCGTCGGCGTCGAGCGCCGAAAGTTGCAACTTGTCTTCCATTCACCGGACCTTGGCCGAGGGGTAGTTACCGCGCGGTAACCTTTCCCCTTTTTCCCGTTTTAGAAACAGGAAAATAAATCGGCACGCCCCGCGGCGTTTACTCCCTCACCATAGGCGCATTGCCGCGAAACTCCCAACTTGGTCACGTCCGGTGATTTATCGCTGGCCCGCTTGGATGGACCGGGTGTTACCCTCACGCGGCTTTGCGCAATTCCACGGTCAAATGGGCGATCTCATGGACCGGGACGAGCCTCTTGCGGATCGTATCGGTGTCGATCCCGGGCGCGGCGACGACGCCCACGATGCCGGCATGCGCCTGCGGGCCGATCCGCCAGACATGCAAGTCGACGAGCTTCGCGTCGCCCGGCCCCTCGACCAGCTCCTTCACTTCTTCCGCGACGTGATCGTCGGTGCGGTCGAGCAGCACGCCGGCCGTGTCGCGCATCAGGGTCCACGACCACCGCGCGATGACGATGCCGCCCACGATGCCCATGACGGGATCGAGCCACACCCAGCCGAGGTATCGCCCGGCCAGCAGGGCGACGATGGCCAGCACCGATGTCAACGCATCGGCGATCACGTGGACATAGGCCGAGCGCAGGTTGCTGTCGCCATGGCCGCCCTCTTGGCCGTGATGGTCGTGCCCATGATCGTGATCGTGCGCGCCGTGATTGTGGTGATGATGACCGCCCGACAAAAGCACCGCGCTGACGATGTTGACGCCCAGTCCCAGGACCGCAATCCACGTCGCCTCCACGAACGCGACCTGAATAGGCTCGAACAGGCGCAGCAGCGCCTCGACGCCGATGCCGATGGCGATGATTCCCAGGATCAGCGCGGAGGCGAAGCCCGACAGTTCGCCGACCTTGCCGGTGCCGAAGCTGTATTGCCGGCTCGCCGCGTGGCGTCGGGCATAGGCATAGGCGGCCGCCGCGACACCGAGCGCGCCGGCATGCGTGGCCATGTGAAAGCCGTCCGCCAGCAGCGCCATCGAGCCGGTGACGTAGCCGGCCACGATCTCGCCGATCATCATCGCGGCGGTGAGCGCCACCACCCACAGCGTCCGGCGCGCGTTGCGGTCGTGCGACGCCCCGAGGAAAACGTGATCGTGCGTCAGATGGTCCGTATTCGGCAGCATGTCGCACCTATTTGGCGTAACGGCGGATGACGGCGATCAGCTGGTCCGCCCCTTCGGCGCGCTCTGCCTGGCTGAGCCCGGCGCGCGCGACATGCTCGCGGATGTGGGCCTCGACGATCTCCTCCATCAGCCCCGCCATCGCCCCCTTGGCACCCGCCACGAGGTGAAGGGTCGTGGCGCAATCCTCCGCCGAGGTGAGCGAACGCTCGATCGCCTCGACCTGCCCGGCGATGCGGCGAATGCGCTTCAGCAGCGCCTCGTTGTCGTAAGCCAGATGAGCCATAGGATAGCCCCCTACCCTATACCGCCTAAATGCACAAGGACCGTGGTCCAGCCCGCTCATGAGCGCGCGGGATGCGCGCGGTCCACCTTCCGTCGTCTCGACCGGAGCGCCGAAGGCGCGGAGTGGAGAGACCTCGCTTCCGCCCAAGGCTCCCGGTGATGGAGACGAGGTCTCTCCACTCCGACGCGCTCCGCGCGGCTCCGGTCGAGACGACGGGAAATGGCAGATTCATATTGGGACCGCGGGCCTCCGGGCCCGCTCATGAATCTGAGCGGTCCCGGAAGACTACTTCTTCTGTTGGTCGAGCCAGGTGCGGACCTTGGCGAGGTCGGCGACGCCGTTCATCGCGACGATGTTGCCGGCGGCGTCGATCAGCAGGGTGCGCGGGAGTTCGCCGGCCCAGCGCGGGTCGATCTCGTAGCGCAGCTTCTCGAAGAAGCGGTCGGTGAAGCTCCAGCTCTCGGCGCGCTCGAGGCGGTTGCGGGCGACGGTCGCGGCGACCTCGTCGGGGGACTGCGGCACGGGATCGGCGGCGATCAGCACGAGGTCGATGTCGGGCCGCTCGGCCAGCAGCTTGCCCCACTTCGGCATCTCGACGAGGCACGGGCCGCAGGTCAGGCCCCAGAAGTGGATCACGGTCGGCTTGCCGGCATGCGCCGCGCGCAGCTTGGCCCAGCTGCCGCGTTCGAAGGACTGCGGCGTGCCGGCATAGGCCGGCGCGGCGAGCATCAGCGCCGCCATCAGAACCGCCACGAACGCGCGCCTCATGTCGATCCTCCGAGCGGCATCAGCCGGTAGCCTTCGAGCTTGGTCAGCCACGACAGGTAGACCCGTCCGCCCCGCGCCACGAGCAGCGGGTGATCCGACGAATCGGCGGTGTCCGCGACCGCCACCGGCGCCGTCCACGTACGGCCGTCGTCGGCCGACGATTGCCACATGACCCGCGTGCGCTCGCCGTCGAATTCCTTCCAGACGAGATGCACGGCCGACGCCGTCGACAGCACGAACGGCCGCCCCGGCTGCTTCTCGGGCGACGACAAAGCGCGGGGCGCGCTGAACGCCGCCTCGGGCCCCCCGGCGCGCGCATAGAACAGGCCCTGCCGCGCCGATCCGTCGGTGAACCACGCCGCGTGATAGGTGCCGTTCGGCGAAACCGAGAGCGACGGCCCGTGATGCGGGCACGCCTCGATCTTCCAGTCGTCGACGCTGACCCGCCGCAGCGGGCCGGGCTTGCCGTCGCGATCGAACGTCACGACGGCGTGGTCGCGCACCGAGCCCGGAAAGACGTTGCGGAAGAGCACCGCCGGCGTGCCGGCGGGCGTGAAGGCGACGCCGAGCCGGCAGCACTCGCAGGTATTGTCGAACGCCAGCGCCGTGTCGCCGAACGCTCCGTCCCGGCCCGCCTCATTTCTTGGGGCCCACGCATAAGCCAGCGCCGCCCCGGGATAGTCCTTGCCCGCGGCGATCGCGGCGGCGGCATGGCGCTTGTCGAGCCAGGCGGCGAAGACGCGACCGTCGGGCGCGATCGCGGTCGACTGGAAGCGCTGGCTGGTGTCGTCGCGCGTGATCGCGGCCGGCGGCGAGAAAGTCTTGCCGCCATCGGACGAGCGCGACGTGTATACGCGGCCGTTGAAGCGCTTGTCCTTGAAGATCGCGAAGGTGATCAGGATGCCGCCGCGCTCGTCGACCAGTATCTGCGGTCGCGAATCCGGCCCCCAATCCATGTTCATGGGCTCGGCATTCACCGCCACCGCCGGCCCGAAGCTCTTGCCGAGGTCGGTGGAGCGCGCCACCGACACCGTCGCCGGCCCGCCGCGCACGACCCAGAGACTGCCGTCCGGCGCGAAGGCCGGCGTCGCCGTCGCGGCCTCCTGCGCATCGCGCGTGAAGGCCTGCATGGCGTGATGGTCGTGCCCTTGCTGGGCGGCGGCAGCGCCCCCCAGCATCAGCAGCACGGCAGAGAGAAGGAGTTTTCTCATCGGGTGCCTTCCTGCCCGCTCAGAAACGGGCGCGCAAGCCGACGGACGCCGTCAGCGGCTGTCCGAGGGCGGGGATCGACGTGGCATTGATGGTGCTGCCCTCGAACGAGGTCATCGTGTAGCCCTGTGCCAGGTACTGCGCGTTGAACAGGTTCTGGACGGCGCCGTAGAGGTCGACCGACTTGTTGAACGAATAGGTCGCACCGATGTCGACCAGGGTCGCCCCGTCGTTGAGCTGCGTGTGGCCGGTATTGTTCCAGTAGGCCGGGAACGACTTCAGGTTGACGCTGAGCGCCAGGTTCTCGATCGGTCTCACCTGCGCCCCGGCATTGAACATCCATGGCGGCGTCTGGCCGAGCTGGACGCCGGTGCGCGCCAGCGCGGGATAGTTGGTGCTGGTGAGATAGGCGCTGGTCGCGGTGAAGCCCGCCGACAGCAGCACCTGCTGGATCGGCTGCCAGGTGCCGATGATCTCGTAGCCCTTGAACACCGCGCTGCCGACATTGTTGTACTGGTTGACGCTGGTGATGCCGGTCAGGCCCGCCGCCGCCGCATAGGGCGCCGCGCAGGCGGCGTTGGCGGTGCAGATCGCGACGAAGTCGATGAAGTTGTCGAGGTTGTTGTTGAACACCGTGGCCGACAGCGTGAACTCCCGCCACTTCACGTCGAACCCGACCTCCTCGCCCACGTTTGTCATCGGCTGAAGCGCGGGATTGATCGCGGTGTAGCCGGTGCCGCTCGCAAAGCTGCGGTACATCTGGTTCATGCCGGGCTCGGTGAAGTTGCGATAGACCGCGCCGCGCAAGGTGATCGCGTCGTTGACGTAGAACTTCAGCCCGAGCCGCGGATCGAAGTTGGCGGCGCTCGAGTCCGCGACCGGCGTCAAGGTGCCGGTGTTGACGTTGAGCACGCTGGCATTGACCGCCTGGTAGAAGTCGCCGCGCAGGCCGACCGTCACGTCGAGCGGGATGCCCTCGAAGCGGTAGGTGCCCTGGGCGAACACGCCCTGGAGCCGGTGCTCGCCCTGCGCCACGAAGCTGGTCTGCGCACCGGTCGCCGAGAACAGATCGATATTGTCGGTGACCTGCGTGCGCCGCATGTCGCCGCCGATCTTGATGTCCTGGAGGCGACCCGCCTCGGTCTGGAGGAACACCGTGGCGCCCTGGTTGTTGTTGGGCGCCGTCTCGCGCTGGTTGATGTACTGGTTCAGCGCGTTGATGTTGTTCAGCGAGTACGACCCGCTCGACGTGTTGATGGTCGAGAACACGCCGCCGCCCGCCCAGCCGGAGAAGTTCAGCGCCGTCTTGTCGGTGAACCTGTAGCTGCCGCCCAGCAGCACGCGGTAGGACGACCACTGGTTATGCGACAGCGCCCAGACCAGCCCGTCCTCGTAGGCCTGGTGGTAGTAGGCCTTGGCGAACAGCGACAGCGCCTCACTGGGCGCGGCGTTCAGCGTGACGTTGACGTTGTCGACCTTGGACGAGGTCGGCACGAGGTTGGGGTTCTGGTAGGCACCCGGCGTGAGGTTGTAGCCCGAGCTGGACGCGTGGCTGTAGTTGAGGCCGGCGCTCAGCCGCTTGTCGAACACCCACGAGCCTTCGACGCCGGTGCTGGTGGTGTTGTAGCTGCCGTAGTTGGCGTCGAGCGCCGCCCCGGTCTTCGTCGGCTGCTTGGTGACGATGTTGACGACGCCGCCCATCGCCATGTTGCCCCACAGGCTGGTCGCGCCGCCGCCGCGGATCACCTCGATGCGGTCGATGGACGACTTCGACACGCTGCTCCAGTCGATCGTGCGGAAATAGGGATCGTTGAGCGGCACGCCGTCGACCAGCACCAGCGTGGCGATGGTCGTGCTGGAGCCAAAGCCGCGGATGTTGAACGGCTGGTTGGTGGGATGGAGTTGGCCGGTCGGGATGGTGAAGGTCCAGACGCCGGGGATCCTGTTGACGATCTGGTCGACCGAGGTCTCGGGCATGGCGTCGATCTGCTCGCGCGTCACGACGGTGGTGCTGACATCGAGCTTCTCGACGTCGGAGCCGCGGCCGGCGCTCACGGTGACGGGCGGCAGGGTGATCGGATTGGCGGTAGAGGGAGTGGCAGGCGATGTTTGGGCGCGGGCGAGCGCCGGAACGAGAGCAAGCGCTCCAAAGGCGACAACCGTCGCGTGACGAACGGACAACATGAAATTCCCCGGATGAAGACGACAGCACGCGACGCCGATGGCGCGCGTGCGGGTTCAGGCTTCAGCTGAGGATGGGCGGTCCGCGGGGACTGGACGGGCCGTCGCGAATGCCGACCGCGGCCAGCGGATCGATGTCCGCCAGCACGGCGACGGCCGTGACGATCGGGGTGAATGGCGCCTCGAGGGCGGCCGGCGGGGCGACGACCGCCGCATGGGCGAGACCCAGGCAGCAGTCGTGCGACGGCGCCATCGGCGCCTGGCCGTTGGCGTCGCGCTCCTCGCCGTAGGCCGCATTGCTGGCGCAGATCGCCGACCACAGGGTCGACGGCGCGCCCGAGCGCATCAGCGCGGCATGGGCGATCGGTTGCAGGAAATTGAGCGTGATCGCGAACAGCGCCACGACCAGCGCCGTGGCGCGCCAGCCCGACTCGGAGCGCTGCGCGATCATGTCGAAAATATGCCGGGGCGATTCAGGCCCGTCCAGCGCCGCCCGTGGACGAATCCGCGCAGAAGACTCAAGTGGGACCGCGGGCCCAGGATGAATCCACCATTTCCGGAGTCTCGACCGGAAAGTGGACCGCGGGCTTCCAGCCCGCTCATGATTATGAGCGCGCAGGATGCGCGCGGTCCAAATGAGAGAGTCCTACTCCGGCTTGATGTTGGCCTCGCGGATGACCTTGCCCCAGCGGTCGCGGTCGTCGCCGACGATCTTGGCGACCTGTTCGGGCGGGCCGGGCAGCGGCTCGGCGCCCAGTTCGGCGAGCTTGGCGGCGGTGGCCTTGCTGGCCAGCACCTTGTTCACCGAGGCGTTGAGGCGCTTCACGACGGCGTCGGGCACGCCGGCCGGGCCCAGCACCACGAACCAGCCCTCGATCTCGACGTCGGGCAGGCCGAGCTCGCGCATCGTGGGCACGTCCGGCAGCAGCGGGTTGCGCTTGGCGCTGGTGACGGCGAGCGCCAGCAACTCCTTGCGCTGCACGTAGGGCAGCATCACCGCCACGTTGTCGAACATGGTCTGGACGCGGCCGGCCAGCAGATCGCCGCGCACCGCGCCCGAGCCCTTGTACGGCACGTGCAGGATGTCGACCTTGCCGGCGCGCCGCAGCGCCTCGCCCGCGAGATGCTGGGCGGTGCCCATGCCGGTCGAGGCATAGGCGATGGTGCCGGGCTTGGCGCGCGCGATGTCGAGCAGCTCCTTGAAGGTCTTGGCGCCGACGCCGGGATGCACGACGTAGATGTAGGCGGTGCGCGCCATCGCCGCGATCGGCGTGAAGTCCTTCAGCGGATCGAAGGTCAGGTTGGGATAGAGCTCCTTCAAGGTGGCGTGCGACGACGGCGCGAACAGCAGCGTGTAGCCGTCGGGCTGGGCCTTCGCGACCGCCTCGGTGCCGATGATGCCGCTGGCGCCGCCCTTGTTGTCGACCACCACGGTCTGGCCGAGGTCCTCCGTCATGCCCTGCGCCAGCACACGCGCCAGCACGTCGGTGGCGCCGCCCGGCGGGAAGGCGACGACCAGCCGGATCGACTTGTCCGGATAGGTCTGGGCGTGGGCGATGCCCGTCGCCGCAACGGCGGCGAGCCCCAAGGCAAGTGCAGACGCGAGCCGCTTGATCATTTGTTTCCTCCCATTCGCTTTTCATTTTCCTCCCCATTCAAATGGGGAGGTGCCCTCGTCCCACGAGGGCGGAGGGGTCATGCGTTGCAGAAGATGACCCCTCCGGCCCTGCGGGCCACCTCCCCATTTGAATGGGGAGGCA
>JAFEFH010000133.1 GCA_018240695.1 Pseudomonadota bacterium | reverse complement strand
GAAGCGCATCAGCACCGCGAGCTCGTCGACGAAGGCGGGCTCGTAGGACAGCAGGCCGGGCTGGCCGATGCCGATCAGCGGCGTGTGGATGCTCTGGTGCGCGCCGCCCTCGGGCGCCAGCGTCACGCCGGACGGCGTGGCGACGATCATGAAGCGCGAGTCCTGGTAGCAGGCGTAGTTCAGCGCATCGAGGCCGCGCGCGATGAACGGATCGTAGAGCGTTCCGATCGGCAGCAGGCGCGTACCGAAGATCTCGTGGCTGAGGCCGAGCGCGGCGAGCTGGATGAACAGGTTGTTCTCGGCGATGCCGAGCTCGATATGCTGGCCGCGCGGTGTCTTGCGCCACAGCTGGGCCGACACGACCTTGAGCTCGCGGAACACGTCCTCGGCCTCGGTGTGGCCGAACAGGCCGCGCCGGTTGATCCAGGCGCCGAGATTGGTCGAGACCGACACGTCGGGCGAGGTCGTGACGATGCGCTTGGCGAGCTCGCTGTCCTCGCCCGCGATCGCGTTCAGGATCTTGCCGAAACCCGCCTGCGTGCTCGCCTCCTTGTCGCTCGGCGCGGGCAGGGCGGGCGGGATGTCGATGACGGGCGCGCTGGTGCGGCGGCGCCCGCGGCCGTTGAACGGCGCGGCATCGACGAAGCCCTGCAACTCGGCCGGCGTGGCCTTGAGGCCGGCATACTTATCCCACTCCGCGCCGTCGGCGATCGCCATGCCCTTCTTGAAGCTCGCCATCTGCTCGAGCGTCATCAGGCCGGAATGGTTGTCCTTGTGGCCGGCGAACGGCAGGCCCTGGCCCTTGATCGTGTAGGCGATGAAGCAGGTCGGCGTGTCGTCGTCGATGCCCTCGAAGGCGTCGAGCACGGCCTGCATGTCGTTGCCCGCGAGATTGGTCATCAGCGCATGCAGCGAGGCGTCGTCGTGCTGTTCGACGATGCGGCGGATGCCGGGATACTGGTTGAGGTCGCGGTTCAGCGCCTCGCGCCAGCCCGCGCCGCCCTTGAACACCAGCGCCGAGTAGAGTGAGTTGGGGCAGGCGTCGATCCAGTCGCGCAGATGCTCGCCGTCGGGCTGGGCGAACGCGGTCTCCAGCAGCTTGCCGTACTTCAGCGTGACGACGCGCCAGCCGACCAGCTCGAACATCTCGCCGATGCGGCCGAACAGCCGGTCGTTGACCACGCCGTCGAGGCTCTGGCGGTTGTAGTCGATCACCCACCAGAGATTGCGGACGTCGTGCTTCCAGCCCTCGAGCAGCGCCTCGAAGATGTTGCCCTCGTCGAGCTCGGCGTCGCCGACCAGCGCCACCATGCGGCCCGTCGGCTGGTCGGCCGGCGCGAGCTGCTTCAGGCGCACATAGTCCTGCACGATCGAGGAGAAGAGCGTCATCGCGACGCCGAGGCCGACCGAGCCGGTCGAGAAGTCGACGTCGTCCACGTCCTTGGTGCGCGACGGATAGGACTGCGCGCCGCCCAGCTTGCGGAAGTCTTCCAGCTTCTGCTGTGTCTGGTGGCCGAACAGGTACTGGATGGCGTGGAACACCGGCGAGGCGTGCGGCTTCACCGCGATGCGATCCTCCGGCCGCAGCACCGAGAAATAGAGCGCCGTCATCACCGTGGCGAGCGAGGCGCAGGAGGCCTGGTGGCCGCCGACCTTCAGCCCGTCGCGGTTGGGACGGATGTGATTGGCGTGGTGGATGGTCCAGGCGGAGAGCCACAGGACCTTCCGCTCCAGCTCGCGGAGCAGCTTCAGACGCTGGATCGGGGCAAGCGTGGTCATGCTCATGGGATACGCGTCGCGGGCGGGAATATCCTTGCGTTCGGCCCAATTTATCGCCTGTATAGGGTAGAAATTCTCCAAATTAAGGGAATTCGAGCAATGATCTCCCTCGATGCCATCGATCGACGCATTCTCGACCGGCTGCAGCAGGAAGGACGGCTGAGTAATGCCGAGTTGGCGGAAAAAGTCGGCCTGTCGTCCTCGCCCTGCTGGCGGCGGGTCAAGGCGCTGGAGGAGACCGGCGTCATCAAGGGCTATGCGGCGATGCTCGACGCCAAGTCGGTCGGCCTGTCGGTCAACGTCTTCGTGAGCGTCTCGCTGTCCACCCAGAACGAGAAGTCGCTGGCGGCCTTCGAACGCGCCGCCGCGGAGCGGCCCGAGGTCATGGAGTGCTACCTGATGACCGGCGACAGCGACTATCTGTTGCGCGTCGTCGTGCCCGACCTCGAGGCGTACGAGCGCTTCGTGATGGACTTCACCAAGATCGCAGGCATTGCGCAGATTCGAAGTTCATTCGCTCTGCGTCCGGTCAAGCAGGGCACGGCGTTGCCGTTGGCCGCCGCCGCCCGCTAGGGTGGTACCCAGCGAAGGAGCCCATCATGCCGGCACCGGTCGTTTTCGATCCCGCCATCGCCCGGGAGTTCGTGACGTACGCGCATCTCGTGGCGGGGCGCGGTTACGTCCACAATACGCTGGGCAACATCGTGATCCGCGGCCGTCACCCCGACTTCCCGCACGGCCTCGCCTACACCAAGCATGCCGAGATCTCGCTGGAGGAGATGGACGAGAGCAACATCGTCATCACCGACGTGCCGAGCCCGCGCATCCTGTGGGGCGAGCGCATGACCTCGATCGGCCATAACCTCAGCCGCGAGATCCTGCGCCTGCGGCCCGATGTCGGCGCCACCTTGCACGTCCACGACGATGCCGCGATCGCGCTCTACGGCTCGGGCGCGCCGCAGGAATTCAAGGTCCTGTCGCTCGATCCGCCGTTCGTGCTGGGCAAGCCGGTGCACTTCGTGCCCGCCCATGTCGACGTCGAGGCCGACGTGAGCTCGGTGGCGTCCTTCGTGCAGGACACCGACTCGATCGTGCTGGTCGGTCACGGCATCACGACGTTCGGCCGCAACATCTCCGAGGCCTATCACCGCATGAACACGCTGACCGCCGAGGTGCGGCGCTGCATGGAGGCCGAACGGCAGGCGGCCCTCGCCGGCACCACGGTCGCCTATCGCGGGCGCGAGGAGATCGAGGCGATGTACCGCTACGCCGAGCGCATCATCTATCCGACGCGCGCCGACAAGGTCATGCACGACGAGGCGGCCGAGTAGTGGCCCTGTCGCGCCACCCGTTCGGCACGATGCTCCTGCTGGTGCTCGCGGGCTTCCTCTACCTCGCCACGATGATGAGCCTCAGCGACGCGCTCTATACCGACGCGGCCTACCACGGGATGGCGCTGGGCCTTGCCGAAATCTTCGGTAGCGCGATGATGCTCCTGCTCGCGATCCTGCTGGTCGTCGCGGCGGTGAAGGGTGAGATGTCGGCAACTGGCAAGGTCGGCGCGTATCTGCTCGTGCCGCTCGCCACCGCGGCGATGTGGGTGGCCGTCGATCTCTACGGGCATCGCGTCGGCTGGGCGATCGCGGTGCCGCTGCTGCTGCCTCTGCTGGTCGCTGCTTATGCCCTGCGGGCACGCCTGCCGTCGCTGCGGGCCTGGATGAGTGCCCGCACCGCTGACCTTGCGCTGGGCGGGGCGATCCTCCTGCTCTCGGTGGTGCCGCTCGTGTGGACGGCGCTGCCGCGCTCGGCGGCGGCGGCACACGTGGCGGCGCACGAACAGGCGCGGCTCGACCGCGAGGCGGCCGAGATGAGGGTCGAGGAGGCGCGCGATGCCGACACCTTCGCCAAGCTCGGTCCCGACTCCTCGCTGCGCGACTATCTGCAATACCTGCCCGGCGGCGATTCGCGCTCGCAGGAGGCGCTGGCCGGCGCGCGTCGGGTGAAGAGCCGTCAGGCCGACGCCGTCGCACTGCTGAAGGCGGGCCGACTCCCTTCGCTCACCCTGCTGTTCAAGCTCGACCTCCAGCCGACTCCCGAGCTCTGCCAAGCCTATGGCGACGCACTGTCCGCGGCGGCGAGCCACGTCATCAAGACCCGGCCGGACTATCTCAGCATCGCCATCGACCTCGAACAGCAGCTGCCCAACATCCACTGGCTGACCGGGGCGGGCTGCTCGCTCAATTCGTCGCTCGACCTGCTCGCCGAACATGTGCACGCCGTCTCGGACTCGCGGCGCATGGACACCTTCGCCGCGCGCCTTCTGAAGCTGAAGCGCTAGGGACCTTCCGGGATTTCCAGCGCACCGCGCATCATCGGCACGCAGCGGCCGCCGATATAGGTCGCGACCACCTCGCCGTTCTCCTTCTCGGCCGATGCCTGCAACACGCTCGGCCGGCCCATGTCGAAGCCCTGGCCGATGGTCTTGGCAAGCGTGAGGTCGCGCTCGGGCCGGTGATGCGCCAGCACGCCGATCAGCGCCACGTTGGCCGCGCCCGTCGCCGGGTCCTCGGGAATGCCGTGCTCGGGCGCGAACATGCGGGTGTGCACGTCGATCGCGCCATCCCCGGCCTGCACGTAAAGATGGATGCCGACGATGCGCTCGCGCGGCAGCTCGCGGGCGAAGATTTCGGCCCGCGGCGCGGCAGAGGCCAGCACGGCGCGCGACGGCAGCTCGGCGAACAGCAGGCCCGCGCCGCAGGACGCGACCGTGGGCCGATGCACATCGACCTTGATGTCGCCGGGCTTCAGCCCGCAGGCGGCGGCCACCGTCTCGACCGCGATCTCTTCGCCGAACGCCAGCCGCTGCGGCGCGGCCAGGCGGGTGGCGACCACCACGCCACCTTCGCGGATCAGGTCCATGTGCACGAGGCCGGCCTTCTCCTCGAACACCAGCCGGTCGCCGGTCTCGCCTCTCGCATGTGCGAGAACGAAGGCGGTGCCGACATTGGGATGGCCGGCGAACGGCATCTCGGCCTTGGGCGTGAAGATGCGCACCTGGGCGGTGTTTGCCGGGTCCTGCGGCGGCAGCACGAAGGTCGTCTCGGCGTAGTTGAACTCCGCGGCGATGGCCTGCATGCGCTCGGTCGAGAGGCCCTGGGCATCGAGCAAGACGGCCAGCGGATTGCCGCCGAACGGGCGGTCGGTGAAGACGTCGACTGTGGCGAATTGGCGTTTCATGGCGTTTGTCATCCTGAGCGAAGCGAAGGATCCTTCGCTTTCGCTCAGGATGACAGAGAGGCTAATCTCGTGCGCATGACCAATGCTCAGGCTGCCCCAAAAATCTCCTACGACCATGGTGTCTCGGACAAGAAGCTGATCGGCGAGACGATCGGCATGTTCTTCGACCGCCAGGTCGAGACCTATCGCGACCGCGAGGCGCTGGTGGTGCGCCACCAGAACGTGCGCTGGACCTGGGGCGAACTGGCCGCCCGCGTCGACGACCTGGCCGCGGGCCTGCTGAGCCTCGGCCTGGAACGCGGCGACCGGGTCGGCATCTGGTCGCCCAACACGGCGGAGTGGACCCTGGCGCAGTTCGCCACGGCCAAGGCCGGCATGGTGCTGGTCAACGTCAACCCGGCCTACCGCCGCGCCGAGCTCGACTATGCGATGAACAAGGTCGAGTGCAAGGCGCTCATCCTGGCGCCGGCGCTCAAGACCTCGAACTATCTCGAGATCGTGGCCGACCTGGTGAAGGACAAGAAGCTCCCGTACCTCAAGCACGTCATCCGCCTCGGCGCCGAGAAGACGCCGGGCATGCTGAACTTCGACGACGTCGCCAAGGCCGGCGGCAACGCGGAGAAAGTGAAGCTCGCCGAGCTGGCGCCCAAGCTCCAGTTCGACGACGCCATCAACATCCAGTTCACCTCGGGCACCACCGGCTACCCGAAGGGCGCGACGCTCAGCCACCACAACATCCTGAACAACGGCTACTTCGTGGGCGAGGGGCTGAAGCTCACCGACAAGGACCGGCTCTGTATTACCGTGCCGCTCTATCACTGCTTCGGCATGGTGATGGGCAATCTCGGCTGCCTGACGCACGGCTCGACCATGGTCTATCCGTCCGACGCCTTCGATCCGCTGGCGACGCTCCAGGCGGTGGCGGAGGAGCGCTGCACGGCGCTCTACGGCGTGCCGACCATGTTCATCGCCCAGCTCGACCATCCGCAGTTCGACACGTTCGATCTCAAGAGCCTGCGCACCGGCATCATGGCGGGCTCGCCGTGCCCGATCGAGGTGATGAAGCGCGTGCAGAGCAAGATGAACATGCACGAGGTGACGATCGCCTACGGCATGACCGAGACCTCGCCTGTCTCCACGCAGTGCGCGACCGACGATCCGGTCGAGCGCCGCGTCTCGACGGTCGGCCAGGTGCTGCCTCACATCGAGATCAAGATCGTCGATCCCGAGGGCAAGGCGGTGCCGCGCGGCGAGACCGGCGAGTTCTGCACCCGCGGCTATTCGGTGATGAAGGGCTACTGGAACGACGCCGAGAAGACGCGCGAGGCGGTCGACGAGGCCGGCTGGATGCGCACCGGCGATCTCGCGACCATGGACGACCAGGGCTACGTCAACATCGTGGGCCGCCTGAAGGACATGGTGATCCGCGGCGGCGAGAACGTCTATCCGCGCGAGATCGAGGAGTTCCTCTATCGCCATCCCAAGGTACAGGACGTGCAGGTGATCGGCGTGCCCGACCAGAAGTACGGCGAGGAGATCTGCGCCTGGATCAAGCTGCGCGAAGGCCAGAGCGCCACGACCGACGAGATCCGCGAGTTCTGCAAGGGCCAGATCGCCCACTACAAGATCCCGCGCTACATCGAGTTCGTGGCCGAGTTCCCGATGACGATCACCGGCAAGATCCAGAAGTTCGTCATGCGCGAGCAGACCATCGGCAAGCTCGGCCTGAAGGCACAGAAGACCGCCTAAACGATAGCCGTCTCGCCCTCAGGCGTCCTCCTCGATGTCGATCTGGGCGATGCGCACGGCGCCGGCGTTGAAGCGGGCGGCGACGACGTGGCCCACCGCGACCGCCGCCACGCACAGCACGACCGACAGCACGATGTTGAGAGCCGCCCGTACCGGCGCACCGCCGCGCAGCAGGTCGAGGGTCTGGAGGCTGAACGACGAGAAGGTCGTGTAGCCGCCGCACAGGCCGATCATCACGAACAGGCGCGTGTTCTCCGACACCGGGAAGCAGCCGTCGGCCAAAGTAAGCGTGCCTAAAAAGCCGATCACCAGCGAGCCGGTGATGTTGATGAGGATGGTGCCCCACGGCAGCTCGCGGCTGATCGGCAGGGCGAGCAGCGAGACGAGATAGCGCGCCAGCGTGCCGAGGGCGCCGCCCAGCATGACGGTACAGCAGGTGGTGAAGGACATGGGTTCTCCTGGAGGATGGATGAGGACAGGCGGCAGGGATGAGGGGTCAGCTCTTGTCGCGGCGGCGCAGAAGCCACTCGGACAGGCCGGCACCGAGGCCGACGATCAGCGTCATTTCGACGATCTCGGTCGAGACGTCGAACGCCAGCGCTAACAGGGCGACGAGCCATGTCGAACCGACGATCCAAAGCGCAATCGAAAGAGAGTCTGGAAGTTTCGCCATCGTCTGCCTCCCGCGGTGAGCGGGCGACGAGACCGGTAGCGGACAGACTCCTACCGGCGCTCGAGCGCCCGGTAGGAGTCATCAGCCTTGCGGCGGTTGTCGGGGGACTCCATCCCCATCGTCGTCAGGCTAGCACGGAAGGCGCTACGGCGCGATGCCCATCAGCTTCGCCGCCGTGCCGCCCAGGATGGCGATGCGCTCGGCGTCGCTGAGGCCCGGCGTCTTCATCACGAGGTCGACCTCGGTGCTGGTCCACGGGAAGGGATAGTCGGTGCCGATCATGACCTGTCCCGCGCCGACCTCGGCGATCAGGTGGCGCAGCGCCTCGGGCGTGAACACGATCGTGTCGAAGAACAGCTGGCCGTCGCGCAGATAGTGCGTCGGCGGTTTCTTGGGCGGCGGGCCGGCGCGGTTGGGGAAGGTGCGCAGCACGGCGTCGGAGCGGTTGGCGTAGGACGGCAGGAAGCCGCCGCCATGCGCGGCACAGATCCTGAGGCCCGGGAAGCGGTCGAGCGTGCCCTCGAAGATGAGATGCGACAGCGCGATCGTGGTCTCCAGCGGATTGCCGATCGTGTTGGTGAGCAGGCCGTTGCCCGCCAGCCGCCCGCTGGGCTCCAGCTCGCGCACGCCGAGCGGATGCAGGAACACCAGCACGCCCAGCTCCTCGCACTTCCTCCAGAAGGGATGGAACTTCGGGTTGGCCAGCTCCTCGCCCGCGACGCTGCCGGCGACGCCGATGCCCTTGAAGCCGAGCTTCTTCACGGCGTGCTCGACCTGCTCGGCCGCCAGCTCGGGATGCTGCAACGCCGCCGTCGCGAAGGCCACGAAGCGGTCGGGATGAGCGGCGCAGAACTCGACCAGCGTCTCGTTCTGGATGCGGATCAGCTCGGTCGCCTCGTCGCGCCCGGCGCGGTACCAGAAGGGATTGATGCTGAGCGCCTCGACATCGATGCCCTGCGCGTCCATCGCCGCCAGCCGCACGCTGGTGTCGTCCATCAGCAGGCCGGGCGACTCGAGCGGCTGCTGGATGACGGCCATCGCCTTCGGCACGCAGCAATGGGCGTGGATGTCGACCGTCTTGATGCGCTTGCCGTTGACCACCGTCTCGCGCCGCTTCGCCTGAGCGTGGCCATGGGTGTGATGCGCGCCCGCGCCGGCGGCCATCATCGAGCAGCCGGTGAAGCAGATCGGCGGCGGCCCGGAGGAGCGTGGCGTCTGTCCGGTGGTCGGCATGTCGTGGCTCCTTGGGCGCGGGCTGGGACGTCGGGGAGCCTACAGGGCGTTGTCCGTCAGCACCATGTCGGCGGCCTTCTCGCCGATCATGATGGACGGCGCGTTGGTGTTGCCCGAGGTCAGCGTCGGCATGATCGAGGCGTCGGCCACCCGCAGGCCCGCGATGCCGTTTACCCGCAGCCGCGCATCGACGACGGCGGCGGGATCGTTACCCATCTTGCAGGTGCCGACGGGATGATAGGTCGTCTCGGCGGCGGCGCGCACCCAGTCGAGGATCTCGTCGTCGCTCTGGCGGGCGGGGCCGGGCGCCAGTTCGCTCACGTTGAACGGCGCCATCGCGGGCGCGGTCATCACGGCGCGGGCGATCTGCACGGCGCGCACGGTCAGTTCGCCGTCGACCGGCGCCGACAGGAAGTTGAAGTTGATCGCCGGCGCCTGGCGTGGATCGGCGGCGGTGACATGGATGCTGCCGCGGCTCTCGGGCCGCATCGGATGGGCGTAGCAGGTGACGCCCGACTCGCGGGCGATGCGCGCGCCGTTGGGGCCGGGCTCGGTCAGCATCGGCACCCAGCCCAGCAGCAGGTCGGGCGCCGACAGGCCCTCGCGCGAGCGCACGAAGGCGCGGATCGGCGCGGCGACCATGCCCAGCATGCCCTTGCCCGTGAAGGCGTAGCGCAGTGCCTGCTGTACGAGGCCGAGGCCGCGGCCGCGATCGTTGAAGGTGATGCCGCGCGTGCCGATCGCCCAGCGCGTGCGCGGCGCATAGTGGTCGCGCAGGTTCTCGCCGACGCCCGGCAAGGCGCGGGTCACAGCGATGCCCAGCGCCGACAGCCGGTCGGGCTGGCCGATGCCGGAGAGCTCGAGAAGCTGCGGCGAGTTGATCGAGCCCGCGCTCACGATCACTTCGCGGCCCGCGTGCGACTCGAAGACCTTGTCGCCCGCCGAGTAGCGGACGCCGACACAGCGCGTGCCCTCGATCAGCAGTCGCTCGGCCAGAACGCCGGTCACGATGTGCAGGTTGGGCCGCTTGCGCGCGGGCGCCAGATAGGCGCGCGCGGTGCTCATGCGCCGGCCGCCGGAGATGCTGGCCTGGCTCATGGCGATGCCGTCCTGGCACGCGCCGTTATAGTCGGGATTGTGCGGGATGCCGACCTGACCCGCCGCCTCGATCAAGGTGGCGTAGAGCGGATCGCGCGGCTCGGGGTTGGTGATGCGCAGCGGGCCCTCGCGGCCGCGGAAGCGGTCGTCGCCGTCGCCTTGGTAGGACTCCATGCGCCGGAAGAACGGCAGCACGTCCTCGTAGCTCCAGCCGGGATTGCCCATCTGCGCCCAGGTGTCGAAGTCGTTCGACTGGCCGCGCACGAAGGCGAGCCCGTTGATCGAGCTCGAGCCGCCCAGCATGCGGCCGCGCGGCACCGGGATGCGGCGGCCGTTGGTCGCCACGCCGGGCTCGGACGTGTAGCACCAGTTCACTTCGGGATCGGCGATCATGCGCGCGTAGCCGACGGGAACGTGCGTCCAGCGATGGCTGGCGGGACCGGCCTCGAGCAGCAGCACCTTGTGGCGCGGATCGGCGGAGAGCCGGTGGGCGACGACGGCGCCCGCGGAGCCCGCGCCGACGACGATGTAGTCGTAATCCATTGCCGTCATTGGGCGGCGGCTGTCAGGGTGTGTCAATTCCAGTCGCGTCCGAATACCGCCAGACGGCAGCGGCGCGAGGTGCTTCCCTGCGCCGTCCTTCAGGAGTGCGACGATGAGCAAGCAGAAGACCTACGGCACCGTGCCGCCCGAGCAGGTGAAGGCGATGAGCGGCCTCGCCTTCGTGCAGGGGCTGGTCGACGGCACGCTGCCGCTGAACACGATCGCGGGGACCCTGGGCTACGACATCGTCGAGGCCGAGCGCGGCCGCGTCGTCGTGGCGATCGAGCCGGACGGCCGGCACCTCAATCCCGCCGGCACGGTGCATGGCGGGCTGGCGGCGACGCTGCTCGACAGCTGCATGGGGCTCGCCATCCAGTCGACCCTGGCGGCGGGCATCGGCCAGACGACGGTCGAGTTCAAGATCACGCTGATGCGGCCGATCACGCCGCAGACCGGCCCGATCCGCGCCGAGGGCACGGTGCTGACCTCGGGCCGCCGCATCGGCACGGCCGAGGGCCGTATCGTCGATGCGCAGGGACGGCTGCTCGCGCACGGCACGACGACGTGCCTGGTCTTCGAGCGTCCCTAGGCGGCTAGACCGACCAGCTGCCGTCGGGACCGCGCAGGCTGTTGTAGTGGTCGATCCAGTGGGCGGCGTTGGCGTCGCCCGGCTGGTCGCGGCGGCGCAGCTCGCGCGCGACATTGGCGCGGCGCGCGGTCTCCTCGGCGCCGGCCGGCCCGATCTTGAACTTGGCCTGCGTGCTGACGATCGTCAGCTTCACCGAGGCGAGCTGGCGCAGGCGCGCGCCGTAGACCGGCCCGTCGGTGATGTGGCCCTTGGGCGCGCCGGGCTCGTAGACCGACAGCAGCTTGGTGAGCGCGGCCGCCACCGCGTCGGGCGTGGTGTCCCAGGTGGCGTGGCACTCGAAGTTCACGGCGCGATAGACCGTCGAGCCGCGGCCGCCATCCTCGGGATCGGCCCAGCGGCTGGGAAAGACGCTGAGATATTCGGAGACCAGGAAGGCGACCTTGGGATTCTCCTTCAGCGCGCGGAACGTGGGATCGGCCTGCACGCAATGCAGCTCGATCAGGTCGCCGGTGCGCACGAAGGGCAGCAGGGTCATCTGCGGGAAGCCGCCCGCGACCTGGGCGGCGAGCGTTCCCTGCTTCTGGGTCGCCACGAACTCGTCGGCGAGCGGCTGCGGGATGCGGTGCTTGGGAGCGTCCTTCATGCGCCGGACGCTAGCGGTTCAGCGGGTGCCGAGCCAGTGCTGGAGGTTGGCGTCGGCGTTGCGCAGGAAGTCGAAGCCGTCGGAGCGCCGTTGCGGCGGCGCGCTGCGCCGCTGCGGCGGGGGCGAGGCCGGCCAGTCGCGCGGTGCAGCGGCCACAGCGCGCGGCGCGGGATCGCGGCGCAGCCGCTCGAGCAGGTCGCGGTCGGCCTTGGCCTGAGCGAGGCCGCGCTCCTGCCGGTAGCGCGCGATGGCGCCCTGGGTGCGGGCGCCGAGCTCGCCGTCGATCGGGCCGGCATTGAAGCCGAAGGCGCGCAGCCGCGTCTGGATCTCGCGCACCTCGTCGCTCCGCAGCAGCGGTGGCGGCGGCTCCTCCGCCGGCGCGATCTCCGCCGTCGCGACAGGGGGCGGCGGCGGGACGGACAGTTCGACCACGCCGGAGGCTTGCGCGAGGGGTACGGCAGTTGCGGCTGGCGGTGCCGGAGTCCCGACGAAGAAGAGAAGCGCCGCCGCGACGCCCAGGGCCGCCGTCGCGGCGCTCCCGCCGGCCAGCATCCAGGTCAGTCGGCGGGCACGGGCGCGGAACATCGCCTGCACGGCGGCACGTCGGGCAGTGGCTTCGCCCACCGGATCGGGATGCAGCGCGGCGCGTTCGGTCAGCGACTTCGCGAGCCCCGCCATGGACTGGCGAAACCGCTCTTCGCTCGGCACGCGCGTGTCGACGGATTTGCCCGCAGCATCGACCATGGCCGCAAGTCTGCGCGGGCCGCGCCGCATCCGCCCGTGACCAATCTGCGACCGAGGGTTAGACGCAGCGCGCCACGCCCGGCACGCGGCGCAGCAGGCTGGCGCCCAGCCAGCTCAGGCCGAAGCCCAGCAGCAACACCGAGAGGCCCTTGATCTCGGCGTTCCAGCGCGTGCGCAGCAGCGCGTATTGCAGCCACAGCACGATCGGATAGTGCAGCAGGTAGATGCCGTAGGCGTTGGCGCCGAGGCTGTCGCCGACCGCGCTCTGGCGGCTGCCGAAATGCACGGCGAGCGCCAGAAGGCCGACGGCCATCGCCGCCGAGAACACCACCAGCGCCGCGTCGCTCGCGAGGTCGCCGATCGAGTCGGGCAGGGTGAAATAGAGCGCCGTGGCCAGGACCGCCAGCACCGGCCAACGCAGCCAGCGGTCGGCGAACGCCGCCGCGAGGCGGTCGGCGCCGACGACCACGCCCGCCACGAAATAGAAACCGTAGAGGCCGATGCGGCTTTCCTGCACGCCGAACGGCCCGAAGGTCAGCCACTGCGAGGCGCCGACCAGGGCGCTCAGCGGCATATAGGCCAGCGCCGACAGAGCGAGGAAGGCGAGGAACCAGTGCACCGGC
>JAFEFH010000132.1 GCA_018240695.1 Pseudomonadota bacterium | reverse complement strand
GGCTGCCGGCCGGCGGCACGGCCGAGCTGCGCGCTGGCGCGGGCCTCGGCACTACCCTAGTGGAGAAGCTGCGCTATGCGGCGCTGCCGGTGGCGACGCTGGCGTTCGTCCAGCTCGGCACCTACACGCGCTTCATGCGCGGCGCGATGATCGAGACCCTGCGCCAGGACTATGTCCGCACCGCCCGCGCCAAGGGCTTGCCCGAAGGCGGCGTGCTATGGCGCCACGCCTTCGCCAACGCGCTGGTGCCGGTGCTGACGGTGATGGGCCTGTCGTTCGGCGGGCTGTTCTCCGGCGCGCTGATCACCGAGACGATGTTCGCATGGCCCGGCATGGGCAAGGCGATCTACCAGGCCATCCTCGAGAACGACTACAACCTCGCCCTGGTCGGCCTGCTGATCGCCACCTTCGCCACAATCGTCGGCAACCTGCTGGCCGATGCCGCGCAGGCCTGGATCGATCCGCGCGTCGCGCAGACGGACGCCGCATGACCGTCGCCGCCGCCTCGCCCACGCGCCTCGTCTGGCGGCGCCTGCTGCGCCATCGGCTGGCCCAGGCGTCGCTGGTCTTCCTCGTCGTGCTGCTGGCGCTCTCGCTCGCCGCGCCCACCATCGCCGAATGGCGCGGCATCGATCCGGGCGCGACCGATCTCTTCCGCCGCTTCGAGCCGCCGTCGGCCGAGCATTGGCTCGGCACCGACGATCTCGGCCGCGACCTCTTCCAGCGCCTGCTCGACGGCGGGCGCGTGTCGCTGCTGGTGGGACTGGCGGGCGCGCTGCTGTCGGCCGTGTTGGGCGCCGCGATCGGCGTGGTCTCGGGCTATGTCGGCGGCCGGCTCGACCGCTTCCTGATGCGCTTCACCGACGGCGTGATCGCGTTGCCGATGCTGCCGCTGCTGATCGTGCTGGCCGCGGTCGACCCGGCCAAGCTGCACCTGCCCGCGGCCGTCGCCCGGTCCGAGAGCTTCTCGATCTACCGGCTGGTCCTGATCGTGGCCCTGACCGGCTGGACGGTGGCGGCGCGGCTGGTGCGCGCCGAGACCCGGTCGCTGAAGGCGCGCGACTTCACCCGCGCCGCGCAGGCGCTTGGCGCAAGGCCCCTGCGCATCATGCGCCGGCACATCCTGCCCAACGCGCTGGGCTCGCTGGTTGTGGCCACGACGATGGCCGCAGGCTCGCTGATCCTGCTGGAATCGACCCTGTCGTTCCTCGGTCTCGGCATCCAGCCGCCGGCAGCGAGCTGGGGCAATATGCTCACCGGCGCGCAGGACTTGCTCCAGGACGCTCCGCTGCTGGCGGTTTGGCCGGGGGCGATGATCTTCCTCACGGTGATCGCCTTCAATTTCCTGGGCGACGGCCTGCAGGACGCGCTCGATCCGCGCAACGAGCGCCGATAGCGAGAAAATGGCGCCTCGGAACCGCCGTACTGGCAGGTACGTTGCTGTCCGATGGAAATAATGAAGAAGCCCCTCACTGCCGCGGTCCTCACACTCTCCCTGGCCGCCGCCTGCACCCCCAAGCCGCCTGCGGAGAAGAAGCCGGCGCCGGACTACCAGATGCCGTTGACGCGCTTCTCGCCGCCCAATCTCGCGAAGATTTGCTACAATCCGACCGACGCCAACACGGTCTATGTCCGCATGGTGCAGGGCGAGATGGCGGTCGGCTACCTGACCTGCCAGAACCCCGACGGCACGCGGAAATTCAACTCGCAGTACGGCGACGTGGTGTCCAAGTTCTCCGCCGAGCTGTCGGCCAACGGCCAGGAGCTGAAGACGCTGTTCGGCAAGCGCCGCCTCAACATCGACGCCGTGGTGACCGAATTCGCCAACCGCGAGGCCCAGCGCCGCAACGACGATCCCCAGTTTTGCTCGCGCATGGAGCGCGCCTTCGCCTGGGCGCTGTCGCCGGGCGTCAACAGCCTCAGCCAAGTCCCGCCGCCGCACGATCTCGGCCCCGAGATGAATATTTTCCCCTGCGCCAAATAAGAGGACCGCGTCCCTCCATGCAGGAACGCAGGAAGGATCTTTTTGTCTCCGTTGCCGGCCTGCTCCTGCTGGTGTGGGCTACGTCGGGAAGCGCTTGGGCGGACGATGAGGCCCGCACGCTCATCGACCGCATCTATCGCGCCGATCTCCACCAATGCGAGCAGCGCAACGACGTTTGCCGGCAGAACTGCCAGGGCGCAATCGAGGAGCAGTGCGGGGAACTCTGCGACGCGCGGCAACGGCGCTGCGAGCGCACCGCCGACAGGAAAGCCGCGCGTGACCGGACGGCGGAGTGAGCAGACGTGCACGCAGGAATGGCTTCCCGCGGTGCGCGCATGAGGGCGGAAGTAGTCGCACCAGAGCGTGATGGCGCCCTCGATGGCAGCTTGTCCGATGCGACGCGGTGCGCGCGACGTGCGCTCAGTTGCCTTGCTCGCGCTGTCGTCCTAGCTCGAGCTGCCGGTCATGAGACTTGCCCGCTCGCGCAGCGGCAGTTTAGCGCAATGCATCCGTAACACTGTCGAACATATCCTGCGGCGATGGCGCTTCCGCTCTTCAAGACATATCGGTTTGAACACCCCAGAAATGAGAAGAATTTCACTGTCGGCGGGTGGGCGTATCTCGTGGCGGGATTGTTCGGCGCGTTCTGGGTGCTGTCGTGTGGATTGCGGAACAAGTTCCTCTATGCCTTTGCCATCACGTTGTGCGCCTGGGCCGGCATCGTCGCTTTCACCGGCATCTCGCTGTTCCTGCAACCGGTCCAGGCGATCATTTTCTTCGTCGGCGCCTGCCTGGTCCTGCTGGCGATCCATAGCCGGATGATGGTCGCCATCGTCGTGAACAGCTACCGGCGGCGTGGCTGGCAGGTCCGCGCCGGCGACTGAACGCCTCCCAAAATGCTCATGCAGGCTGGTCTGCCACCTGCCTCTCAAACGAAAACAGCCCACTCAAACGAAAACAGCCCACCTTGGGCCGGTGAGCTGCTCTCGAGTGCGTCAGACGGGCAGCGCGAGGCATGCGGGCCTGGTGCGGGAACAACGGTGCCCCGCTGTGGAAGTTCCGGGCAGGCGGTGAAATAGCGGTAGGGCGCTGCCCGGCGCCGTGCGAAGGTGTCGCCCGCGCATGCCGATCTCGATCCGCTACGTCGTCTCCTCCACCATCCTGCTCCTCGCCGTCGGCTTCGTGACGCTGCTGGGGATCGTGGGCATGACGATCTGGCTGAACGAGCGCGCCCGGGTCTATTTCGACGACGTGATCGAGGCCCGCGACACGCGCAGCGCCGCCGTCGAACTGCGGGCTGCTCTCCAGACCGCCGAATCGGCCCAGCGCGGCTACATGGTGTCCGGCAACGAAATCTACCTCGCGCCTTACGACACCGCGAAAAGCCAGATCCAGCGCCACCTCGACGAGGTGAAGGGGCTGCTCAAGCCCTATCCCGAGACCGCCGTCATGCTCCAGCGGCTCACCGTGCTGGTCCGCGACAAGGTCGCGGAGATGGACCAGTCGATCGGACTGAAGAACGACCGGCGCGACGAGGAGGCGCTGGCGCTGCTGCTCACCAACCGCGGCAAGGCCCTGATGGACGAGATCAACGTCTTCATGACCGGCTTGATTCGCAATGCCGACGAACGTCTCACGGCGGGCGTGGGCGAGCAGCGCGAGAACGCCTCCCGCCTCTACTGGGCCTCGATTCTGGGCGCGATCCTGATCGTGCTGGTGGTGGCCGGCGTGGTCTATACGGTCTCGCGCTACACCGTGGAGATCCGGCAGGCGCGCGACGAGGTTCGCACCCTGGCCTCGGGGCTGGAGGCGCGCGTCGCCTCGCGCACCGCCGACCTCGCCCAGGCCCGCGACCGCGCCGAAATGCTATTGGCGGAGGTCAACCACCGGGTCGCCAACAGCCTCACCCTGGTGGCCTCGCTCACCAAGCTCCAGAGCAACGCGCTGAGCGGCCCCGCACGAGCCGCGCTCGACGAGACCCATGCCCGCATCATGGCGATCGGCGAGGTCCACAAGCGCCTCTACGGCTCGGGCGACGTGCGCTTCGTGGCCCTCGACGAATATCTGTCGAGCCTGCTCGACCAGCTCGCAGCGTCGATGCACAATGCTGGCCATGGCGCCTGGCTGAAGTACGATGTCGAACCGATCCGCCTGCCGCCCGACGCCAGCGTCAATCTGGGCGTCGTGGTCACCGAGCTGGTCACCAACGCCTTCAAATACGCCTATCCCGGCGCCAACGGCGAGGTCCGGGTCGCCCTCAGGAGCCTGGGCGACGGCCGGGCGGAGCTGCTCGTCGAGGATGACGGCGTCGGCCGTCGGGCCGACAGCCCGATCCAGGGCACCGGCGTGGGCACGCGCCTGGTGACGGCCATGGCGGGCACCCTGCGGGCCGAGATCGACTATCGTTCGCGATCCCCGGGGACTTCCGCGCGGCTGGTGTTCCCGGTTCCGCCGACCTGCTAAGGTCGGCCCGGACGGCACAATCGTGCCGGGAATCGGGAGCCTTCATCCTCAACCTCATTCGAGCCGCGACGACCTTGTCGCTGTGCGCGCTGGCCGGTGCCGGCAACACGGCGATGGCGCAGGACGGCCCGCCCGGCATCACGGTGCCGCGGGTGTTGTCGCCGTTCAACGCCGACGCGCCGCGCTGTGGCGCGCCCTCCGGCCTCGAGCGCGCAATCGCCTTCGCGCAGGACAACGAACGACAGTTCATGCAGGGCGTCTCGCGCGGCCTCTCGCTCGCGGCGCGCGATCGCGGCCTCGAGTATCGCGTCGCCCTCGCCCGCAACGATGCCGCCCGCATGATCGAGCAGGTCGAAGGCCTGCACCGCGCCCATGTCGGCGCCGTGATCGCGGCGCCCGTCGACGCGCGGGGCCTCGCACGCAGCCTCCAGCGCGTGATCTGGTCGGGCGCCTATGTCGGCACCGTGGTGCCGCCGCCCGCGACGACGATCCTCAACGCGCCGCAATATCTCACCGGCAAGGTGCTGGGCGACGCCGCCGCCGGCTACATTCGCGAAAAGCTCGGCGGCAAGGCGCGCGTGGTGCTGCTGACGCACGACAGCCTACAGTTCCTGGCGCCGCGCTTCGTCGCCATGCGCGATTCGCTGAAGGGCCTGCCCGGCGTCACCATCGTGGCCGACTTCTCCCCCGTCACCGTGAACAAGGACGGCGGCGCCGCCGCCATGCGCACGGTGCTGCTGGCGCAACCCAATGTCGACGTGGTGCTGGGCGCCGACACGGTGGTGCTGGGCGCGCTCGACGCGTTGCGCGAGGCCGGCAAGGCACGGCCCGACCAGTTCCTGGGCGGCATCGACGGCGAGCCCGAGGCGGTCGCCGAGATCAAGAAGGGCGGCCCGTACAAGGCGAGCGTGAGCCTCGCCTCGCCGATGTTCGGCTATGCGCTGGGCCAGCACGCGGCCGACTGGCTCGAAGGCCGCAGCGTGCCGCAGGCGATGGACGTCCTGCCTTACGCGCTGTCCGCCGCGAACCTGCCGCGCTACGAGGCCGACATGGCCGATCCCGGCGTGGTTTACGCCGACTTGGAACGCCGCGCGGCCTATCTGCGGATGTACGGCAATATCTGTTACGACACGCGCGACCAGTATCTCAACTTCCCCTGGTCCTCGGAGCGCACGGCAACTTCGCCCTCGCGCTGACTACTGCCCCGTGAGGAGCTGGTTGGTCAGGCCGGCGCAGTCGACCCCCTTGGCCGTGCCGAAGACCGGCGTGGGAATTGGGATCGAGCGGCCGATGCCCACCTTCGGCGAGCGGATCTTGCCCTCGACGCTGACCGGCCCATGCAGGTCGAGCAGGTCGAACGACTTCGGATGCGCCTTGATCTCGACATTCACCACCTGGCTCTTCAGCGCCACGGTACCGTTCACGTCGAGCACGGATTTCTGGGTGTCGAGCAGCGTGCGGTCCAATGTGATCGTGCCGTTCTGGAAGTTCATGCGGCCCAGCGCGCACTGCAACGGGATGCGCTTGTCGCCGGTGACGTAGAGGATCAGCGCATCGAAGAGTTGCAGGCCGGCCAGGCTCACCATCAGGCTGCTGACCGAGCCGCCGCCCAGCGCAACGTCGACATGGCCGTCGGAGGTTCCCATGACCTGCGCCAGCGATTTGCCGTGTCCGGCCAGCACGACGCGACCCTGTATCTTGCCGTGCGTCGTGTCGAAGTACCTCGAGTTGCGGAAGAAGGCAGCGAGCTCGATGTCTGTGCCCCTGAGGTTGGAATGGACCCTGGGATTGTCGGTGCGCGCGTCGATGCCCAGTTCGCCCGAGATCGTACCGCCGCCGACCAGCGACAGCGTCAGCGGCTTGGCCGTCGCCACCCCGTTTTTGATCAGAACGCGGAAGGCCAGCGCCCGCACCGGCAGGTAGTCGGGCGCGACCACACGCCTGGCGTCGAGCGTCACGTCCATGTTCATCGCGCGCAGGCGCTCGACATGCAGCGGCACGTTGGGAAAGAGATCCCCGCTCGCCTCGAGCTGCTGCTGGGTCGCGGCCTGCTGGGCGTTGACATTGCCGGTCTTGCCCGGCGGCGCGCCGACCAGCGGCGCCAGGTCCTTGAAGGCGAGGTTGTTGGAGACCAGCTTGGCGGTCAGGAATTCCGGCTTCTTGGTCTCATCGATCACGATGTCGCCCGCGAGGTCGGAATCGCCCACATGCCACTTGGTCTGGGTGAACTTCCACTTGCCGGGCTCCCGGTCGAGCTTGCCGCTGATGACGTAGGGCGGCGTCGGCGGGCCCGGGATGCCGAGTAGCGGGTAAATCTCGGAGAGGTTGGGGCCAGAGAGCGTGAGGTCGACATTGGCGCCGGTCCACTGGAACGGATCCTGCACCGTGCCCTTGGCCTTGAGCTTGGTGCCGGCATAGGCGATGTCGAGATCCAGCGGATAGGGTTCAGTGGTATCGCGCAGCATCAGCGCCGAACCGCCGACGAAATGCACGGTGAGCGGCTGGTTCTCGAGCTTGCCCTTGAGCTTGAGCTCCGCCTGCGGCTGGTCGCCCGCCTTGCCTTGGGCGGTGGAGATCGTGCCGTCGAGCGCCAGCTTGCGCCGCGGGTCCTGGTACTTCAGCGCACCCTCGGTGATCTCGAGATGGCCGATCAGCGGCGTCTGGAAGCGGTTCTTGGGCGTGACGGCCTTGGCAGCCTCGGTGGCGACCGGCGCCTCGCCGAAGCTCCAGTTGAGTTGATCCTTGTCGCCGACCTCGACCATCGCCTGCGGCTTGCGCAGCACCAGTCGCGGCAGGACGATGTCGCCCTTCAATAGCGGCCACAGGCGGAGATCGGCATCGACCTCCTCGATCTGCAGCATGTTGGGCTCCTTGGCCCACTCCGCGTTGGCGAGCTCGACGCCGCTCAGGTGGATGTGCGTCGTGCTGCCCCAGTCGATGGTGATCTTGGCGATCCTGGTCTTGCGCCCTGAGAGAGCGCTCGCCTCGCTCTCGACCCGTGACCGGAAGTCGGCGGAAGTGAGGAAATAATAGCCGCCGGCCACCGCCACCCCGATCAGGACCAGCAGCACGCCGAGCACAATGCCCGCGATGTTCGCGACGCGTTTCCAGACCATTGGCGACGAACGCTTCGGAGCCTCCCAGGGTTCCCAGCGTGTGCAAACTCCTCCAAGATCGCGTCAGGGAGCAAACACAGTGAGCAAGACCGATTTCGCGGCGATGAGCCGCCTCTCCGCCGACATCGACCTCCATGCCGAGGGCAAGGCCACGGGCTTCGTGCGCGTGCCGCATTCCGTCCACCGCTCGGCCTATGGCTGGATCCCGATCCCGATCGTGCGCATCAAGAACGGCGACGGACCGGACGTGCTGATGCAGGCGGGCAATCACGGCGATGAATGGGAGGGCCAGATCGGCCTCGGGAACCTGATCCGCGCACTGGAGCCCCAGCATATCAAGGGCCGGCTGGTGATCCTGCCGTCGGCCAACTTTCCGGCGGCCATGGCCGGCCAGCGCACCTCGCCGATCGACGACGGTAATCTCAACCGCAGCTTCCCGGGCAATCCCGAGGGCACGATCACCGAGCAGATCGCGCATTTCATCGAGCATGTGCTGCTGCCGACCTTCGACTATGCCTTCGACTTCCATTCCGGCGGCAGCTCTCTTTCTTACATCCCGAGCGCGCTGGCGCCCCGCAACGGCGATGCCGCGCGCATGGCCAAGATTGTCGGCATGTTGAAGGCGTTCGGCGCTCCCGTGAGCTACCTCGCCGCCGCCCCGCAGGGCGGCGGCCGAACCTTCACTTCCGCCGCGGCCCGCCAGGGCGTCGTTGCCATGGGCACCGAGCTGGGCGGTGGTGGGCTGGTGACGCCGGGCTCACTCAAGGTCGCCGAGGACGGCATGCGCCGCGTGCTGGCGCATATCGGGCTGCTGCAGGGCGCCGTGCCCTCACCCACGCCGACGCGCCTCACCGAGATCGGTGGCGACGACTACTACGTCTACGCGTCCGACGGCGGCCTGTTCGAACCGTTGGTCGAGTTGGGCAGCGAAGTGACCGCCGGCCAGCCGGCCGCGCGCATCCACTTCCACCACACACCGTGGCGCGAGCCCGACATGCTGACGTTCAAGCGTGCCGGTCTGGTGCTGTGCAAGCGCATCCCCGCCCGTTGCGAGCGCGGCGACTGTCTCTTCCATCTCGCGACAGATATCGCTGGGCCGTAGGCGATAAGTCGTTCCTGCATTTTTTGCAGGAGGGGCTGCCTAGCGGTTGGCCGCCGCCGGGTCTTGCCGGCACGGCTGACAGGCGAGCTTGGGCGCCGTCGTGCGTCCATCGGGACGCGGCCGGGCAACCGCGTGGCCGCAGGCATGGCAGCCGTCGATCTCGAAATGGACATAGTGGGTGGGCTGACCGCAGCCGGCGCACGGCAGACCGCGCCGTGACTCGATATGGCCGAAGCCCGGCGCGCCGCATTTCGGGCAGAGCCGGGCCAACCGGCGGGCGAGCTTGGAGCCCAGCGCGCGCAGCACCTTCATGCGGGTGGGATTACGATGCGCACGCATGTCGGCGATCATCAGCGCCAAACCATCGTCCGAGCCCCGCGCTTCGCGCTCGACGGCGGACACGATGTCGTCGACCGTCTGCAGCCCCTTCACCGGATGGCTGTAGTCGGAGTTCTTCATCACGAAGACGCCATAGTCGGGAAAGTGCAGCGACTTAGCGGCCACCGGCACCAGCGGATCGCCCGGCTTGAAGCGCCACATCCGCCAGTTAGTGCGGTGGGTCAGCATGGTCTCGACCATGCGCACGCCGCGCTTGCGGTCGACGAAGGCCATGATCTCGACGCCGCCCGAGCGCAGCGGCACGTTCTCGATCGGCCCGTAGCTGCCTTCGCTGGCGATCGCACAGTCGACGTCGAGCGTGGCGAAGGCCATCTCGGCCTTCAGCAGCGCCGTCTCGACCAGCTCGTCCTTGCGCGGGATCTCGCCCGAGAAGGTGCCGAGCGTGTCGGTGTCGATCTTCGGCGCGACCACCACCTCGGCGCCCAGCATGCGGCGGAACGGCGGCCCAAAGGCACGCTCCTTCTCATGCAGGGTCGCCAGACCGATGCGCTGGTTGGTGTAGGGATGCGCCGGGTTTGCCACGATCGCGCCCGCCAGTTTCCTTCGGCCTACTCCGCGGCTTGCGGCAAGGCCTCGCGCGCGAGCTGTTGCTCGACCAGCGTCGCCCAATAGGACGCGCCGAGCGGCAGGATGTCGTCGTTGAAGTCGTAGCCCGGGTTGTGGACCATACAGCTGCCTTCCCCGTCGCCGTTGCCGATCCAGATGTAGCAACCGGGCTTCTTCAGCAGCATCCAGGCGAAATCCTCGCTGCCCATGGCGGGCGTCGGATTGCGGTTCACGTTGTCGAGGCCGACCAGGGCCGACGCGGCGTGCGCGGCGAACTCGGTCTCCTGCGCGCTGTTCACGGTGGCCGGATAACGCTTCTCGTAGCGCCACTTCACGACTTCCGCGCCGAAGCCCGCAGCAACGTTGCGCGAGATCTTCTCGATGTTCGCCTCGATCATGTCCTGCACGGACTTCTTGAACGTCCGGACCGTGCCGCGCAGCACGCATTCCTGCGGGATCACGTTCCACGCGTCGCCGGCATGGATCTGCGTCGTCGACACGACCGCGGTATCCATCGGGTCGATGTTGCGCGCGACGATCGACTGCAGCGCCGTCACGATATGGGCGCCGACCACGACCGGATCAATCGTGTGATGCGGCATGGCGCCATGACCGCCGACACCCTTCAGCACGACCTCGAAGATGTCGTAGGCCGCCATCATCGGCCCCGGGCGCACGGCGAACTTGCCGACCGGGATGCCCGGGATGTTGTGCATGCCGTAGACGCCCTCGACCGGGAACTTCTCGAACAGCCCCTCTTCCACCATCACGCGGCCACCGCCCTCGTTCTCCTCGGCGGGCTGAAAGATGAAGTAGACGGTGCCGTCGAAGTTCTTGGTCTCGGCGAGGTACTTGGCCGCCCCCAGCAGCATCACCGTATGGCCGTCATGGCCGCAGGCATGCATCTTTCCCGGGATCGTCGACTTGTGGTCGAACTGGTTGGTTTCATGCACATCCAGTGCGTCCATGTCGGCGCGCAGGCCGATCGCGCGGCCGGACTTGCCCGACTTCAGCACGCCCACGACGCCGGTCTTGGCGAGACCGCGATGCACTTCGAGGCCGAAGGACTTGAGCTTTTCCGCGACGACGTCGGCCGTCCGCACTTCCTCGAAGGCCGTTTCAGGGTGACTGTGGATGTCGTGGCGCCACGCGGTCATGTCCTTGTGGAACGAGGCAATGCGGTTGATGACCGGCATGCGGGCTCTCCAATGCGCAAAAAATAAAGCGCCGGATCGTACGGCAGCGGCGCGCGCGGTCAAGGGAAGTCAGGTCTGCACGAATGCACACCACGACTTCGCCAGAAAATTGCATCAACCGCGTGCCGCGTAGCTCCGCTCTTCGACCGCGAGTCGGCCTTCCTCGATGGCGTGGCACGCGACCGATCCACCCTCGATCGGCAGCGCCTTCGGCCGCTCGGCCTTGCAGCGTTCGTTGGCGAAGGGGCAGCGCGGATGGAAGCTGCATCCCGACGGCGGATTGAGCGGGCTCGGCACCTCGCCCGCCACCGGCACGCGCTGACGGCCGGTCATGTCGAGGTCGGGGATCGTGTCGAGAAGCATGCGCGTATAGGGGTGCTTCGGCCGCTTGAACAGCGTGTCGGTCGGGGCTTCCTCGACCAGCCGGCCCAGGTACATCACGCCCACGCGCGTCGAGATGTGATAGACGACCGCGAGGTTGTGGCTGATGAACAGATAGGTGAGCTTCAGCCGGCGCTGCAAATCCATCATCAGGTTGAGGATTTGCGCCTGCACCGAGACGTCGAGTGCCGAGGTCGGCTCGTCGCACACCAGGAACTCCGGCCGGCTCGCCAGCGCACGCGCGATCGAGATGCGCTGCCGCTGACCGCCCGAGAATTCGTGCGGATACTTCACGCCGTCCGCCGGGGTCAGGCGGACCTGGCGCAGGAGGTCGCCGACCTGCTTCTCGAGGTCGGCCTTGTCCTTGGCCAGGCCGAAGGCACGGATCGGCTCGGCGATGATGTCGAACACGCGCCAGCGCGGGTTGAGGCTGGCGAACGGGTCCTGGAAGATCATCTGCATGCGCCGCCGCAAGGCGGACTGCGCACCCTGCCCCCGGCGCTCGGCCATGTCGTTACCGTCGAACTCGATGCGGCCGGCGGTCGGCGGATAGAGGCCGACCACGAGGCGGGCGACCGTCGACTTGCCGCAGCCCGACTCGCCCACCAGCGAGAAGGTCTCGCCCTTGGCGATCTCGATATCGATACCGTCGACCGCCTGCACGATCTGGCGCGGCTTGCCTTCGATGGCGCGCACGAGCCACGGCGCCGACACGTCGAAGTGGCGCTTCAGCCCTTCGATCCGGACGTAGGACCGGTCGGTCATGGGAAGATCAGGCATGCGCCGTCTCCCGGACCAGCGGCATCGGTGCGCCGACACCTTTGGGGTCGTGCAACCAGCACGCGGCCCGGCTCGCGCCGGCCGGCATCAGGTCGGGGCGTTCCACCAGGCAGCGCTCGCCGCGGGAGGCGCAACGGGGGTTGAAGGCACAGCCTTTCGGGATCTCGGTCAGGCGCGGCATCGAGCCGTCGATCTGCGTCAGCCGGTCGGCGCGCACGCCGAGGCTCGGGATCGACCCCATCAAGCCGCGCGTATAGGGGTGCTGGGCATGCTTGATGACGTCTCGCACCGGCCCGATCTCGGCAATACGGCCGGCATACATCACCGCCACGCGATCGGCGGTCTCGGCGATCACGCCCATATCGTGTGTGACCAACATTACCGCCGTGCCGTTATCGCGACAGAGCTTCTTCAGGAGCGCGATGATCTGCGCCTGGATCGAGACGTCGAGCGCGGTCGTCGGCTCGTCGGCCACGATCAGCCGCGGTCCGGCGCACAGCGCGAGCGCGATCACGACCCTCTGGCGCATGCCGCCGGAGAACTGGTGCGGATAATGGTCGATGCGCTGCTCCGCGCCCGGGATACCGACCTGCTTCAGCAGGTCGAGCGCGCGCGCCCGCGCCTCGCGCCCCGACAGCGGCAGGTGGGTCTGGATCGTCTCGACGAGCTGGCGGCTCACCGAATAGAGCGGATTGAGGCTGGTCAGCGGGTCCTGGAAGATCGCGCCGATGCGCGCGCCGCGCACCTTGCGCATCGCCTCGTACGGCAGATTGTCGATGCGCTGGCCTTCGAGCCGGATCTCGCCGCCCGCGATACGTCCAGGCGGCTCGAGCAGGCCGATGATGGCGTTGCCGGTCAGCGACTTGCCCGCACCGGACTCACCCACCACGCCCAACACTTCGCCCGGCGCGATGTCGAACGACACGTCGTCGACCGCCAACAAGGTGCCGCGCCGCGTCGGGAACTCGACGCGGAGGTTCTTCACTTCCAGGAGCGGAGCGTTCGCGGCCATCAGCGCAGCTTCGGATTGAGCGCGTCGCGCAGCCAGTCGCCGA